>NZ_CP013106.1:3488823-3805988 GCF_001431725.1 Halomonas huangheensis | reverse complement strand
ATGAGCCGACGCCAGCCATGCAACGCCTGCTGGCGCGGCGTGCTTGAAAGGAGGCCAGGCTCTTCGGGCCTGACCATCTGATCAACTGGCTGTTTGACCAACCGGCCTGGGCTTTCAGTTCGGTCTTCAAGTTCGGTCTTCAAGTTCGGGTTTCAGTTTCAGTCTTTCAGTTCAGGGATGCGCAGTACCTGACCGGGATAGATCTTGTCAGGATCAGACAACATTGGCTTGTTGGCGTCGAAGATAAGGGTGTAGTTGCCGCCCTTGCCCTGGCCGTAATTGGCTTCTGCAATCTTCCAGAGGTTGTCACCGGATTTGACTGTGTAGAACACCGGTTCCTTGCCTGTGGTGCCGGAATCACTGACCTTGAGTTCCTGTGCCTCGACCCTGGAAATGCCCAGGGTATTACCCACGGCGACGATGGCTTTCTCGAAGGCAGACTGCTCGGCGACTTCACCTTTCAGCACCACCTTGTCACCCTCGACATCAACATCCACCTTGTCGGTGCCGAGGCCCAGAGCATCGAGTGCGCTCTTGAGCACCTTGGCCTCGGGAGCCTGATTCTCACCGACACCCAGCTTCTCTCCCACCGACTTCACAAAATCAAACATGCCCATCTCGGATACCTCGATTGTTGACCAGGCTTTATATGACGTTGTCTGACCAATATCGGCAAGCACGCAACAACCACGCGCAGGGTAGGAGAATTCCGGTTTTCGAGGCAGGTGTGAGGGGAAGTATGCAGAGTCCAGGCATGCAATCAGGCAGTGACGTAGCGTTTGCCTGATTGCATGCTGAGGGCCAGAAGCGGGAGATATCAGCCCAGCAGGCTACCGGCGATCTTCAAGCCTGCGATCCAGGTGCCCGCAGCGGAGCCTATGGTGGCGCCGATGAACACCAGCAACGTGCGCGATACGCGGTTTCGCCACCAGCCCTTCAGGGATGTGACGTCATGGCGTAGGGTCGAGAAGTCCCTGACCTTGGGTTTGCGCATGGCCAACTCGACCCCAGCGGCAACGAAGCCGGCACCGATGGTGGGATTGAGCGAGGTCAAGGGTGCGGCAAACACCGTCGCAATAATCGTTATCGGGTGAGCGAGGGCGATAAGCGTACCGATACCGGCCAGCACGCCGTTGATGACAAACCATTCACCGACCAACTGCCAACCAAGATCGGTATTGCGTGAGAAGCCGATGGCGAAGCCTGTCAGCACCAGGGCGGTGATCAGCCAGGGAATCCACTTCCAGATGCCGGAACGCGGTCGGATCGCCTCGAGTTCAGCGATTTCCTTTTCGGGCTCTGTACTGGCAGGACCTTCGAGGTGCTCAGCCATGCCTTTGAGGTGGCCTGCGCCGATGACCACCAGCACTCGCGTGAATTTACCGGGGGGGCACTGTTGTGCGAGGCGCATGACCATGTAGCGGTCACGCTCGCTGATCAATGGGGTGTAGAGGGTTTCCGACTCGCTGGCAAACTCGCTGAAAGTGGATTCCAGCACATCCCCTTGCTTGAGTTTCTCGACGTCCTCGGCGGAGACTTCCTGCCGTGAAAGGACGCTGCCGAGCAACCCCGAGATCAGTGTGGTTCGCTGCCACCAGGGAACGTTCTGGTAAATGCGCTTGAGGGTAATACCCACATCACGATCAATCAGCAGCAACGGCAACTCATGGCGCTGGCTGGCTTCCAGAGCGGCGCGCATCTCGGCACCCGGTTCGATACCGGATTGTTCGGCAATCCGTTGCTGGAAGGCACCGAGGGCCAGATTGGCGGCGACCATGCCGGCCTTGCCCTGACGAAAGATCTCGAACAGATCCTGTTCGGCCAGTGCGTCGGGGTTGGCCAGATTGCTGTGACGGGCGTCACATAGCTCGATGGCTACGGCGTCGAACTCACCTGAATCGATCAGCTCACGCACTTCATTGGCACTCTCGGCACTGACATGGGCTGTGCCGAGCAGTGTGAATACGGTATCGCCGACGCTTATATCGCGGCGCGGGCCGGTATGAGTCTGAGCCGCCGGTTCGGCTAGCGCTGTTTCCGTCATGAACCTGTTTCCGCCAGAACCTGAAGGGCTCGTACAAGAATGAGGGGTTGATTATCCATGAACCCGGTGGGTACGCCAAACGCCGTAAGGTCGCAGGCTGCAATGAGCCGGGTTGTTCTGCAATGTTTCCCTATTTACGCCAGAACGCCGGAGTGAACAGTACCAGAACGGTGAAGATTTCCAGGCGGCCCATCAGCATTGCCAGTACCAGAATCCATTTGGCAGCCGAGGGCAGGTCACCATAGTGCAGACTGGCATCACCCAGCGCAGGGCCGAGGTTGTTGAGCGCTGAGCCCACGGTTGACCACGCTGTGATCTGATCAACACCCGTTGCCATGACGCCGGCCATCATCAGAAAGAACAGCAGCACATAGGCCGAGAAGAAGCCCCATACCGCCTGGGCGATGCTGTCCGGCACGCTGACCTTGCCGACCTTGACCGCAATCACCGCATTGGGATGGATCAGGCGCATGACCTCACGCATGCCTTGCTTGATGATCAGAATAATACGGATCACCTTTATGCCGCCGCCCGTGGAGCCGGAGCTGGCGCCAACAAAGGCAGCCATGAACAGCAGCAGTGGCAAGGCGCCTGGCCAGGTCGAGAAGTCGGCGACCGAGAAGCCGGAGGTGGTGGCTACCGAGACCACTTCGAACAGCCCATGTCGGAGCCCCTCGAGGGTATCCGAGGTTCCGGTCAGCCATAGTCCCACCACTGTGATTGCCACCAGGCCGCTGAGGTAGAGCAGCAGAAAGCGAGCTTCGGGGTCAGCCAGATAGTGACGCAAGCTACGTTCGCGCCAGGCGATGAAGTGCAGGCTGAAACTCATCGCTGAAACCAGCATGAATACCACGCAGACCAGTTCGATGGCTGCGCTGTCGAAGTGGCCGATGCTGCCGTCATAGGTGGAAAAGCCGCCAATGGCCACGGTCGAGAAGCTGTGTGACAAGGCATCGAACCAGCCCATGCCCGTCGCCATGTACGCCAGCATGCAGGTAACGGTCAGAGCCGCATAGATGTACCAGAGTGCCTTGGCGGTTTCGGTGATGCGGGGGGTCAGCTTGGAGTCCTTGAGCGGCCCCGGGATTTCGGTGCGATACAGGGCCATGCCGCCAACGCCCAGCGTCGGCAGGATCGCCACCGCCAGCACCACGATCCCCATACCGCCGAGCCATTGCAGCTGCTGGCGATAGTAGAGGATCGATTCGGGCAGGAACTCGATGCCGGTGATCACGGTGGCACCGGTGGTGGTCAGCCCCGAGAAAGACTCGAAGATGGCATCGGTGGGCGTCAGCGCCAGATCGCCAGTAAGCATCAATGGCAGCGAGCCGAACAGGCCGAGCACGGTCCAGAACATCGCCGCGATCAGGAAGCCGTCGCGGGTGCGCAGCTCGCGGCGTGCCTTGCGATTGGGCAGGAACATCAGGGCGCCGGTCAGCACCGTGATGCCTATGGCCACGACGAAGGCATACCACATGTGGTCGCCGAACAGCAGCGATATGAGGATGGGCGGCACCATGGTCAGGCTGAACATCATCAGCAGCAGCCCGAGTATGCGCAGAATCATGCGCAGGCTCATGTGTCCCTCCTGATCCGTGAACTACGCCTTGCCTGTTGTTTGCGCATCAAAAGAAGGACAGCCCTACCTGGAAGAGTCGTTCGACGTCACGAATACGGCGTTTGTCGATCACGAACAGGATCACGTGATCGCCACTCTCGACGACCACGTCGTCATGAGCGATCAGTACCTCCTTGCCGCGTACGATTGCGCCGATGGTCGTGCCCGCGGGCAGTTCGATATCGCCGATGGCGCGCCCGACGACGCGTGATGATTGCCGGTCACCATGGGCAATCGCCTCGATCGCTTCGGCGGCACCACGGCGCAGCGAGTGGACATTGACGATATCGCCACGCCGGACGTGGGTCAGCAAGCTCCCTATCGTGGCCTGCTGGGGAGAGATGGCGATATCGATCTCGCCACCCTGAACGAGGTCGACATAGGCTGCGTTGTTGATCAGCGTCAGAACCTTCTTGGCGCCCATGCGCTTGGCCAGCATCGATGACATGATGTTGACCTCATCGTCATTGGTCAGAGCGCAGAAGATATCGCAGTCTTCGATATTCTCTTCTTCAAGTAGACGCTTGCTGGTGGCACTGCCATGCAGCACCACGGTGCGATCGAGGCGCTCGGACAGCTGGGTACAACGCTCGAGATTGTGCTCGATCATCTTGACCTGGTGGCTGTGCTCGAGGTGCTCGGCAAGGCGCTCACCGATGTTGCCACCACCGGCAATGATCACACGTCGGAAATCACGATCAAGGCGGCGTAGTTCGCTCATTACCGCGCGGATATCACGACGAGCGGCGATGAAGAACACTTCATCGTCGGCTTCGATGACCGTATCGCCACGCGGGATGATAGGCCGGTTGCGGCGATAGATGGCTGCGACTCGAGTATCGACGCTGGGCATGTGGCGACGCAGGAAGCCCAATTCCTGGCCAACCAGTGGACCGCCATAGAAGGCTTTGACCGCCACCAGTTGCACGAGGCCTCCGGCGAACTCGAGAACCTGCAGCGCACCAGGGTGCTCGATCAGGCGACGGATATGGTCCGTGACCACCTGTTCGGGACTGATCAGCACGTCGATCGGTACGGCTTCGTGGGCGAACAACCCCTTGCGTGTCAGGTAGGCCGTAGCACGCACGCGGGCGATCTTGGTCGGGGTGCGGAACAGGGTATGGGCGACCTGACAGGCAATCATGTTGACTTCGTCGGAGTTGGTCACCGCGATCAACATATCGGCGTCTTCACAGCCCGCCTGACGCAATACCATGGGGTAGGAAGCGGGACCGATGACGGTGCGGATGTCGAGACGGGTATGCAGCTCGCGGAGCTTTTCACCTTCGGTGTCCACTACCGTGATGTCGTTCTCTTCACGTGCCAGGTGTTCTGCCAGAGTGCCGCCGACCTGGCCGGCGCCGAGAATGATGATCTTCATCGTCGTTTTATCCGCAGCGATTGATCCAGCGCCCGGTGCCCCTGCCCTGATATGCCGTATTCAGTGGCGATATCAGCATGATGGAGCTCCAACACGCCGCAATGTGGCGGCCAGCATACCCTGGCTGACAACCGTGGAACAGGCACGGGAGCGCATCAAGCACAGCCGGGAGACGGCTGTGCCATTGCACGGGGGCCGCGTCGTGAACAGTGCAAGCTGTCAGTCGAGCGTGAAGCCGACCTTGAGCGTTACCTGCCAGTGGGCGACACGGCCGTTCTCGATGTGTCCACGGGTGTCGAGTACTTCAAACCAGCGCATATTGTGGATGCTCTCCGAGGCACGAGAGATAGCGCGTTGGATGGCATCCTCGATGCTGATCTCCGATGAACCGGTCAGTTCGATGTGCTTGTAGACGTGCTGGCTCATGTTGTTTCCCTTGAAAGTCGAGAGAGGTGCTGCATGACGACGCAGCGCCGGGCGATACCTTGCGTTGAGCCGCACAGCCACCGGCGGCTTCTGGCTGGCCCGGCCTGGTGCTGGTTATTGTGGCCGGGTTTTCATTAGCCTGGCATAGAAAAAGCCATCATGACCGTCGACAACCGGTAGCAACTGCCGGCCAGGCGATGTATCGCGGCCCCAGCCAATGCCTTCCGGCATATTGAGTTGGGCGTCGGGGGTGCGTTCGAGGAAGGCTGCTACCTGGTCGCTATTCTCCTGAGGGAGTACCGAGCAGGTGGCATAAAGCAGAGTGCCACCCGGCTTGAGCAGTCCCCAGAGGTTGTCCAGCAGCTGTGCCTGAAGCTCGGCTAACTGAGCGATATCCGACTGACGGCGAAGGCGTTTGATGTCTGGATGGCGACGGATGACGCCACTACCGGAGCAGGGCGCATCCAGCAGAATGGCATCGAACTGGGTGCCGTCCCACCAGTCACGCTCGGTGGCATCACCCTGGGCGAGGCGCGCCGAGAGCCCCAGACGGCTCAGGGTATCTTCGACTCTGGCCAGACGTGCGGCATCCGAGTCGATGGCCTGCAACTCGATATCAAACAGTTCCAGTAGATGAGCTGTCTTGCCGCCCGGTGCGCAGCAGGCATCGAGCACCCTGGCGCCAGGTCGTGGGGCGATCACCGGGCCGAGCATTACCGCGGACAACTGAGCGGCTTCATCCTGAACGCTGACATGGCCTTCGGCGAATCCGGGGAGTGCCTCGACATCCCGGGAACTGTCCAGAGTGATGGCATCTGGCGCATGCGCACACAGATGTGCCGAGATTCCCGCGCTATCGAGAATATCGATGTAGCTTTCACGGTCGTTGTAGCGGCGGTTGACGCGCAAGGTCATCGGACCGGGCTGATTGTTGGCCTCAAGCACCGCACGCCAGTCGTCCGGCCATGCATCGCGGATCATTTTCATCCACCAGCGGGGGTGCAGCAGCTCGACCGCTGGGTCCTTGTCGACCTCAGCCTCGAGCGTGGAGGCTTCTCTCTGCAGGCGCCTCAGGCAGCCATTCAGCACCCGTGTCGCCCATGCCTTGCCGAGCAGGCGGGCCGCTCCGGCCGTTTCGCCTACCGCGGCGTGGGCCGGGATGCGCAAGTACAGCAGTTGGAAGATGCCCAGCAGCAGCAATGCCTGGACGTCGGCGTCACGGCTCTTGAAGGGTTTCTCCAGCAGCTTGGCCGCCAGCGCTTCGAGGCGTGGCAGGGTGCGGCAAGTGCCGTAACACATGGCCTTGAACAGGGCCCGGTCGCGGGCCACCACCTGGTGATCATCCAGGTTGTTCAGCGAGCCCTTGCCGGTGATGACCGGAACCAGGGCTCTGGCGGCGGCAGCGCGAACGCAGTCTCCCTTGGCGCTGGGTGTTGCCTTGCCGTTGCGAGCTCGGCGCGGACGACCCGAGGCAGTGGCGGAAGTGTCATCGGTCATGAGGTCATCTCCGTCTCGGCCTTACCTGAATGAGGGCTCCCCAGCTGGGTGCCGATGGCAAAACGCTCGGCGCGCGAGCGTAGCAGGTCTGTGGTTGCCAGAGCCTTGCCGCCGGGCAACTGGGCTTGAGTGATGGCCAGCCGTTGGCGGCCGTCATTGCCGCAGCTGATAAGCAACTGCCCTTGATTATCGACCAGAGTACCTGGGTTCACAGGTTCACCATCATCCGTGGCATGGGCCATCAGTACTCGCAGACGTTCGTTGCCCAGCGTACACCAGGTGACCGGCCAGGGGTTGAAGGCGCGAACACGAGCGGCCAGTGGCGCGGCATCCTCATGGAAGTCGAGTTCCGCTTCCGCCTTGGAAAGCTTGGCGGCGTAGGTCACACCTTCGCTGGGCTGAGGGGTGGCGTGCAACCCTTGATCCGCGAGGGCATCCAGAGCCTCGACAATAGCTTTACCACCGATCTGAGCCAGGCGGTCGTGCAGCTCTCCACCGGTGGTCTCGGTAGCAATGGGAGTTTTGCGGATCAGCAGCATATCTCCGGTATCCAGCCCCGCATCCATCTGCATGATGGTGACGCCGCTTTCCGAGTCGCCCGCTTCAATGGCACGTTGGATCGGTGCTGCGCCGCGCCAGCGCGGTAGCAGTGACGCATGAACATTGAGGCAACCGAGGCGCGGCAGGTCGAGCACTGCTTGAGGCAGGATCAGTCCATAGGCAACCACGACCATGATGTCGGCAGACATATCGGCCAGCAGCTGTTGTGCGTCTTGCTGTTTGAGACTCAGCGGCTGGTGGACCGGAAGTCCATGTTCCAGTGCCAACGCCTTGACTGGACTGGGGGTCAATTTGCGACCGCGCCCGGCGGGTCGATCTGGCTGAGTCAGCACGGCGATTACATCGTGGGAGCTGGCGAGGATGGCTGCGAGGCTATCGGCAGCAAAGTCGGGAGTGCCAGCGAAGATCACGCGTAGCGGTCGAGTCATGTGGTCTGGGCCTTGCTGGAGAATGCGCTGTCATTTTAACGGACGCGAGCGGAAACGAAGAAGGCCAGCAACGTGAAAATCGCTGCTGGCCTTCGCCATCAGGTCGTGTTCAGGCGACCCGTATTCATGCGATGGGGGTCAAGCGCTCTGCGTCATGCGGTGGCGCTTGTTCATCTTCTTGAGTACACGGTCACGCTTGAGCGGCGACAGGTAATCAACGAAGAGCACGCCTTCGAGGTGATCCAGCTCGTGCTGAATGCAGTGGGCCAGCAGGCCATCCGCCTCGGTCTCGTAAGGGCTGCCGTCACGATCCAGCGCCTTGAGCTGCACACGCAGTGCGCGCGGTACTTCGGCGAAATATTCAGGAATCGACAGGCAGCCTTCCTGCATTGGCTCGCGTTCTTCGCCAAGCAGAGTGACTTCCGGGTTGATCAGCACCCAGGGTTGAGATTGGTCCTCGCTGACATCGATCACGATGACACGGCGATGCACGTCGACCTGGGTGGCGGCAAGGCCGATACCCGGCGCGGCGTACATGGTTTCCAGCATGTCATCGACCAGCTGGCGGACCTCGTCGTCGACAGTCTCTACAGGCGCGGCTTTGGTCCGCAGCCTTTCGTCGGGAAACTCGAGGATCGTGAGTTTAGCCATGGTGTTGGTACCGCCGTTGCAATCATCTTGGAGTCTGAGGGTCATTGTACGACCACTGCCGGCCTCTCCAATAGAGGGAGCCGACTATTCGGACAATTGTTTGTAACTATAACATGACTGCGCCCGGTGCCGCGCAGGAACATGCCAGCGTCCGATGATGCGCAGGGACATGCCAGCGCCCGGTTGCCACGCAGCAACATAAGCCGTACGCGAATATTCCATTGTTCGAATGTGTGCGGAAACATGCTGGCGCCTGAAGCGGCGCAGGATACCGGCGGGCATCGAGGCAGTGGTACCTACACTGTGGCTGGATGCACAAGGAGAGCTCATGGATGACGCTCATACCAGTACCGGTGAAAGATGAATACCAGTCCGCCATTCGCTGGTTGGTACTCAGTGCCTTACCGAAAGTCGGCCCTGTTCGTCTGGCTGGGCTGCGCAATCTGGCTCCGCAGTGGCCTCAGGGTTGGCTGGCGAACCTGCCAGCGCCCTCAGCCACGGCTCTGCGCCTTTGGTTGGATCATCCTCAGCGAAGCCCTTTTCACGATTATGTCCAGCGGATGCTGGAGTGGCAGCAGGCGAAGCCGCATCGTTATCTTCTCCATCCTGATCATGCGCTCTGGCCGCGTTTGCTCAGTGAGATCGCGGACCCGCCAGCAATTCTATGGGCAGAAGGTTCACTGGAAGCGTTGCATGCACCCTGCGTGGCAATGGTCGGTTCGCGACGGCCGACTCGTGCCGGGTTGCATCACGCGAGCCATTTTGCAGCGGGATTATGCGATGCAGGCTGGACGTTGGTTAGTGGCATGGCGCTGGGAATCGATGGTGCCGCCCAGACTGCCGCCATGGATGCAGGAGGAGTCAGCATCGCGGTGTTGCCGGGCGGTGTTGATGTGGTCTATCCCTCCCGACATGCCGGGCTCTACCAGCGTTTGCGAGACGAGGGAGGTTTGTTGCTGGCTCAGCGCCCGCTTGCCATGCAACCGCGAGCCGGCGATTTTCCATCACGCAATCGTATCGTCACTGGCCTGAGTTGCGGGGTCGTGGTGATCGAGGCTGCTGAACGAAGCGGGACCTTGATAAGTGCCCGTCTGGCGCTGGAACAGGGGCGGGAGGTGATGGCCTTGCCTGGAGCGCTTGGTGTTCCCCAGGCGA
The DNA here is from genome assembly GCF_001431725.1 of Halomonas huangheensis. Classification (NCBI taxonomy): domain Bacteria; kingdom Pseudomonadati; phylum Pseudomonadota; class Gammaproteobacteria; order Oceanospirillales; family Halomonadaceae; genus Halomonas; species Halomonas huangheensis. The sequence continues at coordinate 3,796,227 of NZ_CP013106.1, read as the reverse complement.
GAGGGTGCCTACAGCTGATTAGAGATGGGGCGGCTCTGGTGCGCGACGTTGACGACGTGCTGGCCGAGTTGAGTCATTGGTTACCGGCTCTTCGGTGCCCGCAGTCACCGCCGAGTTCCGATGCTGAGACTGATGGCGCCGTTGCTGGAGAGCCTGCAGGAGAATTGTCAAAAGAGCTGACAAAAGAATTGACAGAAGAGGTGGCTGGAAAGAAGGCGAGAGAAGGTACGAAGGAGGGTGCGAGAGAGGATGTGACAGAGGTTGTGACAGAGGTTGTGACAGAGGAGGACGCGTCCCCGTTGTTGCGTTGGTTGAGCGCAACCCCTACGCCGCTGGATGCGCTGGTGGATCTGAGTGGCTGGCAGGTGGCGCCTTGTCAGCGTGAGCTCATGCATCTCGAAATCGAGGGGCGAGCGATGCTGGTTGCAGGCGGATGGGTGCGAGTGCCTCAGTGAGGGGCCAGCGTTGATGGCATGGGCGTGGTAGCATGTGCCGACACCACTTGTGCAGGTCGATGCCGTACCAGGTGACACAAGGGTGTGGACCGTCCTGCCCCTGCCGATGAATAACACGTGATGAACACCAGAACTCAACTTGCCGACGCCGTCGAGGCCCTGAGCCGTGGCGGTGTAATTGCCTATCCTACCGAAGCCGTCTGGGGGTTGGGGTGTGATCCCTTCAACTCCTCTGCATTGACGCGCCTACTCGACATCAAGCAGCGTGATCCTGCCAAGGGCGTGATTCTGGTTGCTGCGGATATCGATCAGTTTTCTCCCTGGCTCGAGGGACTGACGGCTCAACAGTTGGCCACGCTCAATGCCTCCTGGCCTGGCCCCAATACATGGCTGGTACCGGACAACGGACATACTCCCAGCCTGGTAAGGGGCAGCCACCCCTGTGTTGCGCTCAGAGTCAGCGACCACTCCGGTGTCCAGGCGTTGTGCCGTGCTTTCGGAGGACCGCTGGTGTCGACATCGGCCAACCACGCGGGAGAGACTCCGGCGATGAGCGAGGCGGCGATCCGCGCCACCTTTGCCGATGAGTTGGATGCGATCCTGGCTGGCCCTCTGGGGGGGAATCCGCGGCCCAGTACCATTCGAGACCTGCTGAGTGGCGACACGCTGCGCAGTTGAACCGACAGCTCCCGGCCCGCCGTTCATGATTCGATCACTACGCTCTGGAGGCACTCCGTGACTCAGCCCAACCTTGAAACCGTGAAGGATTACCTGCTCGACCTGCAGGATCGGTTGTGTGACAGCCTGGCGCGGGCCGATGGCAAGGCCACGTTTCGCGAGGATAGCTGGCAACGAGAGGCTGGTGGTGGTGGCCGCTCCAGGGTGATCGAGAATGGCGCACTGTTCGAGAAGGGCGGCGTCAATTTCTCGCATGTCCATGGTAGCCAGTTGCCGCCTTCGGCCACCGCCGCGCGTCCGGAGTTGGCTGGGCGCGGTTTCCATGCGGTTGGCGTATCCTGGGTGCTGCATCCGGAGAATCCACACGTACCTACCAGCCATGGCAATGTGCGTTTCTTCATTGCCGAGGCAGAGGGCGATGCACCGGTATGGTGGTTCGGTGGCGGCTTTGATCTGACGCCTTTCTATCCCCGTTGGCAAGATGCGCGTCATTGGCACCAGGTGGCATCTGATCTATGCACACCCTTCGGCGATGATGTCTATGCACGCTACAAGGACTGGTGCGATGACTACTTCATGCTCAAGCACCGTAACGAGACGCGTGGTGTTGGCGGCCTGTTCTTCGATGACCTGAACGAATGGGGATTCGAGCGTTGCCATGCCTTCCAGCGTGCGGTGGGTGATGCCTTCCTTGATGCCTATCTACCGATTGTCGAACGCCGCCGCCATGACGCCTGGGGCGAGCGAGAGCGTCAGTTCCAGCTGTATCGCCGCGGACGCTACGTGGAATTCAATCTGGTCTGGGATCGTGGCACCCTGTTTGGCCTTCAGAGTGGTGGCCGTACCGAGTCGATTCTGATGTCGATGCCTCCGCTGGCACGCTGGGAGTACGACTATCGGCCCGAGCCCGGTTCTGCCGAGGCAGCTCTTGATGACTTTCTGCGCCCACGCGACTGGCTGGGCGAGACTCCACCTTCACAGGAGACAGCATGACCGACCGTTATTGCGTCTTTGGCCACCCGATCGGCCATTCGAAATCCCCGGCCATTCATGCTGCGTTTGCTGCCGAGACGGGCCAGCAGATGGAGTACGTTGCCATCGAGGCACCCTTGGATGACTTTGCGGGTGCCTGGCGCGCTTTCGTGTCCAAAGGCGGGCGAGGTGCCAATGTCACAGTGCCTTTCAAGCAGGATGCCTGGCAGCTGTGCGATCAACTCAGCGATCAGGCGCGTCGCGCCGGTGCAGTGAATACCCTGGTGTTGCACGAGGATGGCACTACCTGGGGCGATACCACCGATGGTGTTGGTCTGGTGGCGGATCTGCGTCGCAACGATGTCATGCTGGAAGCTGCTCGTATTCTGGTGCTGGGTGCCGGTGGTGCGGTGCGTGGCGTGCTGGAACCCTTGTTGGCCGAGAAGCCCCGACAGATCAAGGTCGTCAATCGTACCGCCGAGAAGGCCATTGAGCTGGCTCAGGACTTCGCGGCGCTGGGTGCGATCGAAGGCGCGGGTCTGGATGGCATCGATGGCCAGTACGATCTGGTGATCAACGGCACCAGTGCCAGTCTGGCCGGCGATCTACCACCGTTACCCGACAGCTTGTTTGCGGATGGCGGTGTCGCCTACGACATGATGTATGGCGCCGAGCCCACGGTATTTCTTGCCTGGGCACAGCGCCAGGGCGCACGCGGAATCGATGGTCTGGGCATGCTGGTCGGGCAGGCTGCGGCCTCCTTCGAACTGTGGCGTGGTGTTCGCCCCGCTGTCGATGGAGTGCTGGATGAGCTGCGCTCACAGCTCCAGTGAGACCGAGGCCTGGCGCCTGCGACAGACCCCGCAAGGCAAATTGGTACCCGGTGACCTCGAGCTGACGCAGCGGACACTGTCAGCACCCGCGAAAGACGAGGTGCTGGTCGAGGTCTGCTGGCTATCCGTCGATCCCTATATGCGTACCCGCATGCAGTCATCCGGCTACGACTATTTGAATCGTGATGGCATGGGTAAATGGACCTCCGGTAGCTATCTTTCGGCCTGGGGGCTAGGCCGGGTGCTGGAGGTCGGCAGCGAGGTAGGCGATAAGGTCGCGTCTGGAGACTGGGTGGTGGGGCATTTGCCTGTGGCGCGTCATGGCCTCGTGAGGTTCTCCTCCGAAAGAGGAGCATTGCCACCGCTGGTGTTTGGTGCCCAGCAGACAGCCCCTGTGGACTGGCTGCACGCTCGAGGTATGACGGGGTTTACTGCGTGGTTGGCGATGTGCCACTACGCCAGGCCTCGAGCCAGCGACACGGTGCTGGTGACCGGAGGCGCCGGGGCCGTAGGATCACTGGCGGTGCAATGGGCGTTGACCAGTGGCGCACGAGTGCTGGCATCCGCGGGCAGTAGCGCAGGCCGCGAGTGGCTGTCGTCGCTGGGTGTGACGGGAGTGTTGGATCATGGCAGTCCCGAAGTGTTTGCCGAACAGCTGCGTCAGCTGGCTCCGGGAGGGCTCGATCTGCATATGGAGCAACTGGGTGGCGCGACCTTTGCCTCGGCCATCGACGCAGTGCGTTCACACGGCCGTGTAGTGCTCTGCGGGTTGGTCAGCCAGTACAACGAAGCCGAGCCACGCCGAGCGCCACCCAACCTGCAACGCCTGGTGTCGGTTGGAGCGCGCCTGCAACCCTTCGTGGTGCCGGGACATGAAGCCGAGCATTGGGGCCGTTTTCAGCAGCAGGCAGCATCGCCTCCTGCCTCAGCCTTTGCGGCACCGCTGGAAGTGATCGATGGCCTGGAAAGCTGGGCTGAGGCGCTGTGTGGCCTATTGGTAAGTGGTAATCGCCGTGGGCCTGGTAAGCGAGTGATCCAGCTCCAGGCGTTCAATCCAGTGGATGTTCAGCGTCGCCGATAAAGCCCCAGCATGCAGAGCCCGAGACCTGCCACCGAGACCAACAGGCCACCATTGACCAGCCAGGGGTGGCGAACGACCCAGGGCACGAAGGGTTGGGGACTATCCCGACAGACCGAAGCGAGATAGTCCCAGTGACCCTTTTCGACGAGCTGGCATTGGCGAATATCGCTCCACTCGACGAAATACAAGCCCAGCAGCACCACCACGGGAACCACCAACAACAGCAAACCGAGGCGAGTGCGGGTCATGGTCACGCCTTGCAGCTGGGGCTACGGCCGGCGGCCTGGGCGCGCTGATAACGGCCCATGGCATCGCCCATGCCGGCTTCAAGGCCGGCAATACGGCTGCCATGGCTGGGGTGCGTAGACATCCACTCGGGAGGTGCGCCACCACCAGCCTGTTCCATGTTCTGCCACAGTTCGATGCTGGCCTGGGGATTGAATCCAGCGTCGGCCATCAACTGCAGGCCGATGGTATCGGCTTCGCTTTCATGGCTTCGCGAGAAGGGCAGCAGCACTCCGTACTGGGCGCCCATGCCCATCGCCGCCATGATCTGATCGCTACCGGCCACGCCATTGGCGCCCAGTGCGGTGCCGACAACCGACATGCCGAGCTGGGTGGCGCTCTGGGTGGAAGCGCGCTCGTTGGCGTGGTGAGCCAGCACGTGACCGATCTCGTGGCCGATGACGCTGGCCAGTTGGTCCTGAGTGGTCGCGATCTCGAGTAGCCCGGTATTGACGCCGACATAGCCACCCGGCAGCGCGAAGGCGTTGGCCTCTTCTGACTCGAATACCTTGACCTGCCAGTTCTGGTCACGCTGTTCGGGCGGTAGTACCGCAACGATGTCATTGGTCACACACTGCACATAATTCAGTTGTGCGCCGCCGACCGTCGGCAATTGTTGCTGATATTGACTGAAGGCCTGGGCACCCATCTGGCTAAGGTCATTCTCGCTCATCAGCAGCATCTGTGAGCGACCAGTGGGCGAAGTGGAACAGGCCGTCAATGTTGCCACCGCGACTGCTGAAGCAATGTAGGTTTTCCAACGCATGGGAGTCTCCGTTTCGAAGTCCAGTGACGGTGTCAGCGGACGTACGAGTTGTATGCTGACAAGATACCCTGGCTGCTTCACTGGTCAACTGTGTAGAGATGGCAACAACGCCGTCGGCAAACAACTACGCCTCGGTATTCGGCGCCTCCGAGGTCTCCTGCTGGCTGCTGAGATCAGGCTCGGTGGCTCGGTAGAAAGCCGAAGGCGGCACGCCGAACTGGCGCTTGAAGGCCGCGGCAAAGGCGCTTTGACTGCTGTAGCCGTGCTGCAAGGCAACCCCCAGTACCGACTCTCCCTGGGCCAGACACTCCAGTGAATACAGTAGCCGTGCCTGCTGTCTCCAACGGCCGAAGGTCACGCCGGTGCTGAGCAGAAAACGGCGATGAAAGGTTTTCGGACTCATGGCCAGCTGTCGGGCCCACTCATTGGCGGAGAGATTGACAGCAGGCTGATCGGACAGTGTTCTGCAGACGTGGGCGATGCGTTTGTCATCTGGCCAGGGCAGGTGAAGCGGCAGTACCGGCAGTGTACACAGCTCATCCAGTAGTAGCCGTACAAGTCGAGCATCACGGCTGTCGCTGGAATAGTGGTCCGCAAGCTGTGTGGCCGCCAGGATCAGCTCGCGCAGCAGCGGGGAGATGGCGATGACGCAATCGCTTGTCGGTAGTCCCGGGATCGCGTCTGGATTGATGAACAGGCTGCGTACTTGTGCGGCCCCCCGCATACGTAGCGAATGTTGGGTGCCAGCCTGCAGCCAGACTCCACGGCTCGGCGGGGTTACCCAGCGGCCAACTTGAGTCTCGACCACCAGAACACCCTGAATGGCATAGAGCAGTTGCGAGCGAGGATGGCTGTGAGGTTCCACCACGTGGCCACTCGGATAGTCGATGGCAATACCAGTGACCGGCATGTCCATAGCATTGTGGAGACTGGTGATATCGACCATCGCAGCAGCCATCGGTGGCAATGTTGATAGGGAAGATTATCAGCGCTATGACCATTTCGCGACAATGATCGACCAGATGGCGAGAGATGATCAGTGGGTCAGCGCTTATGCTGACCAGCACCACATCACTACGCCGTGTCCCCACCACCCCGGGAGCGTCTCTCATGATCATGCAGGCCTTCGATCGACTATCGCTGACCCTGAGCTGTTGCCGGGGTCTGTCATCGCGGCAGAGTACTGCATGCGTTCGTTGACCTCCCCCAGACCCCGGCCTTGAACAGCCTGCCTCGGCAGGCAGGGGAGATCTTCACTGTTCTCCATCTTCTGTTCGAGGTCGTCACCATGCTCCAGCATCCGGAAAACAAGTACCGCCCCTTTCCGCCCATCGATTTAGCTGACCGTCGCTGGCCTTCTCGCACCATCAACGAGGCTCCGGTCTGGCTCACCACCGATCTGCGCGATGGCAACCAGGCATTGTTCGAGCCAATGAACGCCACACGCAAACTGCGACTGTTCGAGGAGCTCGTTCACCTTGGGTTCAAGGAGATCGAGGTTGGCTTCCCGGCGGCCTCACAAACGGACTTCGATGTGGTTCGTTGCCTCATCGACGAGCGACGGGTCCCACGTGATGTAACGCCGATGGTCATGACACAACTTCGTGAGGACCTGATTGAGAAAACGGTGAGGAGTGTCGCCGGAGCGCAGCGTGTGATCATTCACCTGTACAACGCCATCGCTCCACTGTGGCGACGCGTGGTGTTTGGGCTCTCTGTGGCAGAAGTGGAACAGCTGGTGGCACACCATGTGCGCTTCCTGCGCGAGCAGGTGGCCCAATACCCTCAAACCGAGTGGCTGCTGCAGTACTCACCGGAAACCTTCTGCATGGCGGAGCTGGAAGTATCGCTGCGTATCTGCAATACCGCGATTCGCTGCTGGGATGCGGGGCCGAGCCGACCGATCATCATCAATCTGCCGACCACCGTGGAAGTCGCTACGCCGAACGTCTTTGCCGATCAGGTCGAGTGGATGAACGATCGTCTGGAGCGCCGCGAGCACGTCGTGCTCTCGGTACACCCGCATAATGACCGTGGTACTGGCGTCGCCTGTGCCGAGCAGGCATTGCTGGCGGGCGCTCAGCGTGTTGAAGGATGCCTGTTCGGCAATGGTGAGCGCAGCGGTAACCTCGACCTGGTGACGCTGGCGCTCAACCTCTATACCCAGGGAGTTCATCCGCGACTGGATTTCTCGGATATCGCCGCCGTTGCCCGAGTTGTCGAGCAGAGCACGGCCTTGCCGATACATCCACGTCACCCCTATGTCGGCGATCTGGTATTCACGGCCTTTTCCGGGTCCCATCAGGATGCCATTGCCAAGGGGTTTGCGGCTCAGGCGGCGGATGCCTTGTGGGCTGTGCCGTATCTGCCGATTGATCCCCGCGACCTGGGACGAACCTACGATAGTATCGTCAGGGTCAACGGCCAGTCGGGCAAGGGCGGCATCGCCTTCCTGCTGCATCGTGACCATGGGGTGACGATGCCGCGACGCATGCAGATTGAATTCAGCGCCATCGTCCAACAACTGGCCGATGCCAGTGAGGCGGAGCTGACCAGCGAGGAAGTCGGAGAGCTGTTCGAGTCGACCTATCTGGCGCCGGCCCGAGCCGGTGGCGCTCTGGCCTACTCAAGTCATCGACTGCTGGAGATCGAGGGCCAACCGGGCATTGAAATCGAGCTGCAACTGCCTGATGGAACTCGCCACCGCTTGCGAGGCATCGGTAATACTCCGGTCGATGCTGCCGTCAATGCTCTGGATATGCCATTGCGTATCGACAGTGTGGAAAATGGCAGTCTGGAAGGGGGTCGCCAGGATCGTGATGACGACGGGGCGACTCTGGCGGTCGTGGAAGGCAGCTGGCATGGTGTGGCGGGTTCGCACTTCGGTGCAGGACGCCACCCGGATATGATTACTGCTTCGGTGCAGGCGGTTCTCAGTCTTGCAGCCCGCTTTTCCCGAACTACCGAGTAGTGGCTGACAGACGATGAGAGGAGTCTGCATGCTACGCCGAATAATTCTGTCGGCTTTCAAGAGCCACAGACCTGGGCTGGCTCTCGCCTGGCAGCCTGCTGGATACCTATAACACCCATGGAGTGAATTTGATGGACACTGAACTCGCCACACGCTTGTTGAAACTGCTCGATAGGGTGGAGCCCTGGCTACCGAGCTCCCCGAAGCAGGTGGACTGGTCAACGGATGTGGCGGCCTTGTGGCAGCGTCATGCGCTGGGGGGACATCTGGTACCGGTACCGCCCCGTGACTCGATGAGCCTGGATGACCTGGTGGGAGTCGAGCGTCAGAAGCTGGCGTTGTTGGACAACACGCGCGCCTTTCTGCGTGGCCTGCCCGCCAACCATGTGCTGCTGTGGGGATCACGAGGTAGTGGCAAGTCGTCGATGGTACGCGCCCTGCTCAATAGCCTGGCCGACGAGGGCCTGCGCCTGATTCAGGTCGATCGCCACGATCTGGCTGGGTTGCCGGTGCTTGTCGAACAACTCCGACATGAGCCGGCACGCTTTGTCGTCTACTGTGATGACCTTTCATTCGAAGGATCGGATGATGCCTACAAGGCGCTCAAGAGTGTCCTCGATGGAACCTTGACCGGCCCTCCGGAAAACGTGCTGCTGTATGCCACTTCCAACCGTCGTCACCTGCTCCCGGAGCATATGAGTGACAACGCCGATACGCGCCTGAGTCCGGATGGTGAAGAGTTGCATCACGGTGATGCGGTGGAGGAGAAGATCTCGCTGTCGGATCGTTTTGGCCTGTGGCTGGCGTTTCATCCCTTCAACCAGCAGAGCTATCTCGAGACCTGTCAGCATTGGGTCGAACGACTGGGCAGTGCCGAGGACTGGGATGAGGAGGCACGTACCGCAGCGATTCGCTTTGCGACCTTGAGAGGCGGGCGCAGCGGGCGCTGTGCCTGGCAGTTCGCCACCGACTGGGTGGGTCGGCGGCGTCTCACTGAAAGCGACTGAGGTCCTCGCTTACTGTGCTTGAGGAACCAACCCACCGGACTCATCGACGTTGAGGCGGATGGTCGGTGTCAGCAGGCCGGAAGGCAGAGTCATGCCCAGTCCCTTCAGGTCACCGGGGGTAATCGACAACTGGCTGCCGGCAGGCAGCTGGCCCTCGCGTGCCAGGTCGGCGACCAGCCCGACCACGGACTGCAGTTGCTGACGGTTCTGTTCGGCGGCGATATCGAAGCTGATCGGCAGGCGCAGGTTGGCATCCTTCTCCGAGGTCAGGGTGACATTCTGCTGATAGTCACCTTTGAGTTCCTCATTGACTCCCGGGATATCCAGCGACCACTTGAAACCTGACATTTCCACAGCGGGCAGGCCAACCGGCAGGCCAAGGCCCATCGCCATGGTGGCCTGCACTGGCAGGCTACCGGTGCCAAGGCTGGAGAGTATCAGTGAGGTGAGATCGCTGGTATCGAGCCGGGCATCGAGGCTGAGTGGGCCGACCTTGACCTCCTCGATATCCAGCGAGGTGACCGCTAATCGGAAGGCGTAGAGTCCCGCCGTCGGAAGGGTAAAACACCCGGCCAACAGCAGCACAAGCGTGAAGGGGGCCAGCAGGCGCATACGGTTCAGCATGGGAGTTCTCCGCGTGATGTCGATGACAAACATCGGACATGCGTTAGTCAAGAATGCGGAATATAACGTAAAGCCTGCTGAAACAGGATAGGGGGGGCGTCGGGAGGTTATCGGGGAGGTAAACGAGGTAGTTCATGGAGAGTTGACCCACGATCCCTGTGGGTCAACGATGAGCATGCATCCACGCTCCATGCATCCACGCTCCATGCATCCACGCTCCATGGAAGGTGCCTGAGATTACCGGCGGTTGCGCCGAGCATCCTTGGTGCGATCGAGCTCGCGCTTCTTGGCCTTGTCGCGGTCAGAGGCATCGGCCATCTTGTCGAAAGGGTTATTGCCTGAGCGGAACTCAAAGCGCATCGGCGTGCCCTTGACCTTGAGCACCTTGCGGAAGGTGTTGGTCAGATAGCGCCGATAGGCATCCGGCAACTTATCGGTCTGGTTGCCATGCACGACGATGATCGGCGGATTGGTTCCACCCTGGTGGGCCATGCGCAACTTGATGCGACGGCCATGGATCATCGGTGGTTGGTGCTGTTCAACGGCATCCAGCAGGAGCGTGGTCAAGCGGTTGGTGGACCAGCGGCTGTTGGCCGAGGCGAAGGCTCGCTCGAGCGACGGATAGAGGTCGCCCACCGCGGTGCCATGCAGCGCAGAAATGAAGTGCAGGTCGGCATATTCGGCAAAACCAAGGCGGCGTTTGATATCCGAGCGCATGCGCTCGCGCGCCTCACTTTCCAGTCCATCCCACTTGTTGACCGCCAACACCAGCGCACGACCGGTGGTCAGCACGTAGTCGAGCAAGTGTAGATCCTGCTCCACCAGGCCTGTGCGTGCATCAAGCACCATGATGGCGACGTGGCATTCCTTGATCGCATCCAGTGTCTTGATGATCGAGAATTTCTCGGCGATTTCACTGACGTTCTTGCGCCGACGTACCCCCGCAGTATCTACCAGTACATAAGGCTTGCCACGCCGTTCGAAGGGAATTTCGATGGAGTCACGGGTGGTGCCGGCCTCGTCATAAACCACCACACGGTCTTCACCGAGCAGTCGGTTGACCAATGTCGACTTGCCGACATTGGGACGGCCGATGACACCGATACGAATGCCTTTGGTACCGACATCCGCGGGGATGTCGGCATCGCGCTCGGGGAAGGGGGCCAGTACTTCATCGATCAATGCAGTGACATTGCGCCCATGGGCGGCGGCAATCGGGTAAGGATCACCGAGACCGATCTTCCAGAAGTCGGCCATGGCCGAGTGCTCTTCAAGACCATCGGTCTTGTTGACCACCAGCCAGGTCTTCTTCTGGTTGACGCGCAGATGGTTGGCGATGGCTTCATCGGCAACATTGAGCCCGGCGCGGGCATCGACCATGAACAGCACGATGTCAGCTTCATCAATGGCCTGCAGAGACTGCTCGGCCATGGCTGCATCGATGCCATCCTCATCGCCGCTGATCCCGCCGGTATCAATGACCGTATAGGCCTTGCCACCGAGTAGGCCATTGCCGTACTTGCGGTCGCGAGTCAGGCCCGGAAAGTCAGCTACCAGCGCATCGCGCGAGCGGGTCAGACGATTGAACAGGGTCGACTTGCCCACATTGGGGCGGCCGACCAGTGCGATTACGGGGGTCATGGGCGGATGTCCAGAGCCTCCAGGCTTCCGTCATTGGCCAGCGCGTAGACACGCTTGCCGTCGGTCAGTGGGCGTACGCTGATGCCTGAGTCGTCGATGTGGGTGCGTCCCACGAGACGGCCATTATTGGCATCAATGAAGTGAACATAGCCTTCTACATCGCCGACCACAATCCGGCCATCAGCAAAGGCTGGTGCGGTCAGTGAGCGACCATAGAGGTCGTCCATACGCCACAGTTCGTTGCCGTTGCGGGCATCGAAGGCGATCAGTTGGCTGGCTTCATCGATGACATAGAGCGTGTCGCCGACCAGTACCGGAGTCAGGTAGCTGGAGAGCTCGGTTGACCACAGGGTCTGACCGCTCTGGGCGTTCAGCGCTACCAGACGTCCGTTGTAGCTGGTGACATACAGGCGTCCATCCGGAGTCAGTACCGGCTGTCCGGCCAGATCGACCAGACGATCAATCTCATTCATGCCAGTGGCCACGGCGACGGTGCGCTCGGAAACCTGCTGTCCGCTGCTGTTGTCGATGATCGACAGGCGGCCATTGGAGAATCCGGCGAAGGTCACCTGATCGACTACCGCCGGCGTTCCGGCGCTGCGCAGCGTCAGAGCAGGCAGGTTGGCGCTGTAGACCCACTGCTGCTGGCCAGAGGCGCGATCCAGCGCCGTCACCGTGCCGTCTACGGCCTGAATGATCAACTGCTGGGTATTGGGTTGCGGCGCGGCAAGTACCTCACTGGGGACTCGAGTGCGCCACTTGACCTCACCATTGGTCTGATTGATGGCGATCACTCGGCCATTGCGGGTGGCCAGATAGAGGTCACCATCAACAGCGGTCAAACCGCTGGATACAGGGGTATCCAGTTCGATTTCCCAGAGGGTATCGCCGTTGGTGGTGTTGAACGCCTCAACGAGACCTTCCTTGTCGGCAGCGAACAAACGGTTGCCGGCCAGCGCGGGTTCGATGGGGTAGGTGGCCTTGCCCAGACCGTCGCCGACGCTTTCGCTCCAGCGCGACTCGACCTGGGTAGAGGCGCTGATATCGGTCAGCTCCTTCGGCGGATACTGCGGTTGTACATCACCGGCACAGCCAGCCAGCAGTGCAGCCAGGGTAACGCTTGCAGCAATGGCATTCAGAGTCTTCATAGCGTGGCCTCCTCGGCTCCCAGGTCATCCAGCTTGAGGGCTACGCCGTACAGCGGCTGGCCTTGTTCTTCTGCCAATGCCTGAGCATTGCGCCAGGCCTCGGCGGCCTGATCGTCATTTCCATTGGCGTGGTGGACATCACCCATGATGTTGGCGCGCTGTGCCTCCAGAGAAGAGGCGATATCGCCATCCAGAGTCGCCAGCGCAGCATCGTGGTTGCCTTGCTCGCTCTGGACTCGGGCCAGGCGCAGACGGGCCAGTCCGGTCAGATAGTCGTCATCGGCGTTGTCAATGACGCTCTGCAGTGCAGTACTGGCGCCATCCAGATCATCAGCGTCGACCTTGAGGCGGGCATCAAGCAACAGCGCCAGATCGGCATACAGCGTATCGTCGTGCTCGCTGGACAGGTTGTTGACCAGTTCTTGAGCCTGACTGCGTGCGCTGTCATCCAGTTGCTGCTGGCTGGCCAATCCCAGAAGTTGCTGGTAATCGGCGGAGGCCGCGACCGACGTGTTGTGTTTATGGTCCTGCCAGGCGTTCCAGCCGAATACACCAGCGGCAGCGAGAACCGCACCGACAATCAGCGAGGTCCCATTTTCCTTCCACCAGCGCTTGATTGCATCAAGCTGCTCTTCTTCGGTTCTCAGCTCTGCCACGGGCGAGCCTCCCTGTCTGTGGTATCCATTGAAGATGTGTGCATTGAAGGAAACCTGGCGAGGGGCGTCATGAGCGCGTCTCGCCAGGTGTCCTACGGTGTCTGTTCAGCCAGCAGTGACTTCAGTGCTGCAGCAAGATCCTGTTGTGCAATGATCTGCTGGCTGCGTTCGTCGCGCAGGAACTTGATGGCGACCTGGCCTGAGGCCTGCTCATTCTCCCCGAGAATCAGCGCTAGCCTGGCGTCACTTCGGTCAGCCTTTTTCATGCGATTCTTGAAGTTGCCACCGCCACAGTGGAGTTGCACGCGCAACTCTGGAGCGGCATCACGCAGCTGTTCGGCAAGATGCATGGCGCTACCGTCGGTACTGGCGTCCATACCCAACACATACACATCCAGCGGTGCTCGTGCTTCGTCCGGTACGATATCCAGCGTCTCGAGCAGCAGAATCAGGCGCTCGATACCCATGGCGAAGCCGACTGCAGGGGTCGGTTTGCCGCCGAGCTGTTCCACCAGACCGTCATAGCGGCCACCGGCACACACGGTGCCCTGGCTGCCCAGCGCGCTGGTGGTCCACTCGAACACGGTACGGCAGTAGTAATCGAGGCCACGCACCAGGCGGGGATTGATGACGTACTGGATGCCGGCGGCATCGAGACGTGCGGTCAATGCCTCGAAATGTTGGCGAGACTCGTCATCGATGTGGTCCATCAGCCGCGGCGCGTCAGCGAGCATGTCAGCCATGGCCGGGTTCTTGGAGTCGAGAATGCGCAGTGGGTTGGAGGTCAAGCGACGACGCGAGTCCTCATCCAGCACTTCATGATGGGCCTCGAAGTAGGCCACCAACTTGTCGCGGTAAGCGGCACGCGCTTCATTGGAGCCTAGCGAGTTGAGTTCCAGCGTGACGTGCTCGTACAGCCCGAGTTGCTTCCACAGCCGAGCTGACAACAGGATCACTTCGGCATCGATGTCCGGGCCTTCGAGGCCATAGGTTTCCACGCCGACCTGATGGAACTGGCGATAGCGCCCCTTCTGCGGCCGCTCATGGCGGAACATCGGACCGGTATACCACAAGCGCTGGGTCTGATTGTGCAGCAGGCCGTGCTCCATGGCGGCGCGCACCGTGCTGGCAGTACCTTCGGGACGCAGCGTCAGGCTATCGCCGTTGCGATCCTCGAAGGTATACATCTCCTTCTCGACGATATCTGTCACTTCGCCGATCGAGCGGCAGAACAGTGCAGTCTGCTCGAGAACCGGGGTGCGAATCTCGTCATAACCATAGCGCTGCATCAGCGTGGCGACCTGGGACTCGAAATACTGCCATACCGATGACTGGCCGGGCAGAAGGTCGTTCATGCCGCGCACGGCTTGAATCCTGTTACTCAATGATGACTCCTTGGCTTGATGCTGTGCCGCGCCTGGTAGTGACAAAAGCGTTGCTGGCGATGAAAGCGGCGCATATCAGTGCTTCTTAAACGCTGATGCCCGGGTGCCACTTCAGGCCCCGGGCGTGTGCTGTCGGTATTCTGCGGTCGTGTCGCGTTGCTCTGTCAGTTCTGACGTACGATAACGTCATCCTGCGCCGCTTCCTTTTCACGTACCTTCTGTCGGATCAATTCTTCCAGGTCATCGACGAGATGCTCATTGCGCAGCTTGCTTGCCGGCTTGCCGTCGATATAGACCAGATTGTTGGGGCTGCCGCCTGTCAAGCCGAGGTCGGCCTCGCGTGCTTCACCCGGGCCGTTGACTACACAGCCGATAACCGCCACATCAAGCGGCGTCATGACATCCTCAAGGCGTTCCTCAAGGGCATTCATGGTGCTGATGACGTCGAAATTCTGGCGCGAGCAGCTGGGGCAGGCAATGAAGTTGATGCCCTTGGCACGCAGGCGCAGGCTCTTGAGCATATCGAAGCCAACCTTGATCTCCTCGACCGGGTCGGCTGCCAGCGATACGCGGATGGTATCGCCGATGCCGTCCATCAACAGCATGCCGAGACCGATCGATGACTTCACCGTGCCTGAACGAAGCCCACCCGCCTCGGTAATGCCGAGGTGCAGCGGCTGCTCGATACGTGCGGCCAGGTCGCGATAGGCAGCCACTGCCATGAACACATCGGAGGCCTTGACGCTGACCTTGAAGTCAGGGAAGTCGAGGCGATCGAGGTGATCGATATGACGCATGGCCGATTCCACCAGGGCTGCGGGGGTCGGTTCGCCATACTTCTTCTGTAGATCCTTCTCCAGAGAGCCGGCGTTGACGCCGATGCGGATCGGGATGCCATTGTCGCGTGCAGCGGAAACCACGGCTTGTACACGATCCTCACGACCGATATTGCCGGGGTTGATACGCAAGCAGTCGACACCCAGCTCGGCAACGCGCAATGCAATGCGGTAGTCGAAATGGATATCGGCGACCAATGGAATATTGCTGCCACGCTTGATCTTGCCGAAGGTTTCTGCAGCGTCCATGGTTGGCACCGAGACACGCACGATATCGGCGCCTGCGTTTTCCAGCGCGCGAATCTGGGCCAGGGTCGCTTCAACATCCAGCGTATCGGTATTGGTCATACTCTGTACCGAGATCGGGGCGTCTCCCCCAACCGGCACTGAGCCGACGTGAATCTGGCGTGACTTGCGTCTTTGGATCGGCGAATGCGAATGCATGACTACGGAATCACTCCCCCAGCGTAAAGCGGGCTACGTTGGTGCCACCGGCGATACTGTTCAGGTCGACAGGCTCGCCTTGCCAGCTCATATCGACCGCGGATGCGTTACCGATGACCAGGCGAATGGGCGGTGTGCCTTCCAGGGTGACTTCAGTACCAGCATCCTGGTTGCCATTCAGCAACTGGGTGTTGGTGCTGTCGTTGATGTTGACCCAGGACACATCATTGAAGGTGATGTGCAGCCCGTTGGCACTGGCAACCGCCTGCTCGCTTACTGCTGGTTGCTGTTCGGTTTCTGCCTGTGCATCGTTCGATGCCGAGGCATCCTGCGGAGTAGTACCGGCCTGCTCGGCGGCGGCATTGACTGCAGCCACGGTAACCGGCGTTCCATCCTCGGTGACGTTATTGTCAGTCGCGGCAGCGGACTCACCTGTATCTGCCTCGTCTTCCACTAGCCCCATTTCGCTACCTTCCTCGGGCAGTGGCGGCAAGGCTGCTTCACTATCGCTATCGTTCTGCGTGGCCTCACTGCCATCAATACTGTCCACCGAGACCGGGCCATTATCGCTGACCTCCGGGGGCTCGCCACCACCACGGCTTTGCCACCACATCAGGGTCAGGCCGATCAGGCCAGCAATGACGATCAAGGTCACCAGGCGGAACAGCCACGCACCAATGCGGGAGGGGGGCTTGTTGATATAAACCGGAGTGACCTTGCGCTCGACTTCTTCGTTGCCCATCTGAGCTTGATAGAGTTCCATGACCTGATGCGTATCCACACCCAGCAGTTGGGCGTAGCTGCGCAGGTAGCCACGGCGGTAGGTGACCACCGGTACCTGGTCGTAACTACCGTCCTCCAATCCCTCGATCACGGCGGGACGGAGATTCAGGGCTGCGCCGACTTCTTCCCTGGACAACCCCTGACGCTCTCGTTCATGGCGCAGGTACTCACCGGGAGATCCCTGAGACGAGAGAATATTGGGTTCACTTTGTGGGGTTTCGCTCATGGCTGAGCATCCTTCATCTTGAAAACTGTAATCAAAGCGCGCCGGGCGTCGCAGGACGCGGCTGGGTGTCGCTTGTGACCGTTGCCGCGGTGGAACTCTCGGCAATCGATATTTCCCTTTTCAGGTGTCTTGCAGCAGGCGTCTGCCCGGCAAGACTCACATAGCGATCCAGTTGTGATCGGGCGCGCAGGAGGTTGCCCTGTGCGTATTCCAATTCTGCCAGAGTGAGGTAACTCAGCGGCTGATGCGAATCTATCTCCTGCGCCCGCTGAAGGTCTCTGCGAGCGGATGCCACATCACCAAGTTCCCACTCACACCGTCCCAGGTTTGTATAGAGTTGGGATCGGTTGGTGTAATGCATATCCTTGACCGCTACTTCCAGTTGTTCACAGGCTGCTTGGGTCCGCCCCTGATCATACAGGAAGGAAGCGTAATTGTTGCGTGCTCGAGTGAAGTCTGGAGCAAGACTCAGTGCGCTATCAAAATACTGCTCGGCGAGATTTACCTCTCCTTGACGTTGATAGACGATGGCCATGGCCTGTAGTGCCGCAGGATCCGATGCATCGATGGCGAGCGCTCGGTCCAGTGCCGTCATGGCGCGTGGCAGGTTGCCTTGCTGGAGATAAGCTTCACCCAATTGTCGATAGGCCTCTACGGGATCACTGGCTTTCTGCGCCGACTGATTGTGCTGAAGCGCGCAGCCCGAGACGCTGACAAATACCACCAACAGGGGTGCTATCAAGCGGATCAACCCTCCCCGGGAAGAACTCTGTTGGCGTGCCATTCGACCCTCATATCAGCGGCTTGTTCAGTCGCGTCATTATATTGCAGATGCGTTGCGGTCAGGCTCCAGAAAAAGCCTGATCATCAAAGCGTCACAGGGCGGTGAAGTCAAGCCGTGAACTTGTCTCAATCGGCATCGATCTGGATCGACTGAATATAGCGCTCGTGGCGTTTGGTTCGGTCCTTGACGCGTCCTACAAGCTGGCCGCAAGCCGCATCAATATCATCGCCACGCGTTGAGCGAATTGGTGCAGTATGGCCCAGTTCGTACAGCCAGGTCTGAAAACGCACTACCTGATTGCGCGATGGCTTTTCGTAGCCTGAGTGGGGGAAGGGGTTGAAGGGAATCAAATTGATCTTGCACGGCAGTTCCTTCAGCAGTTCGGCCAACTGGCGCGCGTGCTCCTGCTGATCGTTGATACCCTTGATGACCGTGTACTCAATGGTTACCAGCCTGGCATCGCCACACTTCTGCAGATAACGTTGACAGGAGTCCAGCAGCGTACGGATGTTGTACTTGCGGTTCAGCGGTACCAGCTCATTGCGCAGCTCATCGTTGGCAGCATGCAGTGAGATGGCAAGGCTGACATCAAGGTCATCGCCGAGCCGATCTATCATCGGCACGACACCGGATGTCGACAGGGTGACGCGGCGCTTG
Organism: Halomonas huangheensis; assembly: GCF_001431725.1. Lineage (NCBI taxonomy): Bacteria > Pseudomonadati > Pseudomonadota > Gammaproteobacteria > Oceanospirillales > Halomonadaceae > Halomonas > Halomonas huangheensis. The sequence continues at coordinate 3,777,995 of NZ_CP013106.1, read as the reverse complement.
GACAAACCATAAGCGCTGTCGTCGAGCATCAGTTTCATCGCCGGAAGGACGTTGTCGTAGTTGAGCAGGGGTTCACCCATGCCCATCATCACGACATTGGTCACCGGGCGCTGTGCGGTATCTCGATTCGCCTCTGCGCTGCGTGACGCTACCCATACCTGGCCAATGATCTCGGCGCTGGTCAGGTTGCGTTGGAAACCCTGCTTGCCGGTGGAGCAGAAACTGCAGTCCAGTGAGCAGCCTACCTGGGAGGAGACGCACAGTGTGCGGCGCTTGCCTCCGTCAGCGGGGATCAGCACGGTCTCGACATAGCTGCCGTCTTCCACTTCAACGACCCACTTGCGCGTCCCATCACTGGACGAGCCTTCGTATACCACCTTGGGGCCGCGAATTTCAGCAGTTTCTTCCAGACGTGCACGTAGCGCCTTGGACAGGTTGGTCATTGCCGAGAAGTCATCGCAACCTTCGTGATGAATCCATTTCATCACCTGGGTAGCGCGAAATTTCTTTTCGCCAATCGAGACGAAGAAGGCTTCCAACTGCTCGCGGGGCATGCCCAGCAGATTGGTGCGTTCAGGAGCGGTGGTCGCGGTCATGGTAGGTTCAGTGGGTCAGAGGGACCGGTTGGGTGCGCGGGAGCGGGCTCCCGCGCAGGTATTGCGGTAGAACGCTTAACGCGGGCAGATTTCGTCAGCAGCGAAGAAGTAAGCGACTTCGCGCTCGGCAGAAGCCGAAGAATCAGAACCGTGTACGGCGTTGGCGTCGATGGAAGTCGCGAAGTCAGCACGGATGGTGCCCGCATCGGCTTCCTTGGGATTGGTGGCACCCATCAGCTCACGGTTGCGGAGGATGGCGTTTTCGCCTTCCAGTACCTGCACAACCACCGGGCCGGAAGTCATGAACTCAACCAGAGCGCCGAAGAAGGGGCGTTCCTTGTGCTCGGCGTAGAAGCCTTCAGCCTGTTCCTGGGACAGCTGAACCATCTTCGCTGCGACAACCTTGAGCTCGGCCTTCTCGAAGCGAGTGATGATTTCGCCGATGACATTCTTGGCAACAGCGTCGGGCTTGATGATGGAAAGAGTGCGCTCGGTAGCCATGGTTACTCCGCTTATAGGGGGTGGATGAATTGCAGGTAGATAACGTCGCGCCGCCTCGGAGACCGGGGCGGCGCGACGCAAAGAGGTGTTCATGCGGCGTCGTGCGCCGTTGGGGAGCAGATTATAGCGCCGATAAGCGGTGAGGGGAATGGCAGAGAGGCAAGAGGGAAGGGAGCAGAGGGAAGAAAAGAGGTCAGAGCGAAGAGGCCTTCGTAAGCTTGACAGACAATGGCTATCGTCCGCAGCCTTCCTTCTTCCTTCTTCCTTCTTCCTTCTTCCTTCTTCCTTCTTCCTTCTTCCTTCTTCCTAAACCGTAAAACTCTCCCCACACCCACACTCGTCCTTGACGTTGGGGTTGTTGAAGCGGAAGAAGCGGTTGAGCCCCTCGTTGACATAATCCACTTCGCTGCCGTCCAGCATCTCGAGAGCCTCCGGGGCAACGAATACGCGAGCGCCGTGCTCCTCGAAAGAGGTGTCTTCATCAGCAATGCTGTCGGCGAAGTCGAGAACGTAGCTATAGCCGGAGCAGCCGCTGGGCTTCACCGACACGCGCAGTCCCAGGCCGCTGCCACGTTCGTCCAGAACGCGACGAATCTGGTCTGCGGCAGCAAGGGTAATATTCAGCTGTGCCATGGAAATCTCCTGATCGTCGGGCTGAATCGCGTCGGGCTTGATGTATCTCACCAGAGTACGCGGGTGTGTATAAGGGTCAAGGCGCTGCGCGTTGGCGCAGCCCGGTTAGCGCGTGGCGAAGTGCCTGGCCAGCGCGCTCGACATCACTTTCGGTGGTGAAACGCCCAAGGCTCAAGCGTAGCGATGACAACGCCAGGCGGCGCGGTACACCGATGCCCTTCAATACATAGGACGGTTCAACGCTGGCAGAGTTGCACGCCGAGCCGGTCGACAGAGCGATGTCACGCAAGGCCATCAACAGCGATTCACCATCCACGCCGTCGAAGCCGAGGTTGAGAATATTGGGCACCGAAACCTCGATGTCGGTGTTGCAGTGCACTCCTTCGATATCGGTAATGGCGGCCAACAGACGATCACGCAGGACTGTGATTCGCGCCTGATCCTCTTCGCTGTGTTGGGCGGCGAGGGCAAAGGCTTCGCCCATACCGGCAATCTGATGTGTCGGCAGAGTGCCTGAGCGCATGCCTCGCTCGTGACCACCGCCATGGATCAGGGCCTCGAGGCGCAGGTCAGGGCTGCGCTTGACGTAGAGCGCGCCGATGCCTTTGGGGCCGTACACCTTGTGCCCGGAGAGTGACATCAGATCGATGCCGAGAGCGGAGACATCCAGCGGGATGCGTCCGCTGCCCTGAGCAGCATCGACATGCAGTACGGCACCATGCTCGTGAGTGACACGAGACAGTGCGGCGAGGTCGTTGATGCTACCGAGCTCATTGTTGACCGCCATCAGCGACACCAGCACGGTATCCGGACGCATGGCGGCAGCCAGCTGTTCGGGAGCGATGCGACCGTCTGCGCCTGGCGTCAGCCAACTGACCTCGAAGCCTTCCTTCTCTGCGGCCTCGGCCGTATCGATCACTGCCTTGTGCTCGATGATCGATGTGATCATGTGCCGACCACGCTCTCGATTGGCGCGAAGATAGCCAAGGATTGCCAGGTTGTCGGCCTCGGTCGCACCGCTGGTCCAGACAATCTCACGTGGGTCGGCGTTGATCAGGTCGGCGACCTGGCGACGCGCGCTTTCCACCGCCTGCTCAGCCAACCAGCCTGGCATATGGCTGCGTGACGCCGGGTTGGCGAAAGTGCCATCGAGGGTCAGGTGTCGAGACATGACATCGGCAACCTGTGGGTCGACCGGCGTTGTGGCTGCGTAGTCAAGATATACGGGTGAAGTCATGGGGTCGCTTTCATCATGATCCAGCGTCTGGCGCGGACAACGGTAATGGGGGCAGGGTAATCACGGAGCCGAGGCAAGAATGCCATCCTCGTCCAGGCGCCGCCGCTGACGTCCAGCGATCTCTGCAATTTCCTGGCGGCGTGCCAGCTCGCCAAGGCTGACGCCGGAGAGAAATTGCTGAATACGCTCCGACAGCTCGTCCCAGAGATAATGCGTCAGACAGGTGTCGCCTTGTTGGCAGTCTGCAAGGCCTCCGCAACGCGTCGTATCGACTGACTCATTGACGGCCTCGATGACTCGGGCCACGGAGATGTTCTCGGCGCTGTCGATCAACAGATAACCGCCACCGGGGCCGCGCACGCTTTCCACCAGACCGGCACGACGCAGTCGGGCAAATAGTTGCTCGAGATAGGACAGCGAAATCTGCTGTCGGCGGGCAATGTCGGCAAGGCACACGGGACCGTCATCTGCATTGATGGCCATGTCGAGCATGGCAGTCACGGCGTAGCGGCCCTTGGTGGTCAGGCGCATGAGGCGATACCTCGGCACCGACGGGAGGTCGGCAGCTCTATTCTGGTGGTTGAGTGGGGGATCATGCGATATCGCCCCACTCTCTCGTAGCTGCCATTATGAGAAAGACCGAGTATTGCGGTCAACCATTCTCCCGATCACTTTCGCTGACCTCGGCGGCCTTGCGCGTTTTGCGGCCCCTGGTGGAGCGCGGAGGAGTAGGGGTTGCCTCGGTATCGTCTTTCGGCGGTTCTTCACCAGGAGGCTGGTCCTGTTGTCGCGGAGCTTGGTCCCGAGAGTCTTCGCTGTGTGTCTGATTCGCTGTCGACTGGCCCTCATCCGTGGGTGCGACCGGTTTGTCAGGCTGATGCGCAGAGACGGGCGGGCAGGCGCGATCGACTTCGTCGAGCATATCGGCGAAGTCTTCATCGCGCAGTTCGGGCATTCTGCCGTCACGATAGTCGGCATCCAGTTTGCGCAGGGTCTGGCACATGCCACCAATGCGCTCGTCGACGGCGTGCATATGATCGAGCATCGCCTGGATCGAGCGAGCCACGGGGTCGGGCATGTCCTGGCTGACACCGTAGGCATCGAAACCGAATTTCTGGCACATGGCTTCACGGCGCGCCGGATCGACCTCAAGCATGGGTTCGCTGTCCGGGTCGGTGCGCATGACGACCTTGCCGGGAATACCCACCACGGTTGCACCCGCAGGCACTTCCTTGGTGACGACGGCATTGGAGCCGATCTTCGCGCCGGCACCTACGGTAAAGGGACCGAGAATCTTGGCGCCGGCGCCGACGATGACACCGTCTTCCAGTGTCGGGTGACGCTTGCCCTTGTTCCAGCTGGTGCCACCGAGAGTGACACCCTGGTAGAGGGTGACGTCGTTGCCGACCACGGTGGTTTCGCCAATCACCACTCCCATGCCATGATCGATGAAGAAGCGACGACCAATGGATGCCCCAGGGTGAATCTCGATACCGGTCAGCCAACGCCCGATGGTCGACAGGGTGCGTGCGATCCATTTGAGATTACGCTTCCACAGCGAATGGGATACGCGATGCAGCAGCAGAGCGTGCAGTCCCGGGTAGTTGGTCAATACCTCGAGAAAGTTGCGTGCCGCCGGATCACGGGCGAATACGCTGTTGATGTCTTCGCGCAGACGTTGAAACATGCGGCGGTCCTTGAGTCAGCCTGAAGTTTCATAGTGCGGGCAGTTGCTCTCCGCTTCAAGTAGATGCTGCTCGACTTCAGGCGTCGCTGTTGGGTGGGATGTCGTCAGATGTGCGCTGGCCCATGGCGACCTGGCCGGCGGCCTTTTCGGTGGCGCTGAGAATACCGCGCAGGATATTGAGCTCCATGCGTTCCGGTCGTGAGCGCAGGGTGACGCGACGCAAGCGTGCCATGAGCTGACGTGGTGTTGCCGGATCATGGAAGCCGATGGCGATCAGCGTACGTTCGAGGTGCGCGAAATAGTGCTCAAGCTCCTCGTGGGTGGCCAGCGGCTGCTGCTCTTCGGTGGTATCGGGCGCCTGTGCCTGCTGCTCCAACCGATTCTGTTGCTCCAACTGATCTTGTTGCTCCAACCAGCTGAGACGGCATTCGTAGGCGAGCACTTGCACCGCTGCGGCCAGATTCAGTGAACTGAAATCCGGGTTGGTGGGAATATGTACATGGGCATGGCAGCGCTGAAGCTCAGCGTTGGACAACCCGCTGTCTTCCCGGCCGAAGACCAGCGCAACACGAGACGCCTGGTGCTGGAGCTCCGTGGGCAGGCGGCTGCCTACCTCGCGTGGGGTCATCATCGGCCAGGGTAGAGTACGGCTGCGGGCGCTGGCACCGACCACCAGGCTACAGTCGCTGACTGCCTCTTCGAGGCTGGCGGAGATATGCGCACCATGTACGAGGGAGTCCGCCCCCGAGGCGCGGGAGATACTGTCGGCCGTGATCGCATCACAACGTGGTGCGACCAGCGCCAGGTCGGTCAATCCCATATTGTGCATGGCGCGGGCAACGCCACCGATGTTGCCGGGGTGGCTGGTGCCGATCAGCACGATTCGAATTCGCTCAAGCATGTCAGGCTCTGTCGTTGATCAGGGGCGTGGCGCAGTTATATGTCGTAGTGCCATGTCGCAGTTACATGTTGCAGTTACATGTCGCAGTTACATGTTCTAGTAGCATGGCGTAGTAATGAGGCCAGCAAGGAGCCGGATTCTATCATGTCGACGTGAATCTGCGTGGCACAGATGCGCGCGATCTGCTAGGATGCGCGCCGAGTCTGTTTTCGCTATGCAATTGCTGGATCATTCCGTTTGAGGAACCACTCCATTCAGTTTCCAGCAGGAAGCGCTGAACAATCAGCATTTTCCTATACCGACTCTGTTCTTTAACACTACCGACTCCCAAGGCCTGATCATGCATCCGATGGTCCAGTATGCCCTGCGCGCTGCCCGTAGCGCCGGCGAACAGTTTCTTCGTATTCGTGAGCGTATCGAGAATGCTCACGAAGAACATAGCCTCGATCGTATACTCGAGGACACGGCACGTAATGCCGAATCCCTGATTACTCGCCAACTTGCTCGCGGCTATCCGCAGCACGGCGTAGTCGGGCGCTACACACCGCATCGTGCCGGTGAAGGCGAAGGTAAGGATGTGCTTTGGCGCATCGAACCCTTCCATGGTTACTCCAACCTGAGTGTGGCATCCCCTGAGTTTGCCCTGTCGGTTGTGTGTCTGATCAAGGGCCGTCCGGAGCATGCGGTAGTTATCTGCCCCTTCAGTGATGACGAATATCTTGCCAGCCGTGGCCGTGGTGCCCAGCTCAATGGCAAGCGTCTTCGCGTGCCCAAGGCTCAGGTGATTCAGGGAGCTCGTCTGTCGATGAGCCTGCCGGACAATTACCTGCGTTCACGCTTCTTGCCAACCTGGTTGACTCTTGTCCAGCAATTGGCGCCTCAGGCTGAGCAGATCCAGTCCTCCGCTTGTGCATTACTCGATATCGCACGTGTCGCCGCTGGTCGTGCCGATGCTGTGTTCGTGTTGGGTATCGATGAGCAGGACCTGGATATCGGTAGCTTGATGCTCAAGGAGTCCGGTGCGCTGATTGGTATGCCGGATGGCAAGCCTTCGGTGTCGATCGAAGGTGCCTTGATGGCAGCTAATCCACGCTTGTTCAAGGCGTTGATCAAGCAGCTTGCGCCGCACGTACAGCATATCCCGGGTCGCCACGAGTCAGACTGATCCTGCACCCGCGCGATACACACAGCCCCCTGCCGCGATGCGGCAGGGGGCTGTGTGCTTATGGGGCTGGGGCTGTGCGCAGTGTAGAGTTTGCTCAGGCCACTCAGTTCGCTGGTGTCACTGTCACTGCTGGAGTGCGCTGACCACCTCATTGACCTGAAGCAGGGTGGATTTCAGGCCACCGCTGGCCAGGTACCAGAGTCTGGGCGAGCCCTTGACGACATGCAGATCTCCCAATTCACTGTGCAGCGTCTCGATATTCAGCGGCGGCTGGCCGATGGCAGCGCTGCGATCAACGACCCAGACCAGATCTGGTGCCATGGCGGAGATCTGGGCCGGGGTCAGCGTAGTGAAGCTACGCTCACCTCGGGTTTGAGTCTCGACGTCATCAGGCAGGGTGGGAGAAGAGAGGCTCATCAGGTCATTGATGACCGGGTCCTGGCGGTAGACCAGTTTGCCATCGTTGTGCAGCACGACGAGCACCTCGGGGCTGCCTTCGATCGTCGCGACTGCCTCAGCAATATCAGCGTGAAGCGTGTCCAGTGCCGGGCCGGCCTGATCATCCACGCCATACTCCTCGGCCAGTGCATGTGTGTTGGCTTCCAGTTGGCTCCAGTAGTCATTGCCCTCTGCACTACCGTTTTGCCAGGTGGGCGCGATTTCCTCCAACTGATCCTTCTCACCGCCCAGGCGTCCGCTGATGACGATGCTGTCTGGAGCCAGCTCATCAAGCACCTTGTACTCGGGAGCCTTCAGTGAGCCGACATCGGCGTAGTCATCCGAGGCGTAGGAGGACAGGTATTCCGGCAGGCTTGACCGAGGTACACCGGCGATACGCTCGCCCTGGCCCAGTGCTGTGAGTGTGTCGAGAGCCGCGTAGTCCAGTGCAGCGATACGCTGAGCGTCGGTATCGGCCCAGGCTTGCGCGGTAACCGCCAGCAGAGAGGCAATGGCAAGAGGTTTGAGCATGGTTGCGTCCTTGTTGATGAGAAGGGGTGAGTCATATCGTTCTGAGAATGAGACTCAACCTCTTTTATACAAGGACGCTAACCGAGAAATGCGCAGGAAATGGTCACATCCGCCGCGCTGTACGGGACGTTGTGTTGCCTTGACTGCAACGCTACTGCTCGCCCGGGGCAGCCGGCTGCGAGCCACTGCTCTGTGATGCCTGAATACGCTGGGTCCAGCGTTGTCTGGCGTACTTGCGCATGTTGGTGACGTCGTCGGTTTCGTCGACGATATCTTCACCGAGGATGGTCTCGATAACGTCTTCCATGGTAATCAAGCCCACCCAGGTGCCGTTGTCGTCGTAGACCACTGCTAGGTGCTGGCGATCGCGCTGCATCATCAGAAACACGCTCTCGACGCTGTCTGTGGAATCTACCACTGGCGCCGGGTGCATGACTTCCTTCATCGTCGCCTGTTCTTCGGCGTGGTAGGTATCGGCCTTGTGCACGTAACCCAGTGCATGCTCACCCCCGTCCATGACGGGAAAACGTGTGAAGGGCGAGCGTGATAGCTGGGTATCGAATTCCGCCACACTCATCGATGGGCGTACCGAGATACACACCGTACGCGGTGTCATTACACTACTCACCTGAATCTCATGCAGATTGAGGATATTGGTGATGGTGCGGGCCTCGTCGCGATCCAGGGCCTGTTCGTCCAGTCCGATACGCGCCAGTGCCTTGATCTCACCGCGCATGTCGGTACCCGGCGCATCATGGCTGATACGGCGGGTGATCAGCTCTGATAGCCAGATGAAGGGTCGCAGAGTCCAGACCATGCCGTTCAGCAACGGAGGTAGCCAGCGGGAAAGCTGTCGCCAGTAGGTGGCACCGATGGTCTTGGGAATGATCTCCGACAGCACGAGGATCAACAGTGTCATGATCGCAGAAGCCAGACCCAGCCAAGCCTCGCCGAACACTACCGCAACCTGGGCGCCGACGCCGGTCGCTCCCCCCGTATGTGCGATGGTGTTGAGCGTCAGAATAGCCGCGAGTGGTTTGTCGATATCCTGCTTGAGTACTGCCAGACGGCGGTGCAGTCGAGGTTCGCTGTCCTTGAGCTGGGCGATATAGCTGGGAGTCAGCGAGAGAAGAGCGGCTTCCAGAATGGAGCACAGGAAGGAAGCGGAGATGGAAATAATGGCAAATGCAGCCAGCAGTAACATGGAGCCTCTGTAGGTGACCAGGAAAGTGGCAGTGCAGTAGAGCGAGTCATGCTGCAGTGCCGGGTGAATCATGCAATAGGGTCAAGAACTGCGCAAGAGAAACCGGAATGGGTCAGAAGCCCCCTTGCCAAAACAAGACCCCCGCCACTCGGAGAGGGCGGGGGTCAGGGCGTGCTACTGCGGCAGAAGCGTGCCTTCAGGGCAGCTCTTCGGCCTCGGGGTCTTCCTTCTTCTCGGGAATCAGGTCGGTGCGTTGCAGTTTGAGCTGAATCAATAGTGCTGCAGCGACGTAGATCGACGAGAAGGTCCCCAGGCCGATACCGACCAGAAGGGCGATCGAGAAGTTGTGAATCAGGTCACCACCGAGCATAAACAACGCCAGTAGTACCAGAGCCGTAGTGCCGGAGGTTGCCAGCGTACGGGCAAGGGTCTGATTGATGGCTTCATTGAATATCTGCGCCATATCGTCGATGCGCGACTTGCGGATGTTCTCGCGGATACGGTCGAAGACCACAATGGTATCGTTGAGCGAGTAACCAATGACCGCGAGTACCGCTGCCAGCACCGTGAGGTCGAATTCAAGCTGGAACAGCGAGAACACACCCAGCACCACAATGACATCGTGGCCCAGTGACAGTAGAGCACTGAGAGCGAACTTGTACTGGAAACGGAACGCGACATAGAGAATGACGCCGCCCATTGCCAGCAACATGCCGAGACCACTCTGGTCGCGTAGTTGGTCGCCGACCTGAGCACCGACGAACTCGGCGCGTACCAGGTTGACGTCCACTCCCTGGTTGGCGAGCAGATCGATTACCTGTTGGCCGACATCCGCATCGAAAGCCTGCTGTAGACGGATCAGTATCTCGTTGGCAGCGCCGAAGGTCTGCACTGACACATCATTGAATCCGCCCAGTTCAAGCGCCTGGCGAACGCTGTCGAGAGTGGGCGCAGTGGCGTAGTGGACTTCAATCAGCGTGCCGCCGGTGAAATCGAGTCCCAATGCCAGTCCTTGTACCGCCAGCGAGATGATCGAGATCAGTAGGGTGATCGCCGAGAAGGCATAAGCCAGTCGGCGGTGGCCCATGAAGTCGATATTCAGGTTGGTGAGGTTCTTCATGTCCTCTCCCTGTGGTGATTGCATTGGGCCATGGTTAGATCCAGATCTTCTTGCGCGGACGGCCACCGTAGACCAGGTTGACCATGCCGCGTGTCACCATCAGCGCTGTGAACATTGACGTCAGGATGCCCAGCGATAGTGTCACCGCAAAGCCCTTGACCGGTCCGGTACCAATGGAGAACAGGATCACTGCCACCAGCAAGGTGGTCAGGTTGGCGTCAACGATCGAGGTGAAGGCGCGCTCGTAACCGGAGTGAATCGCTTGCTGCACCGACATGCCGTTGCGCAACTCTTCACGTATTCGTTCAAATATCAATACGTTGGCATCGACCGCCATACCCAGCGTCAAGACGATACCGGCGATGCCGGGCAGGGTCAGCGTCGCACCGAGCAGCGACATCGCTGCCACCAACAGTGTCAGGTTGAAGGCCAGCGCTATGTTGGCGATCACACCGAATGCCTTGTAGCGAATCAACATGAACAGCAACACCAGCACCAGACCGACCTGTACTGACAACAGGCCGCGGGCGATGTTGTCCGCACCGAGGCTCGGGCCGATAGTGCGTTCCTGAGCAAAGTAGATCGGTGCCGCCAGCGAGCCGGAGCGCAGCAGCAGGGATAGCTCACCGGCTTCGGTGGGGGAGTCGAGTCCCGTAATGCGGAAGCTATTGCCCAGTGCGCTCTGGACGGTGGCCAGGCTGATGATGCCTCGTTCGGTGTATGGTTCACGAACCGTGACCTGCTTGCCGTCTTCGGTCACCGTGCGGTCGCGCGTCTTGTGCTCAATGAACACCACCGCCATGTTGCGGCCGATGTTGCTGCGTGTCGCACGGTTCATCAGCGTGCCGCCGGTACCGTCGAGGTTGATGTTGACCTGAGCACGACCGTTCTCGTCGAAACTGCGAGTGGCGCTGGAAACACTGTCGCCGGTGATGATCACATCACGCATCAGGTCGGCAGAGCGTGCTGGATCATTGCGGAACGGCAGGCTCTCCGTTTCGTTATCCGGGGTGTCTGCGCGGGCTTCGAGACGAAACTCGAGGTTGGCTGTGGCACCAACGATACGCTTGGCGGCGGCGGTATCCTGAACACCGGGTAGCTCGACAACGATGCGATCCGGGCCCTGGCGCTGGACCAACGGCTCGGCGACGCCCAACTCGTTGACACGATTGCGCAGAGTGGTCAGGTTCTGGTTGATCGCGTAATCCTGAATCTCATCAACGGCGGCATCGCTCAGCGTCATGCTGAAGCCGGCGCCGCGTTCGCGCTCCAGGCCCTGGTACTGGAAGTCCGGGAAGCTCTGGCTGATCAGACGCTGTGCTGCGTCGCGGTCTTCAGCGTTGACGAAGTCCACGGAAATGGTGCGCCCTTCAACCTGAGTATTGCGATAGCGGATACGCTCGTCGCGCAGCTGTTCGCGAATGGCGCTGGCATTGACTTCCAGGCGCTGCTGGACGGCGGCATCCATATCCACTTCGAGCAGGAAGTGAACACCACCGCGCAAGTCGAGGCCCAGAGTCATCGGTGATGCCGAAAGTGAGGCCAGCCAGTCGGGAGTGGATTCGGCGAGGTTCAGGGCGACAACGTAGTCTTCACCGAGTGTCTCGCTGATCAGGTCGCGAGCGGAAATCTGGTCGTCGGTGTTGCGCAGGCGGATGAGCACGCTATTGGGTGCTTCCTCGACTGTCTTGACCTCGATGCCGGCGTCAGCGAGTGCCTCTTCGAGACTCTTCTGCTGCTCCGCGGATAGGTTCAGGTCGCCACGGTCACTGCTGATCTGTACAGCCGGGTCTTCAGGAAAGAGATTGGGAAGCGAATAGACCAGGCCGAAGAGAAGTACCAGTGCGATGAGCAGATACTTCCATAGGGGGTAACGATTGAGCATCGGGGCTCTGCCCTCAGTTTGCTGACGAATATGCTGACAGTTGAACTGTCATGCCAATGCGCAACAGCCGCAGGGCGGCTATCACGCGTTGGCATAGAATGGCCTCGCTCGAGAGCGAGGCCCTGGCGCTGATCAGATGGACTTGATGGTGCCCTTCGGCAGTACCGCGGCGACGGCGTTCTTCTGCACGCTGACCTCGGTACCTTCGGCGATTTCCAGACTCAGGAATTCGCTGTCATCGCTGACCTTGGTGACACGGCCCATCAGGCCACCGCCAATCACGATCTCGTCGCCCTTGGACAGGCCGGCGATCAATTGCTTATGTTGCTTGGCACGCTTGGCCTGCGGACGCCACAGCAGGAAGTAGAAAATCAGCACGAAGCCGACCAGCATCACGATCTGGGCAATACCGCCACCGGCAGCACCGCCACCTTCTGCCATGGCAGGGGAAATGAAAAAGTCCAGCATGTACGACAGTCTCCTGAGGTTGTTGAGAACACGATTATCAAGAAATCGGTTGTCGAGAAATAGGTTGTCGAGAAATCGAACGCAGCTTCAGGTATTCAAACGGCTGGCTCAGGGCCAGCCGTCGATCAATTCGGTGCGGGAGGAACCGGCAACCCGCGCTGCGCGTAGAAATCTTCCACGAAGTCAGCCAATGTACCCGCTTCGATAGCACCGCGCAAACCAGCCATCACCCGTTGATAGTGGCGGAGGTTGTGAATGGTGTTGAGCATCGAGCCGAGCATCTCGCCGCAGCGATCCAGGTGATGCAGATACCCGCGCGAGAAGTTCTGGCAGGTATAGCAGTCACAGCCTTCCTCCAGCGGACCGGTGTCATGGCGGTGTTTGGCATTACGAATCTTGACCGTGCCCTCGAACGTGAACAGGTGGCCGTTGCGCGCGTTGCGTGTCGGCATGACACAGTCAAACATGTCGACGCCACGCCGTACGCCTTCAACCAGGTCCTCCGGCTTGCCGACGCCCATCAGATAGCGTGGCTTGTCGGCCGGCATCCACTCGGGCAGGTAGTCGAGCACCTTGATCATTTCTTCCTTGGGCTCACCCACCGATAGACCGCCGATGGCGTAGCCATCGAAGCCGATCTCATCCAGCCCCTTGAGCGATTGCTCGCGCAGCTCTGGATACATTCCACCCTGAATGATACCGAACAGTGCCGAGGGTGAGTCACCATGGGCGATGCGTGAACGATTGGCCCAACGCAGCGACATTTCCATCGAGCGTTTGGCTTCCTCGAAGGTCGCAGGCCAGGGCGTGCATTCGTCGAAGATCATCACGATGTCGGAGCCCAGCGAGCGCTGCACGGCCATCGACTCTTCGGGGCCCATGAAGACCTTCGAACCGTCGACGGGCGAGCGAAAGTGCACACCTTCTTCGGTAATCTTGCGCATCTCGCCCAGCGAGAAGACCTGAAAACCGCCGGAGTCGGTGAGGATCGGCTTGTGCCACTGTGCGAAATCATGCAGATCGCCATGCGCCTCGATGACATCGGTGCCGGGGCGTAACCACAGGTGGAAAGTGTTGCCGAGGATGATCTCGGCGCCAATCTCCTCGACCGACGCGGGTGTCATGCCCTTCACTGTGCCGTAGGTGCCGACGGGCATGAAGGTAGGTGTCTCGATGGTGCCGCGGGGGAAGCTGATGCGTCCTCGGCGTGCTCGCCCGTCAGTGGCGAGTTGTTCGAAACTCATGAAGCATTCGTTACGCATGATGTGTTCTATCTCCATGTCCGGCCCTGGCCGAACAAGATGTTGGGTCTGAATCAGCGATACCAGCTTTGATTCAGAGATGCTGAGTCTGAGTCAGCGCGACCGCGTCAGGAACATGGCGTCGCCATAGCTGAAGAACGCATAGCGCTGTTCCACGGCTTCGCGATAGGCCTGCATGACGGGTTCGAAGCCGGCGAAGGAGCTGACCAGCATCAACAGGGTTGATTCCGGAAGATGGAAGTTGGTAACCAGCACATCGACACAACGCCACTCGTAGCCGGGATAGATGAAAATATCGGTATCGCCGGAGAACGGAGCAATTTCACCAGAGGCGCTGGCGGTTTCAAGACAGCGCACGCTGGTGGTCCCCACGGCGATGACGCGTTTGCCGGCCTGCTGTGCAGCATGTACCTTGGTACAGGCTTCCTCACCGACCTCTATCCACTCGCTGTGCATGTGGTGCTCACGGATATCAGCGGCACGCACAGGCTGAAAGGTGCCCGCACCGACATGCAGGGTGACGAATGTCGATTCGACTCCCTTTGCCGCAAGGCGTTCCAATAGCGGTTGATCGAAATGCAGTCCCGCGGTGGGAGCGGCCACTGCGCCGTCACGCCGGGCGTAGACGGTCTGATAACGCTCGCGATCCGAGAGCTCGTCGTCGCGAGTGATGTACGGCGGCAAGGGCATGTGACCATGCTGCTCGAGCAGAGCGATCATCGGTGTCTCACCGAGAAAGCGTAGTTCGAACAGCGCGTCTCGGCGTCCCTCGACCACCGCCTGGATGCCGCCTTCGAAGATCAGTTCGGTGCCGGGTTTCGGTGATTTGCTGGAGCGTAGGTGGACCAGTCCACGATGGGCATCCAATGGGCGCTCGAGCAGCATCTCGACCTTGCCGCCGCTGGCCTTGTGACCATGCAGGCGTGCCGGAATGACGCGGGTATCGTTGAAAACCAGCAGGTCGCCGGGCTCCAGCATTTCCACCAGATCGGGAAACTGGTGGTGGCTGAACTGGCCGCTGTTGCCATCGACGCACAGCAGGCGACAGTCGCTGCGTACTTCCGAAGGGTAGCGAGCGATCAACTCTTGCGGAAGATCAAAGTGGAAATCGGCTCTTTGCATGTGGGCTCTTGAATCGCGGGCGCAATAACTATTAACGGGCGCAACAACCAATAACGGGCGCAACAACCAACAGGTAATTGCATCAGGCATAAGGTGAGTGACCTGCCGGTGCATTGATTGATCGAAGCGCGGTCTCAGGACAGCGGTGCACAAGGATAGCGTTTCCTGACCGTCACGTCAGGAAACGCGGAAAGATTAGTGCGCTGGAGACATGGCAACTACCACAGCAGCAGGCGTGGCGACCGCCTCATCAGAAGTGGTAACTACCATATCAGCAGTAGCAACTACCACATCAGCAGGATCAGTGCATAAGCCATCAATGTTACCAGCACAGTGCCGGCGAGGTTGAGGGCAAACCCGGCACGGATCATGGACTGAATGCTCATATGCCCAGTGCCGAAGACAATGGCATTGGGCGGTGTGGCTACAGGCATCATGAAAGCGCAACTGGCGGCAATTGCAGCAGGGACCGTGATCAACAGAATCGGAATATCCAATGACATGGCCATGGCACCGAGTAGCGGCAGGAAGGCTGCCGCAGTGGCAGTATTCGATGTCACTTCGGTGAGGAAGATGATGACCAGTACTACGCCACCGATGAGCGCCAGTGTCGGCAAGGCGCCAAGTGCGGAGAGTTGGTTGGCAATCCACTCGGCGAGCCCCGAGGAACTGATGGCACCGGCC
This sequence comes from Halomonas huangheensis, assembly GCF_001431725.1. Classification (NCBI taxonomy): domain Bacteria; kingdom Pseudomonadati; phylum Pseudomonadota; class Gammaproteobacteria; order Oceanospirillales; family Halomonadaceae; genus Halomonas; species Halomonas huangheensis. The sequence goes on along the minus strand of NZ_CP013106.1, from coordinate 3,762,561 downwards.
AGCGCCAGGCCGCCACCAAACAGCAGCAGGATGCCCCAGGGGAGTTTGACTGCTTCGTCCCAGGCCATCAGTGATTCGCCGCGATGACGGCCGCTGGGAACCAGGAACAGTGTCATGCCGGCGAGAATGGCGATCGAGGTGTCCGACAGCCAGTCCACGCCGAGGTTGTTGAGCATGGGGCGGACGATCCAGGCTGCCGCCGCCAGCAGGAATACCAATCCGACGCGTTTTTCGGCTTTGCTCATCGGGCCCATTTCGGCCAGTTCGCGATGAATCATGCTGGCGCTATCGTTGTCACCGGTAGTGAGCTGGAAGCCACCGCGACACAACCACCACCAGGCGACCACCATCATCGTGATACTGATTGGCAGGCCGATCAGCATCCACTGAGCGAAGCCAAGGTCAATGTTCATGGAGTCCGACAGGTAGCCGGCCAGTAGGGCGTTGGGCGGTGTGCCAATCAGAGTGGCCACGCCACCTATGCTCGCGGAATAGGCAATACCCAGCAGCAGCGCGGTGGCAAAGCGGTTCAGTTCCTTCGGGTCCGAATCCTCGAGCAGGCTCAGCACCGAGATGCCGATGGGCAGCATCATGATTGCGGTGGCGGTATTGGAGACCCACATGCTGATGAAGCCAGTGGCGATCATGAAGCCCGCTATCTGACGCTTTGGCTCGCTACCCACTACACGCAGCACCTGCAGCGCCACGCGGCGATGAAGGTTCCAGACCTGCATCGCGATCCCCAGCAGGAAACCACCGAGGAACAGATAGATGATCGGATTGGCATAGCTGGCCGCCGTTTCCTTGATGTCACCAATACCCAACGCTGGGGCGAGAACCAGCGGCAGTAGAGACGTCACCGGAATCGGAATGGCCTCAGTGGACCACCAACTGGCCATCAGCAATGCCATGCCTACGCAGTGCCACGCGATGGGCGACATACCGGCTGGCGCAGGAACGACCAGGGTGAGCAGCAGCAACACCAGGCCGAGCACCAGCCCGATGCGTGCCGCGACGGAAGGAGAAGGAGGGGCTTCGTTGCGTGACTGCGCCATGGGGAACTCCTGAAATGGGAACAACCGCCGACCGGAGGTGCCGAAAAAGATGGGCGCAATAATAGCAACCTAATGATGATATTCGCGAGAATGAAATGAAATCATTGACCTGGCCGCCGGTCTACGTATAATTCTCGCCCGTTGCCGGTGTGGCGGAATTGGTAGACGCAGCGGATTCAAAATCCGCCGCCTTCACGGGTGTGTCGGTTCGAGTCCGACCACCGGCACCATTTTTAAAAAGGCGCTTATGCGCCTTTTTTTGTGCCTGCGATTTGGCTTCGATCAGGAATGGTCGCAGTTTGGTCGCATCCTGCCTCGGCCTTGTGACCAGATCACTATTGTGTAAAAGCCCACCCTTCAAGAATTGGTGTGCCAGGAACGACGGCTGACGAATAGGTGTTGATGTGAGGGACACTCGCTTCAGGCCGTTTCAGTCCTGCAGATCACGTTGTGTAGGCGGCGGGCACTTAGCCGTTCCTGAGCTCGGTCGCCTGACTCTGTTGCCGTGTTAGGCTTGCTCATCGCGATATCTCAATGGAGCCTGGACGATGCCTCTTTCCCTATGGTTGTCACTCGCGGCGATCTGCGCCATGGGGGCCATGTCGCCCGGGCCGAGTCTCGCCCTGGTGCTGCGTCATACCCTGGGAGGCGGTCGCTCATCGGGAATGATGGCGGCGGTTACCCATGCCCTGGGGGTAGGGCTGTATGCGCTGCTGACGGTGTGGGGGCTGGGGGCGGTTATCGAGCATCATCCAACGGTCTTTCGTGTGATCACCTGGTTGGGGGCGGCCTATCTGGCATGGCTGGGGATCAAGGCGCTGCGTGCGGGGGCGGGAGGTGCTCTGCGTACCCAGGGACAGTCAGCGAATTTGATGATTGCCGCGCGTGATGGCCTGGTGGTGGCGTTGGGTAACCCCAAGCTGATTCTGTTCTTTGTGGCGTTACTGAGTCAGTTTGTGACCCCGGAAATGACCTTGCTGCAACGCATGATCATTGTACTGACTGCGGTGGTCATTGATGGCGGCTGGTACACCCTGGTGGCACTGGGCTTGTCACATTCCCGGGTACTGCCCTGGTTGCAGGCCAGAGCACACTGGATCAATCGAATCACGGGAGTCCTGCTGCTGGGGCTCGCGGTACGAGTGCTGATGGGTTAAGACGCCTGGCTGCGTGGACGCGACTGTTGCTGCGCGCTAGGCTTGGGCATTTGCTCTGGAGACCAGCTTCATGTCGATCGACAGTTCGATGCCGGCAGCGGCACAGGATGCAGCAGTGGCTCCAGTGATCGCCAGAGAGCGCATCCAGGTGGTCGACTCCCGCAATCGTCCTTGTGGTAGTGCCTGGCGTACTCAAATGAGACGTATGGGCTTCTGGCACCGTGCCACCTATATTGTAGTGCGTAACTCCCGCAATCAGCTTTGTGTTCAGCGTCGAACGCTAACCAAGGAAGTCTTTGCGGGAGGCATTGATCTGGCGGCGGGAGGCGTGGTGGCGGCGGGAGAGGCTGTGAACCAATCGGCACGCCGTGAACTGGCCGAGGAGTTGGGGATTCGAGGCGAACCTCTGATTCACACGTTGGACTTCACCTACTGTGAAGATGGTCATCACATCTTCGGCAGCGTGTTTACAGTAAGCTTCGATGGGCCGTTGATCCTGCAGCCAGAGGAGGTTGCCGAGGCCTGGTGGATGGATCTTGATGAGGCTCTGGCGTTGGAAACGGTGACACCCGATACCCGGCTAGCGGTCAGCCTACTGCGTGACAGCGAATGTGCCGGTAAATGAGCTGGCGAATCTGCGGTTGGCGTGTCATCGTGAATGTATTCCCGGCGAGTGAATGAGATGTCAGTTCACGATCATGAATGCCGTACCCATAGCGGCGAGCCCTTCAATCTTCGCGCGCTGCGCGGGCAGGTGCTGTTGATAGTCAATGTGGCCAGTAAATGCGGTTTCACTCCGCAACTGGCCGAGCTTGAAGCTCTGTATCGCGAGCATCGCGAGCGCGGTTTTACCGTGCTGGGCTTCCCGTGCAATCAATTTGCGCATCAATCCCCTGAGTCCGCCGAGGAGTTCTGTACCTTCGGCGAGCGTCGTTATGCGGTCACCTTTCCTCTGATGGAGAAGGTCGACGTCAATGGCGGCAAGGCGCACCCGTTGTTTCGGGCACTCAAGGAACAGGCCCCGGGAATGTTGGGGACTCGTGCCATCAAGTGGAACTTCACCAAGTTCCTGATCGGGCGCGATGGTCGTGTGATACGCCGCTTCGGGCCGCGAGCCACTGCCGTTGATATGCTCCAGGATCTGGAGCAGGCGCTGGATGAGCCGGTTGTCTGAAACGCGCGAGTGATCAGTTGGTTGCCTGAGCTACTGCCACGCGCTCGAGCAGTTCGTTGAAGCGTGGCCGTACCATGATGGTGGCCAGGCCAGAGAACAGGGTCCAGAACGAACGCCGCCAGCCCTTGAGGCGCATGTTGTGTGCCACCAGGCGTCGCATCAATTGGTAATCATCGAATTTGCGCCACTCTCCGGCAACGGACATCTGTTGACGTGACAGCACCGGGGCCAGCTCAAGGCGTATAACCCACTCCAGTTCCTTCAGGGTCAAGCCGTAGCGCAGGACGACCTCGGTCATGCGTGCGTAGTCGGTTTCACGGGGCTCGCGCTCGAGCCACAACGGCGCCAGTGTCAGCCACAGCTCGCCGCGCTCATCGACCAGAGTCTGTGCGTCCATCATTCATTCTCCTCAGACAGTGGCAGCATGCTGCCCGAGCCTCGACAGTGGAGCAAGGTGCAATTGGCAATGCTGATATCGCACTGGCTGAGCATCGTTGCGGACAGCTGGCCTTCAGACCGCTAGAATAGCGATTTGCCCAAGTCAATTCAGGGCGGCTGCCCACCCGGAACGAAGAGGTCTGTCGTGATCATCAAGCCCAAGGTTCGCGGATTCATCTGCACCACAACTCATCCCGTCGGCTGCGAGAAGAATGTTCTCGAGCAGATCGAGGCAACCCGTGCGCGTGGCCTGGATGCCGCCCAGGGACCGAAGAAGGTTCTGGTGATCGGTGCTTCCAGTGGCTATGGCCTGGCCGCTCGCGTCACTGCGGCATTCGGTTATGGCGCCGATACGCTGGGCGTGTTCTTCGAGAAGCCCGGCAGCGAGACGAAAACCGGCACAGCGGGTTGGTACAACTCTGCCGCTTTCGATCGCTTTGCCAAGGCCGAGGGGCTTTACAGCAAGTCGATCAACGGCGATGCCTTCTCGCACGAAGCACGTGCCAGGGCCATCGAGCTGATCCAGCAGGACATGGGCGGTCAGATCGATCTGGTGGTCTACTCGCTGGCGTCTCCGGTGCGTAAGTTGCCGGATAGCGGTGAGCTCAAGCGCTCCAGCCTCAAGCCGATCGGTGAGACCTATCGTGCGACGGCCATCGATACCAACAAGGACGCCATCATCGAGGCTGAGGTGGGGCCGGCGACTGAGCAGGAAATCGCCGATACCATCGAAGTCATGGGCGGCCAGGACTGGGAACTGTGGATGCAGGCGCTGGCCGATGCCGACGTGCTTGCGCCGGGCGCGCGCAGCGTTGCCTTCAGCTATATCGGTACCGAAATTACCTGGCCGATCTATTGGCACGGTGCTCTGGGCAAGGCCAAGGAAGATCTTGACCGTGCTGCGCAGGCGATCGACGCCCAGCTCAAGACTACCGGCGGCGGTGCCAATGTTGCGGTGCTCAAGTCGGTTGTGACTCAGGCCAGTGCCGCGATTCCGGTGATGCCGCTGTACATCGCCATGGTCTACAGGATCATGAAGGAGCAGGGCCTGCACGAAGGCACCATCGATCAGCTTAACCGTCTATTTGGTGAACGTCTGTATGGTGGCGAGCTTGCGACTGACGATGTCGGCCGTCTGCGTCTGGACGACTGGGAACTGCGCGATGATGTGCAGCAGGCATGTCAGGACCTGTGGTCACAGGTGACCACCGAGAACCTGTTCGATATCACCGACTATGCCGGCTACAAGCATGAGTTCCTCAAGCTGTTCGGCTTCGAGCGTGATGATGTCGATTATGATGCTGATGTTGAGACAGACGTGAATTTCGACGTGGTTCAGCTGTAACTCTCGGTTGCACGAATGGCGTTGAAGAGTCTTGTGTATGGCAGACAGGGGCGGCGTAAGTGCCGCCCCTGTTTGCGTGCGCCTCGTGGACTGGTTGTTGCTGGGCCTCGACGCTATCCTCTATCGATGGATCGCCGCTGATTTTCGAAACATTTTTCAGCAAACTTGTATTCCAATATTCACCCTGACGCAAAACCGGCGTCGGGTTCCTTCTTGACTGGTCAGAGAATCTCCCATGTCCGATGCCGCCAGCACTTCAAGTTCCCTCGCTCTGACGCGTGAGGTGGGAATTGTGGTGATGCCGGGATTTTCCCTGCTGTCCCATGCCTGTGCTACAGAGCCGTTGCATGTTGCCAATCTGCTGCATGGCCGAACGCTCTATCGCCTGACCAGTTACAGCTGTGGTGGAGAGGCGGTGACCAGTACCTCCCAGCAAACGCTGGCGCCGAGGATGGCGCTGGATGAGGTGACCCGCTACCCAGACATGGTGCTGGTCTGTGGGCCTGCCATGCTACCCAGTGGTATTCCCGATGAATTGGGTGCCTGGCTCAAGCGGCTGGCAACCTCCGGCATCATGATTGGCGGTATTGGTGGCGGCACCGAGGCCCTGGCGCGTCTCGGCCTGCTGGATGGCTACAGTGCGACATTGCCGTGGCAACGCTTCGAGGCATTTGCCGCAGCGCACCCGCGAGTGCGTCTATCCCAGCAACTTTTCGAGATCGATCGCGACCGGATTACCTGTGGTGGTGGTACCGCGGCGATGGACATGATGATCACTCTGGTGGCCAACCATCATGGCCCGGCTCTGGCGACACGAATCTCCGAATACTTTGTCATGGAACGCATCCGCATGGGCGATGAGCCGCAGCAGATTCCGCTGCGCTCGCGGTTGTCTCATGCACCGAAGAGCCTGACCGAGGCGGTGCAATTGATGGAGGCCAATATCGAGGAGCCGCTGACCACGCACGAGCTTTCCGAGCACCTTGGGGTCTCGCGCCGTCAGTTGGAGCGGTTGTTCAAGAAGTATCTCAAATCGGTACCGAGTCGCTATTACCTGGATTTGAGACTACAACGTGCGCGACGCCTGTTGCGCGAGTCTGATCGCCCGGCAGGGGAGATCGCTCTGCAAACCGGGTTTTCCTCGGCGGCCCATTTCTCCACGGCCTACCGCAACCACTTTGGTATCACGCCGCGGGAAGAGCGCATCAACCAGTAGCTCTCAATCCCTGTCGCACCATCTTTCCCCGCCATTTTTCCTGCCATCAACACTGATGTGACGGGCGATCTAGTGCTTTATGAAAATCAGGGTCCCATCGCTGAAAGCCCGAAACGCACTGCCTCCCTATACTCGAATGACATTCTGGTCCGAGCCCCTCACAGGCCAGCACCAGGGTGATGCCAGAGCGTTGCGATATGTCTCGGCAAGCGACGCGTAATGCCCTGGCAGACACCCGAATAGACAAACATGACAGTGGAGAAAGCTGATGAGCTCTAGACCGACTCGTGCCGATTTCGATCAGTACATGGTGCCCAACTATTCACCGCAGCAGGTCATTCCGGTGCGCGGCGAAGGCAGCCGCCTGTGGGACCAGGACGGACGAGAGTACATCGACTTCGCTGGCGGTATTGCGGTCAACGCCCTCGGTCACTGTCATCCGGTGCTGGTTGAGGCACTCAAGAGTCAGGCTGACCGCCTCTGGCACCTGTCCAATGTCTACACCAATGAGCCGGCGCTGGAGTTGGCTCGCGAGCTGACCGAGCGCACCTTTGCCGACAAGGTCTACCTGTGCTCTTCCGGTGGCGAGGCCAACGAGGCTGCGCTGAAGCTGGCGCGTCGCTGGGCTTATGACAATCATGGCGAGCACAAGAGTCGCATCATTTCCTTCAGTCAGTCTTTCCATGGCCGGACCTTCTTTACGGTCAGCGTGGGTGGTCAGCCCAAGTACTCTCAGGGTTTTGGTCCGGTACCGGGCGGTATCGTCCACGCCGAGTACAACAATCTGGACAGCGTTCGTGCACTGATCGACGACAACACCTGTGCGGTGATGGTCGAGCCGATTCAGGGTGAAGGCGGCATTCTGCCGGCCACCCAGGAATTCCTCAGCGGGCTGCGCGAGTTGTGCGATCAGCACGACGCTCTGCTGGTATTCGACGAAGTGCAGACCGGTGCCGGTCGTACCGGCTCGCTGTATGCCTATACGGATTACGGTGTGACGCCGGATATCCTGACCAGTGCCAAGGGCATCGGCGGTGGTTTCCCGGTTGGCGCCATGCTGACCACGGACCGTGTCGCTCCAGCGATGGCCATCGGTACCCATGGCTCGACCTATGGCGGCAATGCACTGGCCTCGGCCGTAGCGCTGGCGGCGGTACGTTTCATCGACACCCCGGAAGTGCTGGGAGGCGCCAACAAGCGCTTCGAACTGATCCGCGAGCATCTGGAAACGATCAACCGCAAGCACGGCGTATTCAAGGAAATCCGTGGCAAGGGGCTGCTGGTGGGCGCCGAGATGGCCCCGGAATATGAAGGTCGCGCCAAGGACATCCTGCCGTTGGCAATCGAGGAAGGCGTGATGGCGCTGGTTGCCGGCCCCAATGTACTGCGTCTGGCACCGTCGCTGGTGATCCCCGAGCAGGACATCGTCGAGGGCCTTGAGCGTCTCGAGCGTGCCATCGCTCGCATGGTGTCTGGCCAGTAATGGCCAGGCATGCACCAAACGCTGGACCCAAGCCAGGAGGCAATCCCATGCTGGTCGTTCGCCCCACGCGGTTGTCTGACCTGCCGGCCCTCGAGCGGCTGGCAGGCAGTGCAACGCCGCGGCTGACCAATCTGCCGGCCCATCGCGACCGGCTGGAGGAGCGTATCGCGCGCTCCATGCGAGCCTTTGGCGAGGCCATCGATGTCCCCGGAGACGAGCACTATACCTTTGTGCTCGAAGATCAGGCGTGCGGAGAGGTGGTCGGCACGGCCACCATCCGTGCACTGGCCGGTTACAACGAGGCCTATTACACCTATCGCCAGGAAACGCTGATTCACGCCTCGCAGCAGCTCAATGTGCGCCGCGAGGTGCAGACCCTGGCGCTGTCTCATGAAGTCTCGGATGCGAGCCTGCTGTGTGCACTGTCACTCGACGCGCGTTACAAGGGCACCAACGCCGAGAGCCTGTTGCGTCGTGCGCGACTGATGTTTATCGCCCAGTACCCTGAACGTTTTGCCGACATCCTTGCCATGGCCTTCCCCGGTTACCTGGATGATGCCGGTGAGTCGCCGTTCTGGAACAGCGTAGGTCGCCACTTCTTCGCTCGTGACTATCACGAGATCAATTACTTCGCCGGCGTACGCTCGAAGAGCTTCATTGCCGAAGTGATGCCGCAATTTCCGCTGTATCTGGCACTGTTGACGCCGCAGGCGCGGGCCGCCATCGGCCGTGAGCATCCGGTTCATGAACCCGCTCTGGACGAGATGCTGGCTGAAGGCTTCCTACGCTCACGCCATGTCGACCTGTTCGATGCCGGGCCAGTGATCAAGGGCGATCGAGCACGTCTCGAGACGTTCCGTCATGCAGCGTGGCATCCGGTGCGCATTCGCCCGGAACATGCGCTACCGGATGCTGAGCTGGCGATGATCGCCAACCAGCAACAGCAGGATTTCCGTTGCACGGTGGCGCGTTATGCACTGTCACCCACCGGGCAGCTGATGCTGACGCCGGAGCATGCGGAAGTACTGGGTGTCGAGGAAGGTCGCGCGGTGCTGGCGGCTCCGCTGACACTGGCGGGCAGTGAGATCGATCCGGGCTATGACGAAGGAGAGCTGTGATGCGTATGCGACCGATTGTCGAGAGCGATCTCGACGAATTGCAGGCGCTGGCACGCGAGACCGGAGTTGGTTTCACCTCCTTGCCGGACAATCGCGAGTTTCTGGAGCAGAAGATCGCCATCGCGCAGCGTGCCTTCAACGGCGAGACGCCAGCCGATCAGCGGCTCTACTTCTTTGTCCTCGAGGATGAGGACAGCGAACGGCTGGCCGGTTGCTGCGCCATTGAGGCCCAGGTCGGGCGTGAAGTGCCGTTCTATCACTATCGTGTCGGCACCCTGGCGCATTCTTCCAAGCAGCTCGATTTGCATCGCACCATCGACACGCTGTTCCTGAGCTCCGACCACACCGGTGATGCCGAAGTCGCTTCGCTGTTCCTGCGCAGCGACTACCGTGGCGCCGAGGCTCGGCACCAACGCAATGGAGCGCTGCTGTCGATGATGCGCTGGCTATTCATGGCCGAGTTCCGGGACAGCTTCCCGGACAAGGTACTGGCCGAGATGCGTGGGCATTTCGATAGCAATGGACGCAGCCCATTCTGGGAATACCTCGGCAGCAATTTCTTCCCCATGGACTTCAGCGAGGCGGACCGTCTCACAGGCCTGGGACAGAAGAGTTTCATCGGCGAGTTGATGCCGAAGTTTCCGATCTATACCCCGTTCCTGTCTGACGAGGCCCGCGACTGTATAGGCAAGGTGCACGAGCACACGCGTCCGGCACTGGCCATGCTCAAGAAGCAGGGGCTGCGTTGGGAAGGTTACATCGACATCTTTGATGGTGGCCCGACGGTCGAAGCCTATATCAATGACGTGAAAGGCGTGCGGTTGTCGCGTCACGTGCGCGTCGAGGTCGACCCGGATGCCGCCACGGAAGGGCGCCCGCAATGGTTGGCGGCGACCACCAGTATGAGTGACTTCCGGGCTGCCTGGGTGGGACGTGGCCCCGATGACAACGGCGTACTGACCATCAACAACGAAGAGGCCCGCAGGCTCGAAGTCGCTTCCGGCGACACCCTGCGCATCCTGAATTCTGACGAGGAGGCGTAATGCAACCAACCCAGCAATTACTGATTGACGGGCAGTGGCAGAATGGTGAAGGCGAGACTTTCTCCAAACTGGATCCGGTCTCGGCACAGGAGCTGTGGCAAGGCGCTGCTGCATCGGATGCCCAGGTCGCCAGGGCGGTGGCAGCGGCCAGAAGTGCCTTTGGCGGTTGGGCGCGTACTTCTCTGGAGCAACGTCAAAAACTGGTCGAACGTTTCCGCGAGACCCTCGAAACGCATCGTGAGGCGCTTGCTTCCAGCATCGCCCACGAGACCGGCAAGCCGTTGTGGGAAGCGCGCACCGAAGTTGGCGCCATGATCGGCAAGGTCGCGTTGTCGGTTCGTGCCCGTGAGGAGCGTACTGGTCAGCGCGAGCGCGACCTCGGCGATTCACGTGCCGTGCTTCGTCATCGTCCTCACGGCGTGATGGCTGTCTTTGGCCCCTATAACTTCCCCGGCCACCTGCCTAACGGCCATATCGTTCCGGCGTTGCTGGCCGGCAACACGGTGGTCTTCAAGCCCAGTGAGCAGACCCCGCTGACCGCTGATCTGACCCTGCAGTGCTGGATCGAGGCAGGGTTGCCAGCGGGCGTGATCAATCTGGTTCAGGGGGCGGCCGAGGTCGGCCAGGCGCTGTCGTCCAATGCTGATATCGATGGCCTGCTGTTCACCGGAAGTGCTCGGGTCGGCGGCATGCTGCACCGCCAGTTTGCCGGACAGATGAACAAGGTGCTGGCGCTGGAGTTGGGTGGCAACAATCCGCTGGTGATCAAGGACATTCCCGATGAAGACGCAGCGGTACTGACGATTCTGCAATCGGCCTTCCTGTCCGGTGGGCAGCGTTGTACCTGTGCACGACGCCTGATCGTACCTACCGGCAGCGCGGGCGATAGCCTGATAGCCGCGCTGACCACTGCGATCGAACGACTGCGCGTCGCCGAGCCCTTTGCCGAGGAAGCGCCATTCTACGCCGGGCTGGTCAGTGTCGCCGCGGCCGATGGCCTGCTGGCTGCGCAGCAGGATCTGGAGCAACGTGGTGGCAAGGTGCTGGCGCGTATGCGTCGTCTGCAGGAAGACACCAGCCTGCTCAGCCCCGGGCTGGTCGATGTCACCGGGGTGGAAGTGCCGGATGAAGAGCACTTCGGACCGCTGCTCAAAGTATACCGTTATCAGAGCTGGGGCGATGCCATCGCGTTGGCCAATGACACGCGCTATGGTCTGTCGGCGGGCTTGATTGGTGGTGAGCGCAGCGACTGGGATGACTTCCTGCTGCGCATTCGTGCCGGCATCGTCAACTGGAACCGTCAGACCACCGGTGCTTCCGGTGATGCGCCCTTCGGCGGCGTGGGTGACAGCGGCAATCATCGCCCCAGTGCCTACTACGCAGCGGACTATTGCGCCTATCCGGTCGCCTCGGTGGAAAGCGAAGTGCTCAATCTGCCCGAGAAGCTGCCGCCGGGGGTGACGCTATGAGTGGTGAGGTGAGTCAGGCGGACAACACGGCCGACTATCGGGAAGTGAATTTCGATGGTCTGGTTGGCCCGACCCATAACTACTCCGGACTGGCGCATGGCAACGTAGCATCCATGTCTCATGGCGGGTTGGTCTCCAACCCGCGGGAAGCGGCGTTGCAGGGATTGGCCAAGATGAAGTCGCTGCACGATGCAGGCTACCTGCAGGGCGTGCTGCCACCTCAGCAACGCCCGGACCTCAGTGCGTTGCGCGCGCTGGGCTTCGAGGGCAGCAACGGCCAGGTACTGGAGCGGGCGGCCCGTGAGGCACCTCAGGTGCTGCGCGCCGTGTGCTCGGCATCGAGCATGTGGACGGCCAATGCCGGCACGGTCACGCCGAGTCGCGATACCGTTGATGGTCGAGTGCATTTCACCCCGGCCAACCTGCAATCGAGCTTCCACCGTTATCTCGAGCCCGAGACCACCGGCCGGGTATTGTCAGCGATCTTCGCTGACTCGAAGCACTTTGCCCATCATTCGGTCTTGCCGGCGACACCGGCGTTTTCCGATGAAGGCGCGGCCAACCATACGCGTCTGTGTGGCGAGCATGGTGAGCCGGGCGTTCATCTGTATGTCTATGGACGTCAGGCCTTTGGCGGCGACGGTGTCGAGCCGCAGCGTTACCCGGCGCGCCAGACACTGGAAGCCAGCCAGGCAGTGGCTCGCCAGCATGGCCTCGATGACAGCCAGGTGGTGTTTGCCCAGCAGCATCCCGATGCCATCGACGCCGGGGTATTCCACAATGATGTGATCGCGGTCGGCAATGGCCCGGTATTGCTGTATCACGAACTGGCCTTCCGTGATGAACAGGCGACTCTGGATGAGTTGCGCGACAAGATGTCGACGCCGCTGATTCCGGTGCGCGTGCCGCTCGAGGCGGTCAGTATCGAGGATGCCGTCGGTTCCTATCTGTTCAACTCCCAGTTGCTGTCGAATCCCGATGGCAGCATGACGCTGGTGGTGCCCGGTGAGTGTCAGGAACGCGAGGCAGTGTGGCGTTGCCTTCAGGATTATCTGCTGGCCGGCAACAACCCGATCTCGGAAGTGGTGGTCAAGGACGTCAAGCAGAGCATGCGCAATGGCGGTGGCCCCGCCTGCCTGCGGCTGCGTGTGGTTCTCAGCCGTGCCGAACGCGAGGCGTTATCGGGTCGTGTGCTGCTCGATGATGCGCTGTACAGCGAGCTGGTCAGTTGGGTCGAGCGCCATTATCGCGAGCAACTGGCAGTGGATGACCTGGCCGATCCCGTGCTGGCCGAGCAGACTCTGGCTGCCCTCGACGAGCTGACCGAGATCCTCCAGCTGAGTGCGGTGTATCCCTTTCAGCGGGCGTGATGGGCTATGAGCTATGGGCTACGAGCTATGGGCTACGAGCTATGGGCTACGAGCAGCTGGAACGGTACGCAGTAGGTCATCCGCAGCGGCTCGGAGCCCAGGGCTCAGCTGTTCTCCCAGTTCCATTCACTGCACGCTACCGCATCGTGGGCGTGCAGGCTTTCCGCATGTACCACTCGCAGACGAAAGCCGCTGATATCAGCCTGCTGGCGTAGTGCGTGATGCAGTCGGCGGGCGGCGTCTTCGCAAAACATCAGGTTCTGGCCATTGGCCAACGCGAAGGCCTGCTCATCGATTCGTTTGACCGCTGTCTGCAGGGCGGTACCAAGCGCTCGCTCGGCACATTCCACCATCTTCACCAGTGGCAGTTCTTCAAGATCATCCGCCAACTGCAAGGACAGGTGCGCTTGGCTGCGCTGGCTGTGTGGCGTGGCGAGAATGCCGTGCTCACTGCCGAGCCATGCCTTGACGCTGGCGTGGCTCAGCGGCATGTCATTGAAGTCCTCATCGAAAGCCTGCTGGATCAACTGACGTGAAAGTGCAGCTGAACAGGGGCAGGTCGAGGAATATCCCAGTGTCAGATCGAGAATGGCATGCAGGCCTCGAGCATCCTTGCGGCAACGCAGGGCGAAGGGGTATGACTTCCATCCCGACAGCGGGCTGATCATGGCCGGACGCTGCAGCATTGCCTCTCCGCTCAGGTCGAGAAAGGCTGCATCGGATAGACCATCGTGGGTTTCCAGAAAGTGGTCCAGAACCGTAGCCACATTCGGCAACGACAGTTCCTGGTTCTGCAATTCACTCAGCGCCAGATACAGTCGTGACATATGGATGCCGCGCGCCGATGGATCATCCAGCGAGACACCAGTAGCAGCGCGACCATTGACGACATGACCCGCGACCATGAAGGGCAGGGCGATGTCCTCCATGCCCACCCAGCAGAGCGCTCCATCGAGAGTCGAAGGGCCAGCGGCAACATCGGGTAAAAACATCTGGGTCATTGATCTATCCATTGAAGAAGAATGGTTGCCCGTTGTCGGCCAGGCTGCGCCAGGGAACAGGAGACAAGCAACATGTTCGAGGAAACATGGCCGAGGAAACATGGTCGAGGAAGTTCTCTATGCGGGCGTTGTATTGAACATGACTTAGGATACGTTATAACATAACTAAAAATCCAATCATGGAGTCATCGCATGTCGCTGCCCGCTCGCTCAACCCTTCCTCATGCCACTATCGATGGCGGTTCATTCGAGCACTGGGCGATCGCTGGTGAGGTCGATGTGTTGCCGAGGATCTTCGAGGACTACATCAATATCGCGGTGATGCGACGAGGCCTTTCCGAAGCGCTGGCCTCAAGTGCCATGGCGCAGTGTCAGACACAGAGGGCCTGGCAGATTGCCTGGTTGGGTCAGCCTGGTGCAGAACTCAAGGCAGACCTGTTGCGACAGCTTCCCGATCCTGAGGCCGCCGAAATACTGGTCGAGGATATTCAGACCCTGGCCGAGGCCATGGCGTGCTTGTTCGAGACTGACAGTGTCGGCATACGCCTGCGGCTGCTGGATGCCGCCATGTGCCCGCGTTTCCACTGTGACAACCTGCCTGTACGGCTGGTCACCACCTATGTAGGGCCCGGCAGTGAGTGGCTTCCCGAGGCGGGCATCAATCGTGCTGGACTGGGAGCACCGAGCAGTGACAAGCCGGAGGTCCTTCGCGATCCGCAGGCCATACAGCAGTTGCAGTCCGGTGATCTGGCCTTGCTCAAGGGCAGTGGCTGGATCGGCAACGAGGCATCTGGACTGGTGCATCGCAGCCCGGCTCTGGTGTCAGGCCAGAAGCGTCTGTTGGTGACCATGGATCCCGCATGAAGCGGTGATGATCACTGCTGCCCTTGTGGCGAGTCTGGAGCGACCAGCCGCTGATGATGTTCGAGAAAACCGAGCACACTCTCGGCACTCATCTCACACGGATATAGCCGCCAGCCCTGTGTGGTTCGGTAGGCGTTGCAACTGAAGAATTGCTGATCCTGCAAACAGCGAGCGAAGATCTTCGTTGAGTTGCCGCGGTTGAAGGTCTGCCGTGTCACGGCAAAACGCTTCCCGTCATACAGCGCTTCGCTATAGCCTTCTGTGACTCTCGCCAGCAATGCTGCCAGATCGCTCATCTGATGCTCCTGTATCTACCACATTGATTCTATAGCTTGCCCTTGCCCCTGTACCGTCCAGATGTAGTCTGGCACCCGCATGATCACGCTATCCAGTGAATTGTCGTATGCTTGGTGGCGAAACCTACAGAATTTTCCTGTCCATGGAGGGCTTGAGCTTGGCTGGAAGCAGTCTATTAACCCTGATCGATGACATCGCCACGTTGCTCGATGACGTATCGGTGATGACCAAGGTCGCCGCGAAGAAGACCGCGGGTGTACTGGGGGATGATCTGGCACTCAATGCCCAGCAGGTGACGGGCATTGCTGCTGACCGTGAACTCCCTGTGGTCTGGGCGGTGGCCAAGGGGTCGTTGCTCAACAAGTGTATCTTGATTCCTGCGGCGTTACTGATCAGCACCTTTGTGCCCTGGCTGGTGACCATTCTGCTGATGCTGGGTGGAGCTTTTCTGTGTTTTGAAGGCGCGGAGAAACTGGCCCACAAGTTCCTGCACAAGAAAGATGTGGAAAAGGAGCACGAGGCACGACAACAGGCGTTGGCCGATGAAACGGTTGATATGCGTGCCTTCGAACGTGAGCGAATCAAGGGGGCGATTCGTACCGACTTCATTCTGTCTGCCGAGATTATTGTTATTGCGCTGGGCACAGTGACGAGCGCTGCGCTATCCCAGCAGATTGCGGTACTGGTGGCGATAGGCTTACTGATCACGATAGGTGTGTATGGTCTGGTTGCTGGTCTGGTCAAGATTGATGACCTTGGGCGCTACCTGATCGGCAAGGATGGAAGTCTGAACCAGTCGATCGGCAGAGTCCTGCTCAAGGGGGCACCCCTGCTGATGAAGGGGCTGTCGTTCTTCGGTACCCTGGCCATGTTCCTGGTCGGTGGCGGCATCCTCGTTCATGGTGTTCCAGTGTTGCATCATATGGTCGAGGGCCTGGCGGATGCCGATATCGCCATCCCCAGTGTCGACGCTATCGTTCACGGCCTGGTGCCGATGCTGGCCAATGGCGTCATCGGTCTGATTGTCGGTGGAGTGCTCGTCGCGGTAGTTACCGCCGTTCAGCGTCTGCGCGGTAAAGAGGCGCACTGAACGGGGGAGCATCGCCCGGTAGTTACCGGGCGATGCTCGAAGCTCGATGCACTGGAGATGCCACTCAGGCCAACGCCGTACTCCGCCTTGCCAGCAGCGTGCGGATACCATCGACGATCAGCAATAACACCAGACTGACTCCCATCACCGGCATGGCATAGCCCAGTGCCAGGCTGATCATCGCCACTACCACGAGTGCCCGAGCCGGGACCGTGGCAATGGTTTGCCACAGCGTGGCGGTGCTGCGCAGGGTCCGGCGGCGCCACCACATGCTGTAGCCCCAGACGATCATGGTCATGATGCCGATACCCAGTCCGGCCAGCAGCAACTGGTTGGGTAGCCCGAACAATACTCCCATATGCCCATCGATTCCCCAGCGCGTCAGCTTGGAGGGTATTGAGTACTGCTCGAATTTCACCTGATCGATCACAGCGAACGATTGCGGATGAATCGCTACCTCGTCGACCTGAGATGGCCAACTACGATCGATCTCGCGCACCTTCCATGCCTTGCCGGTCGCTGGTACCTGCAACTCGATGTCACCGGCGTCGAGGCCGGCGGAACGCGCCTGGCTCAATACCCTGTCGAAGGCGCTCAGTGCGATGCTGGCGTCCTCGCTGGTGGTGGTTGCCCTGTGGTGTGCATGGGGATCTTCAGGCAACGCCGCACCATGCAAATCGGTCATCACATGGGGAGTGCCCCAGCCTCCAGCCTTGAGGATGGCAGCGAAGTTGGCACCGGCCCATTTCGACCAGGTCATACCGGTAGCCGACAGGGCCAACAGGCCAACCAGCAGCACCAGCCCCAGAATACTGTGGCGACGTCGAGTGCGTAGTCGCTGGGCGTTGGGTGTCTGCTTGTCGCGACTGACCTTGCCGCCAGGGCTGAACCACCAGATGGTCAGGCCACCGAGTGCGGCGATCCATAGCCAGGAGGCTGCCAGCTCACTGTAGAGCCGACCAACGTCGCCCTGCATCAGGCTGCGGTGAGTCTGGTCGATGATGCGCCGTAGGGGCAGCGAACCACTGGTGCCGTAAACCGTCAGGTCGTCACGCACCTCCAGAGTCGCGGGGTCGATAAAGATGGCGCGATGTTCACTCGCCCCGAGATCAGGCGCATTGAACATCACGCGACTGGTGGCGCCGGGTTGAGGTGCCGGGCGAATGGCACTGGGCATGGCGTCGCTGCCGATGAATGCCTGGGCCGCGGCAATCTGGGCCGATAGCGGCTGGTATTCGCTGGTGGGGTGCACGTTACTGGTGGTTAGAGCGTCGTGGAAGATGGCGCGCTCTATGGCGGGGGTGAGGGCATAGAGGGTGCCGGTCAGCGCGGCAATGAAGATAAAGGGGCCTATCAATAGCCCAATATAGAGATGCAGACGTATGACCAACGCCTTGAGCGCCGGCCAGGGACTGGTCGTCGTTGTCATCAGAGGTTCTCGTCGTCGAAGTTGTCAGGGGGCCTGGCCGATCAGGGCTTCAGCCAATCAGCAGCGACGACGCAGGAGGCGCTCTGGGCGCAGGACGGAGGTGGATCGGAGTTGGCCAGCCAGCAGAAGGAGGCTGTGCTGCGGGCTGCGGCGGCGTAGAGTCTGCCGCATCGGCGATGCCGAGCGCGATCGCCAGTCCCGGTACATGGGCAAAGAGCACACAGTAGCCACAGGCCGCAAGGTCATGGTGACTATTGGCTGCCGAGAGATTGCCGTTCGCTGCCGATTGGTGGTGAGCGTGATGCGAATGCTGGCTTTGATGACTCGCCTGGTTTTGACGCGAGTGCTGGCTGTGATGGCTGGCCGTATCCTGAGAAGGATGGGCGCCGTGGCCAGCGGAGTCGTGCGCCATGGCAGTGGCCATGGAGGGGGTGTCGAGGAGCTGCTGGGTCTGGCTGATCAACGGACCGACAAACACCATCAGCATGGCAAACAGGGCCATGCGACATAAGTGTAGGCGTTGACGTGAGTTGAGCAGCAGCATGGGGTCTCTGAGCGTTGCTAAAGCGACGCTGAAGCATCGGATAATGGTAGAAGCGCTGAATACATCGATAGCGAGGATTCACTATAAGCGAGCGGATGGCCATTTCCCATGCTTCCTATACCATGGGCGACGTGGCTGAATGACGCAGGCAGGGACATCGGGACGATCATGACCGCAGATATCGACAGCTGTGCAACACCTCTGGCTCGCTGGAATCAGGCCCTTGCTTACGGGAGCATCGTCGACGACCCAGGTCAGCGCTCCGCGGTCGAGGCGCTGGAGGCATGTCATCAACATCTGCTGGAATATCGCAATCGCGAACTTCCAGGCAGCAACAGCACTGTACAAGGTGTCTATCTCTGGGGGCGCGTCGGGCGCGGCAAGACCTGGCTGATGGACTTGTTCGCCTCAACTTGCCCGGTGCCGGTCAGGCGGTTGCACTTTCATCACTTCATGCGCTGGGTGCATCGCCGCCAACAGCATTGGCAGGGACATGCGGACCCGCTGACGTGCCTGGCACGAGAGCTGGCCGATGAGATCGTGGTGCTGTGTCTCGATGAGCTGTTTATCGAAGACATCGCCGATGCGGTGTTGTTGGGGGGCCTGATGTCGCGGCTGTTCGAGCAGGGCGTGGTGGTGGTCGCTACCTCCAACCAACCGCCCGATGAGCTCTACCGGGATGGCTTCAATCGCGAGCGTCTGCTGCCGGCAATCGCCGCCATGCAGCAGCATATGACGGTGATAGCGGTTGATGGTGATACCGACCACCGCAGTCATCCTGGCGTGGGGCTCCAGCGTTACTTCTTGCGCCAGCCCGGTGAGGCGAGCGTGCTACCGGCACTGTTCGCCGATGAAGGTCCAACCGCGGAGTATGACAGTGATGTGGTTCTGGGAGCGCGCAGCATCCATGCTCGCGGTGTTGGAGAGCATGTCCTGTGGTGTGATTATTCAGCACTCTGCGAAGCGCCATTGGCCGCATTGGACTTCATTGCGCTTTGTGATCGCTTTCGTCTGTTGCTGTTGGGCAACCTGCCATCATTGGTCGCTGTCGGGCAGCCGGCTGGTATTGCGCGAGGCACGGAAGATGCCAGCCAACGTGTCGTCGCTGGCGACCGTCAGTTGCCGCCCTTGTCGAGCAAGGATGACGGCGTGCGCCGCTTCATCGCGCTTGTCGATGAGTGTTACGACCGTGGTGTTCCCATTATCATCGAGGCCGAGGTGCCATTGGATGAGCTCTACTCCACCGGGCACCTCACCTTTGCCTTTCGCCGTACCCGCAGTCGTCTGCAGGAAATGCAGCTGGAGCGCTTCGGCGCAGTGTTCTCGAACGTAGACGCAGTGATCGGCCAGTTATCATGAGGAATACCATGCAAAGCAGCATCACCATCAGGCGGCTGGACGCTGCCGACTCTCATCTCCCGCATGTCGCCGATTGGACCTTCGAGAGCTGGGGGCATCTGAGCCCGGACATGAGCCGTCAGCAATGGAGTGAGGAGACAGCAGCCAACTGTGGTGCTGGTGGTGTGCCATCGGTATTCGTCGCCGAGCGGGATGGTGTCCCCGTCGGCACAGCCAGCCTGGTGGTCGATGATATGTCGATCCGCCGCGATCTCAGCCCCTGGCTGGCCTCGGTATATGTGCCCACTGAGCAGCGCGGCCAGGGCATCGCTTCAGCACTGGTCCAGCGTGTCGAGCAGGAGGCCAGTGACAATGGCATCACAACCTTCCATCTCTACACACCGGATCAGCAGTCGTTGTATCGCCGCCTCGGTTGGCAGGCAGTAGAAGATGTCGATTATCGCGGCGAGCGGGTGACCATCATGCGGCGTCAGCTCGGATGACAGGTTGAATGTCTCTCATCCGTTGCTGACGTGACAGTCTCAGGACTACTTGCGCGCACCCAGGGCGCGTTCGGCAATATCGACCAGCCCTGTGGCCTGCCAGGCACTGCGGCCGATGAACAGCCCGCCGATATGTGGCATTGCCGCCAGTTCCTCGCAGTTGTCGGGGTTGACGCTGCCGCCATACAACACCGTGAGAGGCTGGCCACTGGTGTTGGTAGGCAGTGCCTGGCGGATTTCACCATGCATCCAGTCGGCATACTCGGCACTGGCGGGAACGCCCTTGTCACCGATGGCCCAGACGGGTTCGTAGGCAATCAGTACGCGGTCAAGGTCTGCGTCCTGGACCCCGGACAGCGCCATTCGACACTGGCGAATCACGGTTTCCGCGGCGGCGCCCAGCGCTTTCTCCTCGGCGGTCTCGCCGACGCACAGTAGTGGTGTCAGCCCTCGGTCCAGGGCGGCATGCACCTTGCGGTTGAGGTCGATATCATTCTCGCCGAAATGCTCGCGGCGTTCGCTGTGCCCAAGTTCGACAATAGTGGCGCCGCAGTCGGCAACCATGTGTGGCGAAATTTCACCGGTAAAGGCTCCGGCGTCTTGCCAGTGCATGTTCTGTGCACCGACCTTGATGGGTGTTGCTTTCAGGTCTCCACAGACCTGCGCCAGAGCGGTGAATGGCGGAATCACAAAGCCCTGCAGTGCGGGCTCCGCAAATATTGCTGCTTCGGCGATAATGCGACTGTACTCGGCGGCCTCGCCGAGTGTCTTGTTCATCTTCCAACTGGTACCTACCCAGAAAGCTGTTTCCATGTCTTGTCTCCACGAAGAAGGGTTGGAATGAAGGAGTGGGTGATTCAGCCATCTCGGCTCAGGTATCCAACGACAGGCCGTATTCGGCGATCCATCCCAGCGAATCAGGGGTATTGGTAAGTGGGCTGTATTCCAGCGAAATCACCTTGTCGAAGCGCATGCGTTCAAGCTCGCGAAACAGGAAGGGATAGTGGATTTCGCCAGTACCCGGTTCGTGGCGGCCGGGGTTGTCGGCCAGTTGGATAAAGCCAATATGCTCGCGGTACTGGCGGACTGTTTCGATCAATTCTCCCTCGGAGCGCTGCATCTGGTAGAAGTCGTACTGGATCTTGAGGTTGGAGTGGTCAACCTCGGTCAGCAGCTCCAGAGCCTGACGGGTATTGATCAGCGGATAACCCGGGTGGGTAATCGGGTTGAGTGGCTCGATCAACAGCATGATTCCGGCTCGTGCCGTGGCTTCAGCGGCGTAGCGCAGGTTGCCGACCAATACCGGGTGGTATTGCTGATGTTCCAGCTTGTTCGTCGGGTAGCCCAGCGGACAGTTGAGTTGCCGAATTCCCAGTTGCTGGGCAATGGCGATGGTGCTGTCCACCCCGCGACGGAATTCGTCCTCTCGATCGGGTAATACGGCAATGCCGCGTTCTCCTGCTTGCCAGTCACCGCCTGGTAGGTTGCAGTGGATGATCCTGACGCCAGCTTGTTCGGCGGCATGGGCGATAGTCGCCGTGTCTTCGCAGAACGGATAGGGGTTGTGGAACTCGACGCGGCGGAATCCCGCTTCGCGAGCCAGGGCAAGGCGCTCGAGAAATGGCACTTCGGTAAACATGAAGGTCAAGTTGGCAGCGAGCTTGAGCACAGGAACCTCAGCAGTCGTTGTTGTTGATGATTGGTTAGCCGTTGATCGGTGAATACGGTTGGCCAGCAGTCGAATATTCGGCGTTGGTTCAGGTTCCTGTCGGCGATTCTCGGCACCTGACGTTGACGCCTGCCATTTCATTCACTAACGTTACTCTCATTGTTATTTTTAACAACACATGAAAAAAATTTCAAAGCCAGTAAAGTCAGCAGAATCCGAAAAGAGAAGGCGAACCGTGAAGGCCAAACCCAGCACCCACAGTGAAGCCGACCTGGCTCTGCGCGCTGCCTGGCTGTCCTACGTGGGCGGCTACACCCAGACACAGATCGCCGATCGCCTGAAGGTGTCACGCATGAAGGTGCACCGACTGGTAGCGATGGC
This sequence comes from Halomonas huangheensis, assembly GCF_001431725.1. Lineage (NCBI taxonomy): Bacteria > Pseudomonadati > Pseudomonadota > Gammaproteobacteria > Oceanospirillales > Halomonadaceae > Halomonas > Halomonas huangheensis. The sequence goes on along the minus strand of NZ_CP013106.1, from coordinate 3,740,577 downwards.
GCATGACATGGGCGCAGTACAGGTCTTTATCGATGGCTCGCCAGAAGACCTGCTGCAGTTGGAGGACCAACTGCGGCAGCGAATGGGCCTGGAAGAGTGCATCCTGGTGCCCTCGGTAACGGAGGATGCCGCTAACCCGGAGATCAACCTGGGGCGTGCCGCGGCGCACTATCTGAAGTCGCGACTGGAGTCCTCGGAGGTCAATGTGCTGGGGCTCGGCTGGGGGCGCAGCCTGTCGGAAATGGTCAATGCTCTGCCTGATATGGATTGTTCCGACGTCCGCATGGTGCCGGTGCTGGGCAGTGTGGTGCGCAAGATGGCCTTGAACCCCTATGACGTTATTCACCGTCTGGTGGATCGCACCGGTGGTGAAGGCTATCTCTTGCCGGTGCCGCTGTTCGCCGATACCGAGCAGCACCGCGATGTGCTGATGGCACAGCGCAGTGTGCAGGATGTCATGGGTATTGCCGTGGAAGCAGACCTGACCATGGTGGGCCTGGGGGCGGTACCCGACCAGGGGCATTCGCTGTTGATGGAACTGGGAGAACTCGACGAGCGAGACGCTGCCAGTCTGCGTGAGGTAGGGGCCGCCGCGGAAATTCTCGGTCAGTTCCTCGATGCCAATGGGCAACGCGTCGAATGCGAGATCAACCAGCGTACCCTCGGGCTATCGCTGGATCAGCTGCAACACCATCACATTGTCGCGGTGGCGGGGGGCATGGAGAAGGTCAATGCCATTCTCGCGGTGCTGCGTAGCGGGTTGCTCAAGGGGCTGATCACCGACGAGAACGTCGCTCGCCGGATTCTGGCGTTATGGGACGACACTGCGAGCAAGACAAGCACTAGATAGCGGTAACGAGAATAACGAAAACCGAATAATGATAAATGATGCGGAGTCGCCATGAGCCAATACCACTCGGGGGTAGACCCCGACATCATCGTCGGACTCGATGCCGGCACGTCGGTCATCAAGGCGGTGGCCTTCGATGGTGAGGGGCGAGAGCTGGCCAGGTCCCAGTGTGAGAACCAGGTGGTTAACCTACCGGGTGGCGGCGTTGAGCAGAGTCTCGATAACACCTGGCAGGCAGCGCTGAACACGCTTTCGGCGTTGTTCTCCGACCAACCGGAGCTGGTGACGAGGCTGGCAGCGATAGCGGTGACCGGCCAGGGCGATGGCACCTGGTTGATCGATGCCGAAGGCGAACCGGTCGGCGATGCCATGCTGTGGCTGGATAACCGCTCCAGCGACATCGTATCCCACTGGCGTGCCACCAGTGCCGGTCCCGAGGCATTTCGGCGCACCGCGACCGGGCTCAACCAGTCGATTCAGAGTGGTCAATTGCGTTGGCTCAAGGAGCATGACGGTCAGCGTCTGTCGCGCGCCTCAACCGCGTTTCACTGCAAGGACTGGCTGTACTTTCGTTTGACCGGAGAGCGAGCCACCGATCCTGCCGAAGCCATGTGGACCTATGGTGACTTCCGGCTTGGTGACTACAGCAGCGAAGTACTCGACTGGCTTGGATTGGGGGAGTTTGGCGAGATGCTGCCTCCAATAGTGGATGGTAGCCGCCAACATGCTGCCTTGAATGCCGGAGTGGCCGCTGCCATTGGTGTTGCGCCGGGAGTTCCGGTGGTGCTGGCGCCGGTTGATATGTTGGCCACTGCATTGGGGGCAGGGGTCTACGAGCCCGGTAAGCGCGTTGCCTGCAGCATTATCGGCACCACGGGGGCACACCTCTGTGTACGCGAGTCGGCACGGGACATCATCCTCAGTAATCAATCCTGCTACACCATGCCCTGTGTTGCCCCGGACACCTGGGTGCAGTTGTGCTCCAACATGGCGGCGACACTGAATCTGGAGTGGTTCCTCAAGGGCATGAACGAGATGCTCGATGCCATCGGCGAGGCTCCGATGATGTCTGAAGGTCTATTGCCACGCCTCGACAAGGCGCTGGCGGCAACCGAGCCGGGCAAGGTGATCTACCACCCCTTCATCTGTGCCAGTGGCGAGCGGGGGCCGTTCTTCAATCCACGTGCCAGAGCTCAGTTCCTTGGATTGACCACTGAAACCAATCATCTGCACATGGTGCGTGCCATCTACGAGGGCGTAGCCTTCGCCGCGCGCGACTGTTACCACGCCCTCGAAGCGCATCCAGAGGAACTGCGACTGACCGGTGGCGCGGCCCAGAGCCATACGCTATGCACCATCCTGGCATCAGTGATGGGTGTGCCGGTACGCACCCTGAAGCGGGGTGAAACCGGAGCAGCAGGCGCTGCCATGGTCGCTAGCCTGTGTCTCGGGCGCCATCGCGACCTCGCCGATGCCTGCCAGACGTGGGTGACGCCCTGGCTGGCCGAGGAAGCGGTGATGCCGGATCCGGAATTGCAGAACCTCTATGAGCGACTGTTCGGTGTCTATCGGCGTTCGCATACCAATACCGATGGCTTCTGGCGTCATCTCGAACGAGTTAACGCCGAATCCTCCTGATCACCTGGGATCCTTTCGCAGGAGACTTCCCCATGACAACAACCGAGACACTCGACACTCAGCCAGCTGTTCATGACTTACTGGTGATCGGTGGAGGAATCAATGGCGCCGGATTTGCCCGCGATGCGGCAGGTCGTGGCCTGTCGGTGGCATTGTGCGAGAAGGATGATCTGGCCCAGGGCACTTCGTCGCGCAGTGGCAAACTGGTGCATGGTGGGCTGCGCTACCTCGAGTACTACGAGTTCCGCCTGGTACGTGAGGCGCTGCGTGAGCGCAGTGTGTTGTTGAAGAAGGCGCCTCACATCATCTGGCCGATGCGTTTCGTGCTGCCGCACAGCCCCGAGCAACGTCCGGCATGGCTGGTTCGTTGTGGTCTATTCCTCTATGACCACCTGGGAGGGCGCGACGATCTGTTGCCGGGTAGCCGGGGACTCGATATGCGTCGTTGCGCCGAGGGTGAGGCGATCAAGGATGATTTTCCCAAGGGCTTCGAGTATGCCGATTGCTGGGTCGATGATTCGCGATTGGTGGTGCTCAATGCATTGGATGCCGAGCGTCTGGGGGCGACCATTCATACGCGAGCCGCATGCACCCGTGCCACCCGTCACCAGGACTATTGGCAGGTCGAGATGACCGATGTCGACAGTGGTGAGGTAACGACCGTTTGCGCGCGAGCATTGATCAATGCGGCGGGGCCCTGGGTTGACAAGGTACTCAAAGGGGCTTTTGCCGAAAAAGGACAGGATCGCGTCAGGCTGGTCAAAGGCAGTCATATCGTACTGCCCAAGCGCTATGCCACCGCCAACTCCTACCTGCTGCAGAACGATGACAAGCGAGTGATCTTCGTCAATCCCTACGAAGGCGACAAACTGTTGGTCGGCACTACCGATATCGCCTATGACGGAGAACCGGACGATGTGGCAATTGACGATGACGAGATCGATTATCTGCTGGGTGTCGTCAATCGCTACTTCAAGCAGCCCTATAGCCGCGACGATATCCTGACGGCCTTCTCCGGTATTCGACCGCTATTCGACGACTCGCAGGAAAACCCCTCGGCGGTGACGCGGGACTATGTCTTCGATGTGCAGGATGTGGATGGCAAGGCACCGTTGTTGTCGGTGTTCGGGGGCAAGATCACCACCTATCGCAAGCTCGCCGAGCACGGGCTGGAGAAGCTTAAACCGTACTTTCCGCAGATGCGTGGAAGCTGGAACGAGAGCGTACCGTTACCCGGCGGTGATATGCCCGGTGCCGATTTCGACGCCTTTCTCCGCGAGCTGCAGCGTGACTACCCATGGCTGGAGGCGGCCACGGCCACTCGCTATGCTCGCCTGTATGGCACCATCGCCCGCAGGATTCTCGGCAATGCCGGGAGTTACAACGATCTTGGCGAGCATCTGGGCGCGGATCTCTACGTGGCTGAAGCTCGCTACCTGGTGGAACACGAGTGGGCTCGCCGTGCCGAGGACATCCTCGAGCGACGTACCAAGCTGTACCTGGCGATGAATGACGAAGAAATCGCGCGCGTCGCGAACTGGTTGTCGAATGAAGTAGCGAACCGCCAAGTCAGCGCTGGTGTCGAGAACGCCATCGGCTGAAGGTACTGTTGCCTGAAGATGGTACTGTTGCCTGAAGATGGTACTGTTGCCTGAAAGGGCTTTCGCCGGAACGAAAAGGCCGCTGCTCGGGTATCCCCCGGCAGCGGCCTTCCATCCAACGGCGTTGCTGTTATTCGAACAGCTGACGCACCTTCTGCATGTTTTCCAGCGTCATGGCACAGGCATGTGCGGCCTCGCAGCCCTTGGTCACAAAGTGATCATGGAAGAATGAGGTGTGCACTGCATGCTCGTGGAAGTGGTGGGGCGTCAGCACCACAGACAGCACCGGCACCTCGGTTTCGAGCTGAACCTTCATCATGCCGTCGATCACCGCCTGGGCGACGAAGTCGTGACGATAGATACCGCCGTCGACGACAAAGCCTGCGCCGATGATCGCGTGGTAGCGGCCGCTCTGGGCCAGAAGCTTGGCCTGCAGCGGGATTTCATAGGCACCGGCCACGCTGAAGGTATCGACCCGAGAAGCATCGATGCCGTATTCATTGGCGAGTGTGCTGGTGAAGGCTTCACGTGCCTGGCCGACAATGTCGCTGTGCCAGCTGGCCTGAATGAAGGCAATACGGGGGGACTGCGGGGTAATCTGATTCATGGTTTTCCTCAATTCACACCAGAATCAGGGCATGCGGGCACCAGCGACAGTATCACCGGAAAAGGTGATTCAGATCGTCGTTGCCGTTCTCTTCCATCCGGACTATAACCGTCGGCTTCGGAATCTCACCGAATCTGCTCGACCCTCTCCGCGCTGGCGTGGCTGTGGCGGAAAGGCGCTCGCGGGCTGACTCTCCATGCATGCTCCAATACAGGGAAGCATGCGCGATGTGAGAGATTACCGCCGGTGGGGACTTCCACCCCGCCCTGAGAACCTTTATCTCCCCAAAGGGAGGCTGAATGCGCCGCTGCGCTTGCTGCGGCGCAGGATATTCTACCAGTGACCTGCATCAATTCGCCAGACGTCGCCATCAGTCACTGGTGTGAGGGAGTATTCTGGTCCAGCCCCGACTGTTGCTCGTCGAGATATCCGCCATGGCCAGGGTGTCGCGATCCTTGCACGCCTGGACCAGCAATTTACCATGCCGGTCCCAGATCGAGCTGCTGCCCACGGTGAGCATTTCGCCTGTCGCACCATGGAAATTGGCCATGACGACTGGCATCTCGTAGCGACGTGCCCAACGCTCCAGTAGCCCAGTATCGCGTTTGTACCCTTCGGCGGTGATTGCCGAGGATACCAGGTAGAGATCGGCACCAGCGGTTTTCTGCTGTGCGGCATGGTGCTCATGCTGAGTGTCGGCGCAGATGGCAACACCGGCGCGTACGGCGCCGTGGGCAAAGGTGCAATGCTGGTGGCCGGCAGTGAAGTACGTGTTCTCTCCGGGGTGCAGATGTATCTTGCGGTAGAGCAGCACCCGTTGACCGGGAGCTATGATCAGTGAGCCGACCTGTGGGTGTGGTGATTCATTGGCTATGGGGGCACCACAGACAATGGTCAGCTGGTTCTCGTCGGCTATTTTCTGAAGCCTGGCAAGTCTTGGATCACCAGCACTGATAGCCAATTCGGCCGCCAGCTCAGGTTCGTAACCTGTCAGTGAGAGTTCGGGGAAGACGATGAGGTCAATATTTTCCTGCGTCGCGACCTTGATGAGGCTGAGGTGGCGCGAGAGGTTTTCATCGATGTTGCCCTTTATGGGGCGGAATTGAGCTGCAGCGATTCTCATGAGCACCTTCTCTTGGGTGATATCGCCAGTTTATCAGGGTGGAAGCATAAAACGTCTCCGGAGCGCTAACTTCTCTGCACTACCTTGAGATAGTGCAGAGAATTGAGATAGAGCAGAGAATTGAGATGGCGTAGAGAATCGAGATAGCGCAGAGAATTGTCAGTTCTGGCGATCAGGATTGGCTCAGTCATATCAACCCAGCAGTGCCTGGGCCTTTTCCACCACGTTGTCGACGGTAAAGCCGAAGTGCTTGAACAGATCGCCGGCAGGCGCGGACTCGCCGTAGGTGGTCATGCCGACTACATCGCCGTCGAGACCGACGTACTTGTTCCAGAAGTCGCGATGACCGGCCTCGATGGCCAGACGGGCGCGAACGCCGCGTGGCAGCACAGCGTCACGGTAATCGGCATCCTGCTTGTCGAAGACATCGGTGGCCGGCATTGATACCACGCGCACCTGCTTGCCCTGTTCCGCCAGCTTCGCGGCGGCATCCATCGCCAGCCCGACTTCGGAGCCGGTGGCAATCAGGATCAGTTCCGGTGTGCCGTTCTCGTCCTTCAGGAAGTCCTTGAGCACATAACCACCACGCTGAATGTCGGCGACCTGTGCCTTGCTGCGCTGCTGGTGCGGCAGGCCCTGGCGCGACAGCACCAGTGCAGTGGGACCGGCGGAGCGCTTGATCGCATAGCCCCAGGCGGCGGCGGTCTCGACCGCATCGGCCGGACGCCAGGTGCTGAGGTTGGGCGTGGTACGCAGGCTGGTCAGCTGTTCGATCGGCTGATGGGTCGGTCCATCCTCGCCCAGGCCGATGGAATCGTGGGTGAACACATACACCGTCTGCTGGCCCATCAATGCCGCCATGCGCACGGCATTGCGCATGTATTCCATGAAGATCAGGAAGGTCGCGCCATAGGGCACGAAGCCACCATGCAGGGCGATACCGTTCATGATCGCCGCCATGCCGAACTCACGTACGCCGTAGTGCAGGTAGTTGCCGCTGGCGTCCTCGGTGGTGATGGCTTGCGCGCCATTCCAGAAGGTCAGGTTGGACGGTGCCAGGTCGGCGCTGCCGCCGAGCAGTTCCGGCAGTTGCGGTCCCAGCTCATTGAGGCAGTTGAGCGAGGCCTTGCGTGAGGCGATGCTCTCGCCTTTTTCCTGTGCAGCCTCGACCTGTGCGGCGCAGTTGAGCTCGCTGGGCAGGGTGCCGGCCTGACGGCGCAGGAATTCACGTGCCAGCTCCGGATGGGCCTGCTGGTAACGCTCGAAGCGTGCCTGCCAGTCGGCCTGCTGCCTGCCGCCACGTTCGCTGGCATCCCAGGCCTGGTAGAAGTCCTCGGGGATATGGAAGGGGGCATGCGGCCAATCGAGCTGCTCGCGAGCGGCGGCCACCTCGGCCTCGCCCAGTGCGGCCCCGTGGCACTCTTCCTTGCCCTGCTTGTTGGGCGCCCCGAAGCCGATGATGGTCTTGCAGATGATCAGCGTCGGGCGATCGTCCCGGGCACGCGCCATCTCGATGGCGGCCTTGATCTCGTCGGGCTTGTGACCGTCGACGGCGGGGACTACCTGCCAGCCATAGGCCTCGAAGCGTTTGGCGGTGTCGTCGGTGAACCAGCCCTCGACCTCGCCGTCGATGGAGATGCCATTGTCGTCGTAGAAGGCGATCAGCTTGCCGAGCTTCTGAGTGCCGGCCAGCGAGGCCACCTCGTGGGAGATGCCCTCCATCAGGCAGCCATCACCGAGGAAGCAGTAAGTGTAGTGATCGACGATGGTGTGGCCGGGACGGTTGAACTGGGCGCCGAGTGTGCGCTCGGCGATGGCCATGCCGACGGCATTGGCGAGGCCCTGGCCCAGCGGACCGGTGGTGGTCTCGATGCCGGGGGCATAACCGTACTCGGGATGCCCGGCGGTCTTCGCGTGCAGCTGTCGGAAGTTGGCGAGATCCTCGAGGCCCAGCTCGTAGCCACTGAGGTGGAGCAGGGAGTAGAGCAGCATCGAGCCGTGGCCGTTGGACAGCACGAAGCGATCGCGATCCGCCCATTTCGGGTCGGTCGGGTTGTGGACGAGATAGTCGTTCCACAGCACTTCGGCGATGTCGGCCATGCCCATGGGGGCGCCGGGGTGGCCGGAATTGGCCTTCTGGACAGCATCCATGGATAGGGCGCGAATGGCATTGGCCAGCTGGAATCTTGAGGTCATCAGGGTATCCATTGTGATGGTATTGAGCGAGCGGTGAGCCGCTCGATGCGCGCGGCTGAGACCTACCCCCCCAGCCGCTGAGCAATCAGGCCTTCCAGCTTGTGCTGATCCTCGGCGAAGCGGCGAATGCCGTCGGCGAGCTTCTCGACGGCCATGGGGTTCTGGTTGTGCCCCCAACGGAAGCTTACTTCATCCAATGTGGTGGCTGGTGTTGCATCTCTGTTGCCGGTATCGATGGCAGCCTCTACATCGCCATCGCTGGCGGCCAGTTGTTCGAGCAGGTCCGGTGAGATGGTCAGGCGCGGGCAGCCGGCCAGCGCCAGTACCTGGCCGGTGGTGCGGAAGCTGGCACCCATGACCACGGTGTCGTAGCCCCCCTGATTGGCACGCTTGCAGACCTCGCGCACAAAAACCACGCCGGGGTCTTCGTCGGCAGCAAAGTCGCGGTTATCACGCTGTTTGTAATAGTCGCTGACACGGCCAACGAAGGGTGAGATCAGGTGTACTCCGGCATCGAAGCAGGCTTGAGCCTGGGCCTCGCTGAACAGCAGCGTCAGGTTGCATTGAATGCCTTCCTTCTCCAGTACCTCCGCTGCGCGGATGCCCTCCCAGGTTGAGGCCAGCTTGATCAGGATGCGATCACGGCCCACCCCCAGGCGGTCATAGCGCTCGATCAATTCGTGAGCCTTGCGGATGCTGGCCTCTCGGTCGAATGACAGGCGGGCGGCAACCTCCGTGGAAACGCGTCCGGGGATGTGCTCGGAGATCCGGGCTCCCATGGCGACGGAGAGTGCATCCACTATCTGGTCGATACGATCACTGCTCGAACCGGTCTCCTTGCTCAGGACGTCTTCGATCAAGGCGCTGTAACCGGGGAGATCGAAGGCCTTGAGAATCAGCGACGGGTTGGTGGTCGCATCCTGTGGCCGGTAACGCTTGATGGCATCGAGGTCGCCGGTATCGGCAACGACCACGGAGTATTGGCGTAGCGCGTCTAGCTGAGACATATAGGGCTCCTGTTGGGGCAGCTGGTGAAGCGCTGATTCTCCAACGAAGAGGTGGCTGGCCTGGTCAGCGCATCGGTTTTCCGTTCGGTCAATGATCAAATGATTTTGCATATTGCCGGTGCATGTCAATGGTTGTTGTGCATATGATCGCTAAAAGATCATTAGACCAAAGAATAGTGATGTGATCATCGGCTACGGAAAATTCTGAAAATAATATTTATATTCAGTTTGTTATGGATATTCAAGTGGCTATTGTCATCGACTGGTCGTAGAGGGAAATGGGCTGAACACATGATCCTGATCTTTACAAATGTTTGATCGGTGATAGTTTGATCGATATGGCATCTGACCCGTCGTGCCGGATCTCACTCAGAGGAGCTAACCATGTCCGAGCAAACATCTGTGCTGCGTGTCGCCATCGGTGGTGATGAAGCGGCCTTTGATCTCAAGGAAGCCTTGATTGCACATGTCCGTGGTCTGGGGCACGAGGTAGAGGACTTCGGTACCTTCAACGCTCAGCCGATTCTTTACCCGGATGTTGCCGTCGAGGTGGCTGAGGCGATCAAGGCAGGGCGTTTCGACCGTGGTGTGCTGGTTTGCGGTACCGGCATCGGTGTAGCGATCTCGGCCAACAAGGTGCCGGGAATCCGGGCCGCCCAGGCGCATGACACCTATTCCGCCGGCAAGGCACGAACCAGCAACGATGCGCAGATCGTGACCATCGGTGCGCGGGTGGTGGGGCCGGAGTTGGCCAAGGATATCGTGGCCACCTTTCTTTCCCGGGAGTTTGCCGGCGGTGCATCGGCCGATAAGGTGGAACGGATCACGCAATACGAGGCTCGGGCGAATGGTGTCCAGGACGCTTCCTGATGTGATACATCAGAAACGATAAACAGGGGTGAAAAGCCACAGCCGATCAACCCGTGTCGAGGCAGCGGCTGATATGAACTCGGTCACATGCCTTCTCGGAACAGGAAACAACTCATGACAAGACTGTTCAACGATCCCAGTGATTTTTGCGAAGAGGCGCGTCTCGGCGTCGTGGCGGCCCATCCCGACAAGCTGATGGCGGTACCCGGTGGTGTCGTGCGCAGCACCCGCTGTGCCGAAGGCAGTGTTGCGGTGGTGATTGGTGGTGGCAGCGGCCACTACCCGGCCTTCTCCGGTCTCGTCGGCCAGGGGCTGGCTCACGGGGCGGCGATGGGCAACCTGTTTGCCTCGCCTTCTGCGCAGCAGGTCTATTCGGTGGCGAAGGCCGCCGACAACGGTGGCGGCGTATTGCTGACCTTCGGTAACTATGCCGGCGATGTCCTGCACTTCGGTCAAGCACGCGAGCGCCTGATCAAGGAAGGTATTCCCTGCGAGATCGTGCTGGTGACTGATGATGTGTCCAGTGCCTCGCTGGAAGAAATCGAGAAGCGTCGCGGTATTGCCGGTGATCTGACCGTATTCAAGGCGGCAGCCGCGGCGGCCGAGGCCGGGGCGACACTGGCGGAAGTCGTTGCCGTCGCCAACGAGGCCAATCGGCGCACTCGCTCCTTTGGTGTGGCGTTCGATGGCTGCACTCTGCCTGGGGCTGGCGATGCATTGTTCCATGTTCCCGAGGGGCGCATGGCCCTGGGATTGGGAATCCATGGTGAGCCGGGTATCAGCGAGCAGGACGTACCGAGTGCCGATACGCTGGCCGAGCTGCTGGTGGAGCAGTTGCTGGCCGAAATTCCCGAGGGGATCGAGCCACAGGGCGCGCGCGTTGCGCCGATTCTCAATGGCCTCGGCACCGTAAAGTACGAAGAGTTGTTTGTCGTCTATCGGCGTGTCGATGAGCTGCTGCGCAAGGCTGGGCTCGAGATTGTCGAGCCGGATGTTGGCGAGCTGGTGACCAGCCTCGATATGGCTGGCGTCTCGCTGACCCTGTTCTGGCTCGATGACGAAATGGAGCGCCTGTGGCGTGCGCCCGCCAACACTCCGGCGTATCGCAAGGGCAGTGTAGTGCCTGCCGAAGCCATTGATCCTGTCGAGTTGGAACAGGCATTGGATCGGGACATTCCTGTCGCCAGTGAGGCCTCTCGGAAGCTTGCGGGTAGTACATTGCAAGGTTTGGAGATACTGGTTGAAACCATCGATGCCAACGCCGAGGAGTTGGGGCGTATCGATGCGGTGGCAGGGGATGGCGACCACGGTATCGGTATGCAGTGTGGTTGTCATGCCGCTCTTGAGGCGGCGCGCGAAGCGTTGCGGCGTGGTGCGGGGGCCGAGACGCTGTTGTCGTTTGCTGCCGATGCCTGGTCTGACCGAGCGGGCGGTACATCCGGGGCGATCTGGGGCGTGATCCTGTCCTCGATCGGTGAGTCGCTGGGTGATCAGGAGGCGTTCTCTGCTCAGCGCCTGTCGGCTGGGGTTTCGGCCGCCGCCAGCAACGTGATGAGCTTCGGCAAGGCCAGGGTTGGTGACAAGACGCTGGTCGATGTTCTTGTGCCGTTCGCCGAGACTCTTGCTGAGCACGCGGGGCAGGGCGCCGGGAATGCCTGGACTGCTGCTGCAGTACGGGCACAGCAGGCCTCGGAGGCGACTGCGCAGTTGTTGCCGAAGGTTGGTCGCGCGCGGCCGCTGGCCGAGAAGAGTCTCGGGACGCCGGATGCCGGTGGTGTTTCCCTATCGCTGATCATTCGTGCCCTGACCCCGCTGATCAAGGCGTGTGACTGACGTTTGATTCTGTGATTGGCAGGACTCGTGCACGCCCTCGGCTTTATTGTCGGGGGCGTGTGTCTATAGGGGCAGGGTAGGGATACTGGCGGGTATGCTATCGTGTGGCGCGAATTGTTGCCTTACAGTCACCTTCACCTTCAGCAAGCTGCACCAGGAATCGTGCGATGAATGACCGCGTGGAAAATGCTGACATCGATCTGATGACCGAGATTGCCACTCTCTACTATGTGCAGGGGGAGACGCAGGAGGTTATCGCCAACCGTCTCGGACTGTCACGTATTCGCGTGGGGCGTCTGCTCAAGCGTGCCCAGACCGAGGGTATCGTTGATGTCCGAGTGCGTCAGCATCCGGCGGTCAGTGCCGAGATCGAGCAGGAGCTCAAGCGTCGCTTCGGCCTAAAGCGGGCGCTGATTGCTCTCGATCATTCTGATGCGGACGCGCAGCGCTCGGCGGTGTCCAGTCTGGTTGCTGACCATTTGTCTCGGAGTCTGGCGGATGGGCATATCGTTGCCGTGGGCATGGGGCGCAACGTGGGGGCAGTGGCCGATAACGTCTTCGGTGAACGTAGTCTCGATGTGTCTTTTGTCTGCGCCATCGGCGGCTCTCTGCGCGCTGGCGAATACATGAATCCGGACCATATCTGCCGGCGTCTGGCGACACGTTTCGGTGGCGAAAGCGAGACGCTTTATGCTCCGGCGCTGGTGCAGAATACCAGCCTGCGCGATGTGCTCTACGAGAACGCCACCGTGCGTCAGACGCTCGACCGTGCGCGCCGTGCCGATATCGCCCTGATTGGTGTCGGCGATGTCAGTGAGAACAGCAACATGGTGCGGATGGGCTGGTTCACGCCTCAGGAGATTGCCGAGGCGCGCCTGTCCGGGACTATCGGTGACGTGATGGGCTACGACTTCATCGATATTCATGGCAACCCTTCCATCACTCCGATGCAGGGCCGGGTGATTGGCCTCAATATCCACGATCTGACCCGAATTCCCGACGTGGTGGCCATTGCCAGTGAGCACACCAAGGCGGTCGGTATCCTCGGTGCATTGCGCACCGGCGTGATCGACACTCTCGCTACCAGCGCTACCAACGCGCACACCATTATCCGCCTCGATGAGGCGACTCGGGCGGGGGAGAAGTGATGCGCAAGGATGTTGGTGCGAATCGAGATCAAGACAATTCCTGAGAGCTACAGCACTCAGTGGTCGATCTTGTTCACTTTCTTCCGTCCAGCCTTGGTCTGTCCTCGCTGGGTCTTGTTGTCGAGCCGCCGTTTCCTGGATGACTTGGTGGGGCGTGTGGCGATGCGCTTCTTGGGAGTGACTGCTACTGAACGCACCAGCTCCTGCAGTCGCTCCAGTGCATCAGCCCGGTTGAGCTCCTGGCGGCGGTGCGACTGGGCCTTGATCACCACCACTCCCTCCGAGGTGATGCGCTGGTCGCTCAACTTCAGCAAGCGCTGCTTGTAGAAGTCAGGCAATGACGAGGCCTGAACATCAAAACGTAGGTGAATGGCCGAGGATACCTTGTTGACATTCTGGCCGCCTGCACCCTGCGCACGCACTGCATTCAATTCGATTTCGTTGTCGGGAATGCTCACCTTTTGAGAGATGGGGAGCATAGGCTTCTCCATTGGGGCTTGGTGATGGACAGCTTGGGTTGTACGCGGAGTGCGGCTCAGCGTCAACGCGTGCATTGGTCTCCCGCTGCTGTTGGCTTGGTAACTCAGCGTCCCGCAAAGGGTCTCAAGCACTATCTCCCGGCACCAGTTCAAACCCAAGGTCGATCGCTGATGAGTCCGGCTGTCCGCCGTTGAGGCGGGTGATGATCTGAGTAGCGGCCAGGCGTCCGATGGCCTCGCGGGGGGAGTGGATCGTCGTGAGGCGTGGGGTCAGGCTCTGGCCTAGAGGCAGGCAGGTAAAGCCGGCGATGGCGATATCTTCGGGAATACGTAGACCATGCCGGTTGGCGTGCAGGATCGCTCCACAGGCCATCACATCGTCGGCGAAGTGGATGGCGTCGGCTCGGGGATGATGCTTGCGGACCTCCTCCAGAGCAGTGGCGCCCAGCTCGAATTGGCTGGGGTCGTGCCACTCCAGCAATGGCGCGGCCATGCCCTGTTCCTGCAGTCGGTCACGATGTCCTTCATAGCGCTGTTGGGCGCGGTAGTTGCCGTCCATCTGGGTGCCCGCGTAGACGATATGGCGATATCCGCGCGACACCAGATAGTCGGCCATGCAGTGTCCTGCGTGGTAGTGCGACATGCCCACGCTCATGTCGATGGCCTCACCGACCTCCATGATTTCCACCAATGGGTGGGAGTAGCGTTCGAGCACTGCGCGCACGCCTGGTTGGTGGCGAAGTCCCGTGGTTATCAGGGCGGTAGGCGACCAGCCGAGGAAGGTCTGAATCAACTCTTCCTCACGTTTCATGCTGTAGTCGGTATTGCCCAGCAGAATCTGATAGTCGTGTTGCTCGAAGGTTGCCTGCAATCCCTGTATGACTTCGATGAACACCACGTTGGACAGCGAGGGCACAATGACGGGTATGAAGCGTGAGCGCGCCGAGGCAAGGCTACCGGCGACCATATTGCGCACATAGCCGATATGCTCAATGGCGGCTTCCACCTTGTGGCGGGTGCTTTCGCGCACGCTGTCGGGTGAGTTGAGAACTCGCGACACCGTAATCGAGGAGACACCAGCCTCTCTTGCAACATCGGTGAGTGTCGGGCTGTCGAGGCCCTTGCGACGGCGCTTTTCGTGACGGGGAGGTTCGCTCATCCCTGGCTCCTCTTGGTAGGTAAGCCCTTGGACTTTGGTCGAGTCTTTGGTCGCTGGGCTTGCGACGTGTTGCTGGCTGTTCTAAAAATGGATGTTAGCGCTAACATGTTGGTTTTTCCAAGCCAGTTTGCCACTCGCTCGGAACAGCTTGTTTATGTTGGTTGCATTTGCACTTGACCCGACTGCCCCTGGCCCTGTCGCCCAACAATCAGCGCTTGCTGACGGTCGTGGAGCTCCGAGCAGTTTTGTCGAAGCGTTTTTTTCGAGCAGTTTCACCGAGTTGTTTTACCCAGGGGTTTCATGCCATGTCCGATTCATCGTCTGTACCGACGCCTGATGTCACCTACGGTGTGATCGGCCTGGGAGCCATGGGAATGGGCATTGCACGCTCGTTGTTCGCTGCAGGACTGCCGGTCATTGGTTGTGATGTTGCTGTCAGCGCCCGAGATAACTTCGCTGCCGCGGGTGGTAGGACTCTGCCATCACCATTGGCGCTGGCTGAAGAGTGTTCGGTGGTGATTCTGGTGGTAGTCAATGCCGCTCAGGTTGATGCGGTGTTATTTGGCGAGGATGGCCTGGGTGGCCTCGCCGAGCGTCTGGCGCCAGGTAGCCTGGTAATTCAATGTGCGACTGTGGCTCCGGCCTATGCCGTGGCGCTGGGAGAGCGGCTTCAGGAGATGGAACTCGAGTTACTGGATGCACCGATCAGCGGTGGTGCGGCCAAGGCAGCGTGCGGACAATTATCGGTGATGGCTTCGGGGCGAGTGGAAGCTTTTTCGATGGCTGAGCCGGCATTGGGGGCGATGGCAGCCAATGTGCACCGCCTGGGTGATGCTCCTGGTGTTGGTTCCAGCGTCAAACTGGTTAACCAGCATCTTGCCGGGGTACACATCGCCGCAGCGGCGGAAGCCATGGCGCTGGGGGTGCGGATGGGTATCGACCCGCAGCGTCTGTATGAGGTTATCACTCAGTCTGCGGGTAACTCGTGGATGTTCGAGAATCGCGTGCCGCACATTCTCGAGGGAGACTACACCCCACTGTCGGCGGTGGATATCTTCGTCAAGGATCTCAATCTCGTGCATGACACCGGCCGCGATCTGCGCCTGGCCATGCCGGTTGCGGCGAGCGCGTTGCAGCAATTTACCGCCGCCAGTGGCATGGGCCACGGACGTGAAGATGACGCGGCAGTTATCAAGGTTTACGCGGCGACGGCTGGCATTGACCTGCCGGCGACCAATGATGCCAATCACGATAGGGAAAGAGAGGAATGAGTCTGGTACTGGGAGCGATTGCCGATGATTTTACCGGCGCCACTGATCTCGCCAACAATCTGGTGCGCTCCGGCATGCGTACGGTACAGATACTGGGCGTGCCGACCGGCAAGCCGCAGCCTGAGGATGTGGACGCCATTGTGGTGGCGCTGAAATCACGCAGCTGTCCGGTAGACGAGGCGATCAAGGATAGTCTCGCGGCGTTGGATTGGTTGTCTGGCCTGGGCGCCCAACAGATATTCTTCAAGTACTGTTCGACCTTTGATTCCACCGCCGAGGGTAATATCGGCCCGGTCGCAGATGCCTTGATGGACGCGCTCAATACCCGCCAGACGGTGATGGTACCGGCATTCCCGACCACCGGACGCACCGTCTACCAGGGCCACTTGTTTGTTGGAGATCGACTGCTCAATGACAGTGGCATGCAGGACCATCCGCTCAACCCGATGACCGATGCGGATCTGGTGCGCGTGCTGGGTAGTCAAACTCCGCATTCTGTGGCGCTTCTCAATAGGCCGTTGTTGGTCTCGGGCGCTGGCGCCGCGCGTGAGCATCTGCTGTCGCTGGCCGACAATGATGTGCGTCATGTCATCTGTGACACCCTCGATGATGACGATCTCGATGTGCTGGCTGAGGCCTGTGTTGATATGCCACTGGTCACCGGTGGTTCGGGACTGGGCCAGGCACTGCCTGAACAGTACCGCCGCAGGGGCTGGCTCGATTCGGTTGACAATGCCGCGCGCCTGGTGCCGGCCAGTGGTAGCCCGTTGGTGCTGTCGGGTAGCTGTTCCCGTGCCACTCTCGGTCAGGTGGCACATTTCCTCGAACACTATCCCGGTATAGCCCTCGATCCGTTGGAGCTGGCTGCGGGTGATGAGAGTCTGAACTCAGTGCTGGACGCCGTGCGTGAGCATCGGCGCCTACGGCCCGATGAACCGATTCTGGTCTATGCCTCCGCCGAGCCGGATCGCGTCAAGGCGGCGCAGGAGCAACTCGGTGTGGCTCGCGCCGGAGAGATCGTCGAGCAGGCATTGGCGACCATTGCGGTCACCAGCGTCAAGGAAGGCGTGGGCCGACTGCTGGTCGCCGGTGGAGAGACTTCCGGTGCAGTGGTATCGGCGCTGGAGTTGGATCAATTGCGTATCGGGCCGCAGATCGATGCAGGTGTGCCCTGGACCCAGGCGCGGATTCAGACCCCGGCGGGTGAGCGTACCCTGTCGTTGGCACTGAAGTCCGGAAATTTCGGGGGTGTCGACATCTTTACCCGTGGCTTCACGTTGCTGGGGGAGGTGTCGGTATGAGTGAGGTGTTACGCAACCATCCACATAACGTGCTGCGTGAGCAGATCGCTACCTATGGCAAGTCGTTGTTCGATCGCGGCCTGACCATGGGCTCCAGTGGCAATATCAGCGTAAGGCTCGAGGACGGTGGCTGGTTGATGACGCCGACCAATGCCTGTCTTGGTCGTCTTGATCCCGCGCGAATTTCATTACTCTCGGCGAGTGGCGAGTGGCTGGATGGTGACAAGCCGACCAAGGAGAGTTTTCTGCATATGGCAATGTATGCCGAACGGCCACAGTCCGGGGCCATCGTCCATCTGCATTCGACCCACTCGGTGGCGGTGTCCTGTCTGCCGGATGTCGATCACCATGACTGTATTCCTCCGCTGACCGCCTATTACGTGATGCGGGTCGGTAAATTGCCGTTGGTGCCCTACCACATTCCGGGCGACCCAGGCCTCGGCGATGCGGTACGTGGCCTGGCGGGCAAGCACAGTGCGGTACTGTTGGCCAACCATGGCCCGGTGGTGGCCGGTAAGTCGCTGGAAGCGGCGGTCTACGCTACTGAAGAGCTGGAGGAGACGGCGAAACTGTATCTGTTGTTGCGCGGCGAGAATCCTCGTTGCCTGACAGCAGAGCAGATCGCCGAACTTGAACGTACCTTCCCGCGCGATTGATATGAGCGAGGCGGGCGCGGAACTACCTTGCTCAACGAACAGCGATGCTCAACGAACAACGATGCTCAACGAACAACGACGCTCAAGGAAAAACCATGATCAAGTTGGCTGCCAATCTCAGCATGTTGTTCACCGAACATGAGTTTCTCGATCGATTTTCGGCGGCGGCTGAGGTGGGCTTCAAGGGCGTGGAGTACTTGTTTCCCTATGCGTTCGAGGCGCAGGACATTCGGCAGCGTCTCGATGCTCATGGCTTGAAACAGGTGTTGTTCAATCTGCCGCCGGGGGACTGGGATGCCGGTGAGAGGGGGCTGGCGAGCCTGCCGGGCCGTGAACAGGAGTTTCGTGACAGCGTAGAGGTGGCGCTGCGCTATGCCGAGGCGCTCGACTGTCCGCGCCTGCATGCCATGGCGGGTTTGCTGCCGGAGGATGCAGATGATGCCGTATACCGCCGGCATCACGCCTCCTACATCGACAACCTGCGCTACGCTGCTGAGGCTTGTGCCAGCGCCGGTCGCACCTTGCTGATCGAGCCGATCAATGGCCGCGACATGCCGGGCTTCTTTCTCCAGACCCAACAACAGGCACGAGACATCGTCCGCGAGGTTGGTGTTGATAGCCTCAAGGTGCAGTTCGATCTCTATCACTGCCAGATCGTTCAAGGGGACCTGATGCACGAGATGGAAGCGCAATACCCACAGATCGGTCATGTTCAGATCGCCGGAGTACCGGAGCGTCACGAACCGGACCGGGGAGAAGTCAATTATCCCCAACTGCTCGAGCATCTCGAGGGGCTTGGCTATCGTGGCTGGGTGGGGTGTGAGTATCGGCCTCGTGCCGGTACCGTCGCGGGCCTTGGCTGGGCCTCGGCATACGGTATCGGGGGCAGAACATGAGGCAATCTACAGAGCAGTTCCGGGGAGTTCTTTCATGCATGTTCTGATTACCGGTGCCGCCGGATTTCTCGGCCAACGCCTTGCCGCACAGCTGGTGGCTCGCCAGCAGTTGAATGGCCAGCCCATCCAGCGCCTGACGCTGGTAGACCAGGTCGCGCCAGCGCTACCGGATGCCACGACGGATATTCAGTTCGTTACCGAGGCCCGGGATATCACCGCGGAACACGCCTGGGACACGTTGCTCGATGAGCGCCCGGATGTGATCTATCACCTTGCGGCGGTGGTCAGTTCGGCGGCCGAAGCCGATCTGGAGCTGGGCATGGCGGTCAACTTCGATGCCACTCGCGCGCTCCTTGATGGTTGCCGCAAGCGCGGCCTGAGTAGCACTCGGCTGGTAATGGCCAGTTCAGTGGCGGTCTATGGTGGGGAGCTGCCCGAGGTGCTCGACGATACCACCGCATTGATGCCCCAGAGTTCCTACGGTACCCAGAAGGCGATGTGTGAGCTGTTGATCAGTGATTACAGCCGCCGAGGACTGATCGATGGCCGAGTGCTGCGCCTGCCGACGATCGTCATCCGTCCGGGTCGCCCCAACGCGGCGGCTTCCAGCTTTGCCTCAAGCATCCTGCGTGAACCGCTCAATGATGAAGACGCCATCTGCCCGGTGCCAACCGAGTTGGAACTCTACGTCATGTCGCCAGGCCAGGTGATCGAGTCACTGGTGCATGGTGCAGAGGTAGAGGCCGAGCGGATGGGGGATAACCGAGCCTTCATGTTGCCCGGTGTTACCGTCCGCGTAGCGGAAATGCTTGAAGTATTGTGTCGCTATGCCGGTGACGCCGGTCTGGCGCGAGTACGTCATGAACCCGATGCAAGAGTCACTGCCATCGTTGCCAGTTGGCCCGGACGGTTCCGAACGACTCGGGCCGAGCGGCTGGGGTTCGTTGCCGACAGTGATTTCAATGCCATCGTCGAGGCTTTTATCGACGAAAAATAGATAGGTTCAGCACCTGTCCCGCAAGCCCGCGTAAATCAGAGGATACAACAATGAAGACCTTTGCACGCCGCGCTATCCCTACTGCCATTCACGCCTCACTGGGGCTGGCGATGGTTGGGATGACCCTACCTGCTATAGCTGCCCAGACCATCACTGTCGGTCATACGACTGCGGATACCTCGCATTACTCTGCGGGTGTCGATGCCTTCAAGGAACGCCTCGAGGAGCTCTCGGGGGGAGAGTTCACGGTACAGGAGCATTCTGCCGGTGCCCTGGGTGGCGAACGCGCCATGATTGAAGGCCTGCAGATCGGCACCATCGATACGGTCATTACCTCTACCGGTCCATTGGGCAATTTCGTCCCTGAAACCTATGTACTGGACCTGCCATTCCTGTTCGCCGATTACGATCAGGCCCGCTGCGTACTCGATAGCGAGATCGGCCAGGACCTGCTCGACATGATGGGCGAGCATGATCTGGTTGGCCTGGCGTGGACCGAGAACGGCTTCCGTCACATGACCAACAGCCGTCGTGAGGTCAAGCAACCGGATGATGCCTCAGGCCTGAAGATTCGCACCATGGAAAACAAGATGCACATGGCGGCCTTCGAAGAACTTGGCGTGCATCCGACTCCCATGGCGTTCCCCGAAGTGTTTACGGCACTCCAGCAGGGCACCGTGGACGGTCAGGAAAATCCGATCTCGGTGATCCTGACCAGTAACCTGTGGGAAGTGCAGGACTACCTGACGCTGACCGGTCATGTCTACTCACCGGCGATCATGCTGGCGTCACCGATTCTCTGGGAAGGGCTGAGTGAAGAAGAGCAGGGCTGGTTCCTCGAGGCCGCGCATGCTGGCGCCGAGGCAACCCGCGAGATGGTGTCGCGGCTCGAGACCGAAGGCGTCGAGGAGCTGAAAGAGAAGGGCATGACGGTAGTTGATGATATCGACAAGTCACAGTTCCAGCAGGCCGTCGAGCCGTCCTACAGCGTCTATACCGATGAGTACGGTTCCGAGTGGCTGGATCGGATTCGCGCCAGCGAATGCTCGTCCCAGTGATGAGAATGCTCGTCCATATGATGTTTTTTCGTATGAGATAGAAGAGCAGTGCCCGGGTGGTCTCTCTCCACCCGGGTGTTGGCACCTGCCATCCTGCCGGTGATGCTGGGCCGGCTCGGGAGCTTTCCATGCTGGATCTGCTGTTGCGCCTTGAACGCGCCATTTCGCAGGTGGCGCTGTACCTTGCGGTGGTCATGCTGATTGCCTCGGTCAGTCTCGGCTTCTATCAAGTCCTGACCCGCTTCGTGTTCGATGCACCCTCCACCTGGTCGGAGGTGATGGCGCGCTCGACCATGATCTGGTGCGTTTTTCTGGGGGCCGCTGCCTGTTTTCGCGGCGGCTACATGATGGCGGTTGAAGCCATCTACAAGCTGGTTCCTCGGCGCGGGCTCGTGCTGTTGGAAGTGTTCATCGCGGTCTGCTGCCTGATCGTACTGAGTATTCTGGTGTACTACGGCACGTTGATGACGCTGCGAGTGCGTTCTCAGGCGTTATCGGGAGTAGGTATCTCGATTGCCTGGATCTATATGGCCATTCCCATCGGCGCAGGATTCTCGCTGTTGTCCGTAGTGGTACGCCTCGTGGCTCAGCTCTGTGGCCGCGAGCCGATTGGGCCAGTGGACTCGGAAATTCCCGATGACATGCGCAGCGAAATGCCAGCTGACAGTCAGCCCGATAATGCAGCGCAGACCGGGAGGGAACGCGGATGAATGCCGCCATTGGCCTGTCACTGATCATTCTCTTTGCACTGGGAGTACCGATCGCCGTATCGATTCTGCTGGCATCGATCATCGGCATCGAATTCTTTACCCGCTTTCCGTTGTTGATGGTGCCCCAGCAGATGTTTGTGGGTATCGACAACTTCCCGTTGATGGCCATCCCGTTCTTTATCCTCGCCGGTAACCTGATGGCCGCTGGTGGAATTTCCCGGCGTCTGGTCGATCTGGCCAAATCGATCGTCGGTGGCCTTCAGGGCGGCCTGGCGATGACCTGTGTGTTGACCTGCATGCTGTTCGCTGCGGTGTCCGGGTCCAGTGTCGCAACCACTTTCGCCATCGGTTCGATCCTGATTCCGGCGATGGTCGCCCATGACTATCCGCGCCCATTGGCGGCCTCGATCCAGGCGTCGTCGGCGGAGTTGGGCGTGCTGATTCCACCGTCGATCCCGTTGATCCTGTATGGCGTCAGTACCGATACGTCCATCGGTCGACTGTTCATTGCAGGTATCGGTCCGGGGTTATTGGTCGGTGGCGCTCTGCTGCTGTTCCTCTATCTCTTCTGCAAGGTTCGTGGCTATGGCCTGCGTGACCGTGAGGACCGCACCTCCTTTCCACATGCAATGCGACGCGCCTGGGCGGCACTGCTGATGCCTGTAGTGGTGATCGGCGGTATCTATGGTGGCGTCTTCACGCCTACGGAAGCGTCGGCGGTGGCAGTGTTCTACGCCCTGATAGTAGGGGGGCTGGTGTATCGCGAGCTGAGTTGGCGGGAGCTGCTGCCGATTCTGCGTCAGAGTGTGATCTCCACGGCGACGGTGATGTTGATCATCTCGGCAGCAGCGTTGTTCAGTTTCCTGATCAGCCGCTCGGGGCTGCCCGGCGAAGTCGCTGCGTGGGTGACCAGGGTCTTCGACAGCCCGGTCGCCTTCTTGATGGCCGTCAATGTGATGTTGCTGATAGTCGGCATGTTCGTCGAAACATCGGCGGCAATCCTCGTGCTGGCGCCGATCTTTACCCCGATTGCCATCCACTACGGTATCGATCCGGTGCATTTCGGCCTGATCGTCGTGGTCAACCTGGCGCTGGGCATGTTCACGCCGCCGCTGGGTGTCAACCTGTTCGCTGCCTGCGCAGTAGCGAAGCTATCCATCGATCAGTTGTTACCCTGGTTGCTGCGCTTCGTACTGGTAGTGCTGGCCTGCTTGATGGCGATCACCTATATGCCGTGGATCTCGATGGGATTGGTAAACCTGCTCTATTGAACTGCAATCGCGAACAACCTGGAGTCAGATAGATGTCCGAACTGCCTGTAACACCGCAGAGTGGCGCCTTGATTGGTGATCGTTGGCGTGAAACTGCCGAGACGCTCGAGGTACTGCGTCCGTCCTCGGGACAGGTCATCGCGCGTATTGCTCGCTGTTCCGGCGAGGAAATTGATGCTGCCGTCGCCGCTGCACGTGCAGCCTTCAGTGGTGAGTTGGGTAATTGGTCACGATTCTCGGCGCGTTGTCGTGGCGAGTGGTTGTATGCGTTCGCCGATGCGATTGATGCTGATGCCGATAATCTGGCTGCGTTGGAGTGCGCCGATACCGGCAAACCGATCAGCCAGGCGCGAGGCGATATTGCCGCCTGCGCACGCTACTTCCGCTTCTATGCCGGAGCCGCCGACAAGCTGCACGGTGAGACGATTCCCTATGAATCTGAATACGCGGTGATGACGCTGCGTGAACCCTGGGGTGTCTGCGCGCAGATCATTCCCTGGAACTATCCGGCACAGATCTTCGGACGCTGCGTGGCCGCGGCACTCGCCGCAGGTAATACCTGCGTACTCAAGCCCGCCGAGGATGCTTGCCTGAGTGTGCTGCGGCTCGCCGAGTTGGCGGTGCGTAGCGGGCTGCCCGAGGGAGCGCTCAATGTGGTGCCGGGGCTGGGGCGTGAAGCCGGTGCACTGCTGGCGGCGCATTCCGATATCGATCATTTATCTTTCACCGGTTCACCGCAGACCGGAACCCTGGTTGCGCAGTCGTGTGCCGAACATCATGTACCGGTCACCATGGAGCTGGGTGGCAAGTCGCCCCAGTTGGTGTTCGCCGATGCGGATATGGATGCTGCCCTCGACGCGGTGGTGCGGGGAATCATCCAGAACGCCGGTCAGACCTGCTCCGCGGGTAGTCGCCTGCTGGTCGAGGCTTCGGTTTACAGCACCGTGGTCGAGCGTCTGCAGCAACGCTTCGAGGCGCTGCGCTGTGATGCTGGAGAGCGTGATCCGGACTGCGGTGCACTGATCAACGCCCGCCAGCGTGACAAGGTCAAGGCCTTGATTGATGCGGCTGTCGCCGATGGCATAGAAGTGGCGGCGCGTGGACAGCTTGCCGAAAGTGCTCCTGAGGATGGCTGCTTCGTGGTGCCGCATCTGCTCACGCAGATTCCGGAAGGGCATGTGGTCAGTCGTGAGGAACTGTTTGGTCCGGTGCTGGCGGTGCAGTCGTTTGCCGATGAAGCCGATGCCATTCGACTGGCCAATGCCACGGATTTCGGTTTGTGTGCTGGGGTCTGGACACGCGATGGGGGCCGTCAGTTGCGCCTGGCCAGAGCGATCCGTTCCGGCCAGGTATTCGTCAACAACTATGGCGCCGCCGGGGGCGTCGAACTGCCCTTTGGTGGCGTTGGCCGTTCCGGGCATGGACGCGAGAAGGGCTTCGAAGGGCTGAAGAGCTATACCCGCTTGAAGACGGTGGCGATTCGCCACGGCTGAGACTGAACCACAGGCCAGCGGTCTAGACAGTAATGCTGACAGGCCAATATGGCTTACGGGCCAATATGACTTACGGGTCAACAAGACTTGCAGGAGAACAGCATGACGCATCGTATCGCGGTATTGGCGGGAGATGGTATCGGCCTGGAAGTGGTGCCCGAAGGGCTCAAGGTACTCAAGGCGGCGGCAGAAGTCTTCAATATCGAGCTGGAGTTCGAGCCCTTTGATTTCGCCAGTTGCGCGTATTACACCGAACATGGCGACATGCTGCCGGCTGACTGGTTCGAGACGCTCTCGCCATTCGATGCGATCTTCTTCGGTGCGGTGGGCTGGCCGCAGACAGTGCCGGATCACGTCTCCGCCTGGGGCTCGCTGCTCAAGTTCCGCCGCGCCTTCGACCAGTACATCAACCTGCGTCCGTGCCGCTTGATGCCGGGTGTCGATTGCCCGCTCAAGGGCCGCGAGCCGGGTGATATTGATTTCCTGGTGGTGCGCGAGAACACCGAGGGCGAATACTCGCGCCTGGGCGGTCGTGCCTTCGAAGGCAGCGAGCGCGAGGTGGTGTTGCAGGAAACCTTGATGACACGGGTCGGCGTGGACCGCGTGCTGCGCTTTGCCTTCGAGCTGGCGCAGAAGCGTCCACGTCGCAAGCTGACCTCGGCGACCAAGTCCAATGGCCTGTCGATCTCGATGCCATACTGGGATGAGCGTGTCGTCGCCATGGCCCAGCATTACCCGGATGTGGGGCTGGATCAGTACCACATCGATATCCTCACCGCGCACTTCGTGCTCAACCCGGACCGCTTCGACGTGGTGGTGGCCAGCAATCTGTTCGGCGACATCCTGTCCGACCTGGGGCCCGCCTGTACCGGTACCATCGGCATTGCGCCCTCGGCCAACATCAATCCCAGCGGTGAGTTTCCCAGCCTGTTCGAGCCGGTGCACGGCAGTGCCCCGGACATCGCCGGCCAGGGCATTGCCAACCCGATCGGCCAGATCTGGTGTGGGGCGATGATGCTTGAACATCTCGGCGAGCAGGCCGCTGCGGATGCCGTGGTGGCAGCGATCGAGAAGGTGTTGGCCAGCGCTGATTCCAGTGTGCTGACGCCGGACCTCAAGGGTGAGGGCAGCACGGCGGCATTGGGTGATGCCATCCGCAAGGCGTTGCTGGAATCGTAACTGTCACAGTCATCAGGAGAAGGAGATAGCATGGACAAGCGCTTTCATGTCGGTTTGATCGGTGTCGGGCTGATGGGGCATGGCATTGCCCAGAGCCTGTTGCGCGCAGGTCATCGGCTGAGTTTTCTCGATCATCCCGGCAATCAGCCCTGCGCGGACCTGCTGCAGAGCGGAGCCGAATCCTGTGCCAGTGCCCGAGAGGTCGCTGAGGTCGCCGAGGTCGTCATTCTGTGTGTCACCGGCACGCCGCAGGTGGAAGCGGTGCTGTTCGAGGAGCAGGGTGTGTTGCAGGGACTCAAGGCCGACCAGGTGGTGATCGACTGCTCGACGGCGATTCCGGCCTCGACACGCCATATCGCCGAGCGTGTCGCCGAGGCCGGTGGGCGCTTCATGGATGCCGCCATGACTCGCACACCCAAGGAGGCTGCCGAAGGGCGGCTCAACTTGATCGTTGGTGCGCCTGAGGCATTGTTCGGCGAACTCAAGCCATTGCTGCAGAGCTTCTCGGAGCACATTACTCACGGTGGCCCGGTAGGCTCAGGGCATACGCTGAAATTGCTGCACAACTATGTGTCGCTGGGCTTTACCGCCGTCATGGCCGAGGCTGCAGCAGCCTCGCGGCGTGCCGGGATCGATGATGCGGTGCTGCTCGAAGTGTGGGGCAACGGCGGTGGTGCAGGGGTGGTGATGGAGCGTCTACGTCCGTTCATCGAGTCCGCAGACCCATCGGGCTTTCGTTTTACGCTGTCCAATTCGCTGAAGGATGTTGGCTATTACCAGAGCATGGCCGAGGGGCTGGATGCCGAGCGTGATGTGTCCGAGGCGATTCGTGCGCTCTATCAGCGTACCGTCGACAACGGCAGTGGAGATCAGTTGGTACCCGAGTTGGTCGAGTTGCTGGCCGCTGATGAGGGCGATGGCAATGGCAATGAGAGTGACCGGAAATGAAGGTTACCCGAATCGAGACGTTTCGTCCGAGCGCGCGGCCGTCACTGATCTGGGTGCGCGTGCACACCGATGAGGGTCTAGTCGGATTGGGCGAGAGCTGGTTTGGGGCCGAGACCATCGAGGCCGATATCCATGGCCGCATCGCGCCGCTGATCCTCGGCGAGGACGCCTCGCGGATCGAGGCTCTGCATCGCAGCATGCGACCCTACGTTGGCTTCTGCGGCACCAGCGCCGAAATCCGTGCGTTGTCGGCGGTGGATGTGGCGCTGTGGGATATCGCCGGTAAGCGCGCCGGATTGCCGCTGCATGAGCTGTTCGGTGGGCGTAGCCGCGATCAGGTACGGCTCTACAACACCTGTGCCGGTCCCGACTATGTATCGAAGTCGGCGGATGTGCGTCCCGGCAACTTTGGTCTTGAAAAGCCTGGTCTTGAAAAGCCTGGTCTTGAAAAGCCTGGTCTCGAAAAGCCTGGTCTCGAAAAGCCGGGTCTCGGCAAGGGCGACAGCGGCGAGAACCGTGAACGGCCCCGCTACGAGGACCTGCAGGCGTTTCTGGAGCGTCCCGCCGAGCTGGCCGGGGAACTGCTTGAGATGGGCATCAACGCGATGAAGATCTGGCCCTTCGACTTTGCCGAAGGCGCGCGCGACGGTGTCGATATCAGTCCCGAAGACCTCGCACGTGCGCTCTGGCCCTTCGAGGAAATCCGCCGCGTGCATGGCGAGCGCATGAAACTCAAGGTCGAGCTGCATGGGTTGTGGAACCTGAGCAGCGCACGGCGTATCTGCCAGGCGCTGGCGCCGATTCAGCCCGACTGGGTCGAGGACCCGATCTGGATGGATCGCTTTACGGAGCTGGCCGAACTGACCGATACCGGCGTGCCCATCGCCGGAGGTGAGACCCTCGGTGGGTTGGGGCAGCTGCGCGACTTGATCGCCACCGGCCGCGTGCATTCACCGATCATCGATGTCACCTGGGGCGGCGGCATCACCTTTGCCCGCAAGGCCGCTGCGCTGGCCGAAGCCCATGGTCGACCGATTGCCTTCCACGACTGCTCGGGCCCGGTGACCCTCGCGGTCTCGACGCATCTGGCCATGGCGCTGCCCAATGTTGCCGAGCAGGAGTTTACCCGTGCCTTCTACTACGGCTGGTACGGCGACTGCGTCGAAGGGCTGCCTCCAATCAATAACGGCTATATCCGTGCCGCCGAAGGCAACGGTCTGGGCGTGAGCCTGGCTCCGGCGATTGTCGAAGCCGGCGATGACGTTGTGACGCTCAGGGTGAGTCAGTAAGGGTCCCACCACGCCGCAGGCGTTCGAAGAAATCATCGCCGCCCATCTGGCCGCCCTTGAACACCACTTCAAGGCCGTCGTGTTCGGCAATGTCGCTGTGCGCGGTGCACAGCGGGGCGCCTGGCGCGGCGGGGAAGGGGGCCTTCAGGGTCAGGGCATGAATATCCAGCGCGCTGATGGCGTGGCTGGAGGTATCACCGCCGGACACGCAGACTCGCGATAGCTGGTGACGGGCGGTGAGCTGGCGGAGGATATCGCCGAGGCTGCGCCCGAGGATATGCCGAGCTTCTTCGTTGGCCAGCGCTGACTGGTGGCTCTGTGGCCCGCTGGCGGTATGCAGAATGACACTTCGGCCACTGGCCAATGCCTTGTCGCCCTGCTCAATGGCCTGTTGGAAGGCCGCAGCATGGTGGTTGGCGTCGGCGAGGCCGATGGCGTCGATGGCGATGATCTCGAAGCCGTAGCGTTGCGCGGCTTCGATCTGGCGGGCGGTGGTCGCGGAGACGCTGCCCGAGACGACGGCGATACGATCCACTTCTCCCGCCTCGGCGAAGCGCGCCGCGGTGGTGATTTCCTCGCAGCGCTGCCATTCGCGGGTCAATGCATATTCGACACCGGATGACCCCACTACCAGTCGACCCTCGGCGCAGCGGGTGCGCCATAGCTGGCGACCGACTTCGGCCTGGTGGCGTTCATCCAGCACATCGAACAGGACTGCTGGATACTCGTTCAACGCCTGATCGACTTTGGCATCCAGCTCTTTAGTGTCCAGCTCTTTGGCATCCACCCCCTTGGCAAGCAGCGTAGGTGCATCGATCAGGCCGATGGCCATCGACGTCTGCTCGGCCAGGTGGCGGCGCAGGTCGGCTTCGCGCATTGGCGTGACGGGATGACAGGACATCACCGGATGGCGGTCGATGCGATAGATCTGGTCCTGCCAGGCGGCGTGCAGCTCACCGAAGATGGTATAGCGGCGCAGTTGTGGCACGCCGACGACCAGCGGTATCGGCGCCTGGTGAAAGACCTCACGACCGACTTCCATGGCGCAGCCGATACTGCCGATCCGGGGACTGCTGTCGAAGGTCGAACAGGTCTTGTAATGCGTCAGTGGTGCGCCTCGCGCAGCCAGCCATTGCAGTGCCGGCTGCAACTCACGCCGCATCCATTGCGGTGACTCGCTGCGGCTGGTGCCAGCCAGGCCGATGGCGCGACAGTCAGCGAAGCGCTGCAGCTGTGCTTCGCTGGGCAGGCGGGTGAACAGCACCGTCGAGACCCCGTGGCATTCCAGCGCTTCCAGCGCATCGGTGGAGCCGGTGAGGTCATCGCCATAGTAGGTCAGTAGCAGGGAACTCATGGAGCGAAGGCCTCCAGGGCGCGGGCCAGTTCCGGATGCTCGCGGCCATATTGCGCAGCATCCACGCCCAGCGCGGCGGCTTGCCAGGCCTGGCGTAGGCTACGCACTCCGGCGGCGATACCATCGGGGTGGGCCATGATGCCGCCCCCGGCGGTGACGATCAGATCATCAACGCCACCGACGGCCCGCCAGGTGGCATCCGCCTGGCAAGCGGTCTGGTTGGAGGAGAACACCGGCATCACGGTGTGTGCCGGGCGCGGTGGCTGGAACAGTGGCGTCAGACAGGCGCGGGCGCTGGCGGTAACGCTGTCGTTGGATTCGGAGAACTTGTTGTCCAGCCCATTGACGTGCAGGTGGTCGACACCGACCAGCCGCCAGAACACCTGCCAGGCGGCGAAGTCGATGCCCAGCAGCGGATGACGGCTGAGCATGCCCCACCCGGCACGATGCCCGTGGATGGCAAGCGCACTGTGACGCCGCAGCTCGCTGACGCCCGACAGGCCGACGGCATTCACCGCCACCATCACGCAGCTTCCGCCTGCCGCCGCCACATAGTCGTGATGACGACGCATTTCATCGAGATCGCCACTGATGTTGAAGGCCACCATTACCTTGCGACCGGTGCGTTGCTCATGCTCTCGCACCAGTGGCATGACCGCATCGACTCGCGCTTCGAGGGGGTTGTGGGGGCCGTTGGCCTGCAGCTCGTCATCCTTGATGAAATCGATGCCTCCTTCGAGCAGTTGGGCCACGACATCGGCAGTCTGGGTAGGAGACAGACCGACACTGGGTTTGATGATGGTGCCGATCAAGGGCCCGCTGTCGATTCCGGTCAACTGGCGAGTCCCCTGGATGCCGAATTGCGGGCCGGGCCAGGCGTCGGCGAAGGCATCGGGGACCGACAGGTCGAGCAGACGCAGCCCGGAAAACTCCTTGAGCTCGTAGAGATTACCGGCCACGGTGGCCATCAAGGTGGCCAGTGAGGTGCCGCAGTTGGCCAGCGGCCAGGACAGCCGTACCCGCGCGCGTCGATAGCGGGTGCCGGGAGGCTGTGGGCGAGTAGGCATCGGTAGCGATGGGCTGTCCACGTCCTCCAGTGGCTCGATCGACTCGACGCGCGCGGCATGCTGCTCACGCAGTTCGTCGGTCTCTGCGGCGAGGCGGGTGAAGGTACCGCAGGACTGCTCTCCGGCCATGACGTCGCAGGCACGCTCTAGATCGAAGGGCGTTTCGATCAGGTAGCTGGCCTCGATACGCTCACTCATCATGCTTCCCTCTGTCGTCCGGCTGTCGGGTTATGCTGGCAGCATCAGGTGATGCGGCGAATACTCTCGGCGATTTCCTCGGGCTCGAAGACCTTCTTCCAGTCGTCACGCATCAGCATCGGCTTGCCGTTCTCGATGGCCTTGTTGCAGGCATCGGAGAAGGCGCCGGGCTGTTCGTCGAAGATCACCGCACCGAGGATATTGAGATGGCCGAGCAGGAAGTCGCGGGCACATTCATGGCTGACACCGCGAGCGACGACTTCATCCATGGCTTCACGCATGACCGCCAGCAGCGTGGCGCAGACCGTTTCCGATAGACCCGGTTCGAGCAGAGCCATTTCCTCGACGCTGACCCGGTGGGTGCGGCCGACCGGCGCATAGATGGCGCGCGCGATATCTTCACCAAGGTCGAAATGCTGTGCTTCGCCCTGCATCAGCGAGCTGACCACATGCTGAACGGCATGGCTGCCACCGAAACGATCCAGCAGCGCATCGACATCGGGTTCGGTATTGAAGATCGACGGATGGCAGGGGTGGGTGACGAAGTACACCAGGTCGTCACGCGGCGGCAGATGACCGGCAAAGGGCGCCGCGGCATCGAGGCAAATGACCATGGTGCCGGAGGAAATATGCTCGGACAGGTCGTGGGCGATGCGCTGGATCAGCGTGTCGGGGACGGCGAGGATCACGACGTCGACATCCTTGACCGCCTGTTCTGCGCTGTCCACACAGGTAATGCCTAGCTCATCGCTGAGCCGCTGGCGACCCGCCTCGCTGACTTCAACGTGGCGAATCCGGTAATCCGTTTTCTGCAGGTTGCGCGACAGGCGGGTGCCCATCTTGCCGCCTGCACCAATCAAGGCAATGCTGGTCATGGGGTTGGACCTTTCGTTGTTCTGTAGGTTGAATCAACTGGTATAATGACATGACAAGTTGACGGGCTGTCAATTGCAACCTTGGTCGTGCAGGCGCGGCAGGCGCAGCGTTATGCGGCATCATACAGATCAGGGAACACGCCTCGCGCTGGCATGGCAGAGGGCATGCCGTGAGTATGCTGGTGAGCGCGAGCCTGCCATGAACCATGGATAGATGAATGAGCGATTTGAAGATTCCCCGCCGCAAGCTGGCGGATGAAGTGTTTGACCGTCTCTATCAGCAATTGCTGAATGGCGACTATAAAGCGGGAGACGTGCTGCCTTCCGAGCGCGAATTGATGGATACCTTCGGCGTCGGCAGACCGGCAATACGCGAAGCAATGCAGGCTCTGGAACGTCTCGGATTGGTGGCCATTCATCATGGGCAGCGGCCACGCGTGGTCGCCCCCAGCGCTGAAGGCATGCTGGCGCAGATCGAATTGACGGCCATGCATATGTTGTCGACCGAACCGGCGACGCTTGAGCATCTCAAGGAAGCGCGGGCCTTCTTCGAGTTGGGGATGGTAGCGAGAGCTGCGCGTAGTATCGACGCTGCAGGCATTGCCCGGTTGGAAGAGCTGATTCAGCAGCAGGACAAGGCACTCAACAGTGATATCGATGCCTTCATTGCCGCGGATATGGCTTTTCACATCACCATTGCCGAGACCACAGCCAACCCGATCTTTATCGCCGTCAGTCGTGCGATGCTCGACTGGCTGGCGAGATTTCACACCTCGCTGCTGCATTGGAAGGGCAATGAGAGCATCACCCTGGAAGAGCACCGGCGTATTCTCGAGGCGCTGGCCAATGCCGATGAGGCGGCCGCCGTGCGTGAAATGGACCGGCATTTGACGCGAGCTGGGGGGCTTTATCTACCCAGTTAGACAAGCATTCATCCATTTATCTGCTTCGGGCGACCAGATGATGACTAGAGGAAAGTGACGTGGATAGCGCTATCGTCTATTGGCTGGATATGGCGGGCACGGTGGTCTTTGCGCTCTCCGGAGTGCTGCTTGCCTGCCGGTCACGGATGGACCCCATCGGCATGCTGGTACTGGCGGCGGCAACTGCCGTAGGTGGCGGCACCATGCGTGATCTGGTGTTGGGCGTGCAGCCGGTCTTCTGGGTTACCGATACTCTCTATCTGTGGGTGGTACTGGCCACTGTGCTCGCCTGTCTGGTGGGCTATCGATACATCCATCGACTCAACCGAATATTCCTGCCGATTGCGGATGCCTTTGGTTTGGCGCTGTTTGTGGTGATCGGTGCCAACAAGGCATTACTGTTGGGATTCAGCGGCGTGGTAGCCGTACTGATGGGGCTATTTACCGGCGTTGCCGGAGGAATGATCCGTGACGTGCTGGCGCGCCGAGTACCACTGGTTCTGCGCAGTGAAATCTATGCCACGGCAGCCATTGCCGGGGGCATCGTCTATGTCGTCTGCGATAAGCTCGGAGTCGCTCCTCTGGGGCTGGTGCTGTCGCTGTTGACGACGCTGGGGCTGCGCCTTGCAGCGATTCGTTGGAGGCTTTCATTGCCGGTCTTCGTCTGGGCAATGCTTGATACGCATGCCAGCACTGACAAGGATTCAAATCACCCTGGCTCAGATCAAGATAGCTCGGACCACAACGAGATACATCGCAATGCCTCGAAGCAAGGCTCAACCAGCGACCGGCAGGCGAACTCCGACGCTGCAATATCGACCGGGAAAGTGCCGCTGCAACCGGTGCGTCGCAAGATGCGGGTGCGGATGGTACCTCACCACCAGGCGCGTCGACTCTGGCCGGATGATGGAGATTGAGTGACGAGTTTCAAGAGGTAAGAAATGAGAGGTAAGCCGGAGGAGAACAGAGGGAGGAGATCAGAGGGAGGAGATCAGAGGGAAGAGGGAAGGGGTTAGAGCCCCCCCCCTGGCTCGACAGCTCCCTTCTACACCTTCACTGTCTCCGGTGGTGTCGGATCGTTCTGCCCGACATGCGCCATGCCCGGCAAGGTTTCCAGCTGATCCTGTTGGTCGGCGAGGAAATGCAGGTGGCGTTGATATTCGCTGAGAATATCGTGCAGCACTTCCTGGCGTGTGTAGCCGTTGAGATCCTGCCCGATACCGCCTTCGCTGAGATGTACATCGAGACGCAGGTAGTAATCATCGTCGGCGGGCAGGAAACTCGGTGGTTTCATGCGCAGTGGTCGTACCGCATAGATGAATGGCGGCGCACCCTCGAAGTCGACACGTAGTGTCGGGCACACTGGTTGCTGACCGGCCTGGCTGTCTTCCTCGAGACTGGCCTCCATGCCACGGCTTTGCATCTCATCGGCGAACTCGGCCAGCGCAGGGCGAATGGCGTACTGCAATGTGGCCTCGGCGCCACTGCGTGTGGAGCCATCCAGGGTGCGGTCGAGGCGCTCTCGCCAGTCGCTGCGCGATGTCTGATGCGAAGCGATATGCAGGCGACTGTCGGCTTTGCTTGCTTCGCTCTTGAGTGAGCGCAGCAGTGAGAACATGGTCAGAAAGATCACCAGCGAGAAGGGCAACGCGGTGATCACCACAGCACTCTGTAGTGTGCGAAGTCCACCGCTCATCAGCAGGGCCTGCGTGATCAGGCCGATGATCGCCGACCAGAATATGCGCAGTGGAATCGGTGCATCGTGGTTTACGTCACGCAGCAGATAGGTGAAGTTCGACAGCACCAGCGCACCGGAGTCTGCGGAGGTAACGAAGAACACGATGCTCAACAGTGTGACCAGAGTCGCGGTGAGTTTGACCCAGGGGAGCTGCTCGAGAAAGGTGTAGATCGTTGCCTGCGGCATGTTGATCGCCTGCTCACCCAGCTCGGTCAGGCCTCCATCGACCATGCTGATGCCGCTATTGCCGAACACCGACATCATGATCATCACGAAGATCAACGGGATGAACAGGGCGCCGGCGACGAACTCTCGGATGGTGCGTCCTCGCGAGATGCGAGCCAGGAACAGCCCGACAAAGGGTGCCCAGGCGATCCACCAGCCCCAGAAGAACACCGTCCAGGCGCTGAACCAGCCGCTCTTGTCATCATCGTAGGCATAGGTATGAAACGTCATGCCCGGGAGACTGACCAGGTAGTCGCCGACGTTCTGCACCAGTTGGTTGAGGCCCTTGAGGGTTTCTCCCTGAAACAGCACGAACAGTACCAGAGCACCGACCAGATAGAGGTTGAACTCGGAGAGTATGCGGATGCCTCGGTCGACACCGCTGACCACTGATAGAGTCGCCATGACCACCACCAGCACGATCAAGCCGCTCTGTGCGATCAGACCCTCGGGAATGCCGAATAGATAGTTCAACCCGTAGTTCATCTGGATCACACCGATACCCAACGCAGTAGCGATACCGAAGACTGTTGCCAGTACGGCGGCGATATCCACCGCATTGCCGATCGGGCCATAGATGCGCTGCCCGAGCAGAGGATAGAGGGTCGAGCGGATCGCCAGTGGTAGACGGTGTCGATAGCTGAAGTAGGCCAGCGCCATGCCCATCAACACATAGAGTCCCCAGCCGGAGATGCCCCAGTGGAAGTAGGTCTGCACCACCGCATGCCGTCTTGCCTCCTCGGTGGCAGCCTCGGCGAACGGAGGATTGAGATAGTGAGTCAGCGGCTCCGAAACCACGAAGAACAGGATTGCGCCACCCAGCCCGGCGGCGAACAACATCGCCGACCAGGAGAGTAACGAGAATTCCGGGCGCGAGTGGTCCGGGCCAAGGCGAATACGCCCGAAGCGCGATAGACCGATGGCGATAACGAACGCCAGATAGGCAGCGATCGCCAGCATGTAATACCAACCGAAAGTATTACCGATCCAGTTGAGGCCGGCATTGAAGAAGGTCGTGGCATGGTCGGTGAAGACCATGGCATAGACCAGAAAGACCAGAATACCGGCCACAGAGCCGTGAAACACGGCGCTGTTGAGGCGACTGCCCGTTTGGGCATCTCTATCGGAGGAGTTCATGGCTATCTCGTATTGTTGTTGTCAGGAACGTCTCGTTACTCATTCAACCTCTATTCATCCAGTGACAGACAAGCCGCTATTCACCCTACTGCGGGGAAGCGTGCACGTTTTTCCAGGTCGTCCAGGTCAACGTTGTTGCGCATGTACTGAGTGCTGGCATCGAAAAACGGCTGGTGGTCCCAGGGCGTCACTTCGCCGCGTCGCAGAGCACGGGCAATCATGCGGCGCCGACGCTGGCTCTCCAGAACCTGCTGATGCAGTGCATTCAAATCCCAGCGTTGCTGGACTTCGGTTCGGAAGTCGTCCAGTAACTGCGCGTGACTGGCACTGTTGGCGAGGTTCTCGAGTTCTTGAGGGTCCTCGGCGAGATTGAACAGCTGCTCCGGATCGCTGGGGCTGTAGACGTACTTGTATGCTTCGCGTCGGATCATGATCAGTGGTGCAATGGCACCCTCGGCGAGGTATTCACCAATGACTTCATCGTGACCACCGCTACCCGTCAGGTGGGGTAACAGGCTGCGCCCGTCGATGGGCACCGGATAGTCAGGCGCGCCTTCGGGATGCGTAAGCTCGACGAAGGTGGGCAGGAGGTCGAGGGTCGACACTGACTGGGCGACCCGATGAGGCGTGAAGCGTCCCGGTGCATGGACGATCATCGGCACTCGGGCAGAGTCCTCGAACCAGCTCATCTTGTACCAGAGGCCTCGCTCACCGAGCATGTCTCCGTGGTCACCGGAGAACACGATAATGGTGTTGTCGGCCAGACCACACTCTTCCAACGTGTCGATCACCGCGCCGAGTTGGTCGTCGACATAGCTGATTGCGCCATAGTAGGCATGTCTGGCGTTGCGGATCTGTTCTTCGTTGAGCGTGGCATCATCCAACTGATAGACGCTGCGCAGGCGCTCGGAGTGGGGGTCGTGAGGGACGTGCTGCCAGCTCAATGATGGCATGTCGATGGCATCATGATCGTAGCGATCCCACCACTGACGGGGGATGGTGTAAGGATCGTGCGGATGCGTCAGCGATACCGTAAGGCAGAATGGCCGAGTGTCCTTGCTGCGTACATGATCATGCAGGAAGCGCCGTGCCTGGAAGGTCACCTCGTCATCGAAGTCGAGCTGATTCGAGCGCACGCAGGGTCCCGCCTGCTGCACTGACGACATATTGTGGTAGTAGCTGGGGCGTTCATCCGGATGATCCCAATCGACGTACCAACCGTAATCCGCTGGGTAGATGTCGCTAGTCAGGCGGCGCTCGAAGCCGTGCAACTGGTCCGGCCCGCAGAAGTGCATCTTGCCGGATAGCGCGGTTCGGTAACCGGCGTCGCGCAGGTAGTGGGCGAAGGTCGGAGTATCCGCTGGCAGGTCGGAGGCGTTGTCGAAACCTCCAGTACGCGACGGCAGGCGACCGGTCATCAGCGCAAAGCGTGAAGGTGCGCAAAGCGGACTGTTGCAGTAGGCCGAGTCGAACACCACACCCTGTTCGGCAAGGCGCGACAGGTTTGGCGTCTTGACCAGCGGATGGCCATGAAACGGCAGCCGCGATGCGGTCAGCTGATCGGCCATGAGAAACAGGATATTGGGTCGCGAAGTCATGCAGCGCTCCTCGGTTGGCTGGGTCTTTGTAGTGGTTCAATGAAACCGGACACCCACGCGACTGCGTCGGTGCGTTTTTATATTCTTCTAGCTAATCTATAGTCCTGTAAATTCCTTGATTTTTAATGGTTGCCATAAGGTGGATTAATGTCGTTGACGAGTAAGCGACTGTCGCCCAATGGGCTCTGGGTCTTCGAGGCGGCAGCGCGTCATCTCAGCTTCACTTCGGCGGCACGCGAGCTGCGCTCGACACAGTCCGCGGTCAGCCAGAGCGTCAAGGCGCTGGAAGAGGCGTTGGGCGTCGAGTTGTTCGAAAGGGTCTATCGTGGTGTGCGCCTCACCGATGCCGGCGTGTTGTTGCAACTCGGTGTCGAGGAAGGTTTTGGCCGTATCGAGCAGGCATTGGAAAGGATTCAGCAGCAGCAGAATCAGTCGCGCTTGACGTTGATGACCGACTTCTCCGTGGCTTCATACTGGCTTTTGCCGCGCCTGCCACGCTTTCGTCGCGAGCACCCGGATATCGATGTGCAGTTATTGACCAACCATGGCGATATCAGCTGGCGAGTCAGCAGCGCGGATGTGGCCATCGTGTTCAGCAATCAGCCTGAACGGGAGGGTTGGTTGCGGCTGATGGGCGAACAGGTGTTTCCGGTATGCAGCCCGGGCCTGTTGGGGGCAAGCAACAACGGTACGGACCAGCAGCTGTTGCGACAGGCGCCTTTGCTGGCATTGAGCACCACTGCCGGGCAACGCTGGCTGGACTGGCCGGGATTCTTCCAGCAGGTATCTGGTCCTCGTCATGATCCCACCCCGGCGTTGACCTTCGACAACTACACGCTCCTTATCCAGGCCGCCATTGCCGGGCAGGGAATCGCGCTTGGCTGGCAAGGTCTGGTGGATGACCTGATCGATCAAGGCTTTCTGGTCGAGGTCGAGGGCTACCGGGTTGCTACCGAGCTGGGTTATGACGTGGTCGACACTCATCCGGCGACACCTTCGCGAGCCAAGCAACGCTTTCTGGACTGGATCGCCGGCGAGCGTATAACCCGGTAAGCTCGGCATCCACGACGACCGATGACCGGGGAGGTCAGGATATGCCTTATGAACTCGCTGAGCGTCTGGTCATTGGCCTCGCGTCCAGTGCCCTGTTCGATCTCTCCGCATCTGATCGCGTCTTTCGCGAGCAGGGCGAAGAGGCCTATCGCCTCTATCAGCGCGAGCACGAAAACGAGCCTCTGGCAGCGGGGGTAGCTTTCACTTTCATTCGCAAGCTGTTGTCGCTGAATGCGCTGGCACCGGATGACCCTCTAGTTGAGGTGGTGCTGTTGTCACGCAACGACCCTGATACAGGATTGCGGGTGATGAGATCCATCGAGCACCACCAGCTGGGCATTACCCGTGCTGTCTTTCTTCAGGGGCGTTATCCACACCGCTTCATTCCCGCGCTGAATATCAGCCTGTTCCTGTCGGCTAACCGTGAGGATGTGGATCGCGCGATTGCCGCAGGTTATCCGGCGGGACGGGTCATGCCGTCACGCAACCCGCTGGTTGATGAGCGAGATGAACTGCACATCGCCTTCGATTTCGATGGTGTGCTGGCCAGCGATGCGTCGGAGGTCATCTTCCAGGACCAGGGGCTGGACGCTTTTCTTGCCCATGAGCGAGAGCATGCGGAAGTGCCTGCTGCACCGGGGGTGCTTGCCGACCTGGTACGCAGGCTGGCCGTGGTTCAGCAGCGCGAAAGGGCGCATGCGCAGACAGCGGAGGGGAGCTATCAACCCCGCGTGCGGGTCTCGATTGTCACCGCACGCAATGCACCCGCCCATGAGCGGGTTGTGCATACCCTGCGCGACTGGGGTGTCACGGTCAATGAGGCTTACTTTCTCGGCGGGATCGCCAAGCATCATGTACTCAAGGTCATTCAGCCCGATATCTTCTTCGATGATCAGTCATCCCACCTTACCGATACCAGCGACATCATGCCGTCAGTGCATGTGCCGGTGGGGCGGTTGAATTCGCCTTCGACACCGGCCGAAGGCGATGATACCTGACCGGGCTACTGCTCCTTGAATTTGGTGGGCCCCTGTCCGTTGGTCTTGACCGACTGAATACCCTTGTCGCGTGCCGCTTCGGTGTTGTACATCTCGCTGCTGCCAATGATCTGGCCATTGCTGGCCTTCAGGCTGAAGAACGGTTGTCCATTCTTCCCCGTCTTGCGCTCGAAGCGCTCATCGATCCCGCTGTTCTTGCGACACGATTCGATACCATTCTCCGCTGAGGAGCGACTCTTGTAATGCTGGCTGGTCAGGATGACCTGATGATTCCCGGACTTGAGGGTAAAGTGGTACTTGTCGGCATCTGTCTTCTTGAGTTCGTAGTAACCCGGCATGGCGCTTACTCACTGTGGTGGTGGAGTGGTGCAACAAGCCGGGCCTGCACTACATTCCGGGCCTGGCTTGTGGCCAGCAGGAGGTGAGTCATTCCGATGATGCTGGTTCACTTCCATGGCCCTCTTGAAGATAGTCGATGAAGGAAGAAACAGCGGTCAGGGATGTGAGGCAAGGTAAGGCAGGGCAGGGCAGGGAGGAATGCAAGGCGGGAAGGCATGATCAAGGAAGCTGGAGAAGAACAGGAGTGGATGCGCCCCTGGTTCTGGCCAGGGGCGTGAGAAGGCATCAGAGCACGGCGGAAACACCGGCTCTGGCGACCTGGATATCCTGTTCGGGTTTGACCCCGGAAACTCCCACGCTGCCGGCGACCTGGCCATCAATGATGACGGGTACGCCGCCGGACATCAGGCCCTGCATGGGCGCTGAGATAAAGGCGTTGCGGCCGTTGTTGATCATGTCCTCGAACACCTGGGTTTCCTTGCGACCGATGGCAGCTGAGCGTGCCTTGGCGGCTGCCACCTCGGCACTGAAGGGCGCGGCGCCATCAAGGCGACGCAGTCCCAGTAGATAACCTCCATCGTCGGCAACGGCAATGGTCACGGCAAAGCCATTGGCCTCGGCCTCGCGCTCGGCGGCATCGAGAATGGCACTGACCTGTTGTTGGTCGAGGTAGTGTTTGGTCGGCATCAGGGGAGTCTCCAGCAGAAGGTTGATTGTTTAATGGAAATTATTTCTGCATTTGCAGTCTAGTCGTATTCGCTTCGGTTGTGCACAGTGGTTTCCTGTCGCACCCTATGAGCCCTATACGCTCTGGACTCACTGTAGTGCCGCGTCGACGATCTCGATCCAGTGGCGGACCGGTGTGCGGTTGGCCGATGCCAGGTGTGACTGACAACCGATGTTGGCGGTGACGATCACTTCGGGGTTGCCGGCCTCGAGAGCGGCGAGCTTGTTGTCTCGGAGTTGTTTCGACAACTGGGGCTGGGTGATCGAGTAGGTTCCGGCGGACCCACAGCACAGATGTGGATCCTGTACCGCTGTCAGTTCGAAGCCCAGGTCGGCAAGCACCCGCTCCACTGCGCCACTCAGTTTCTGGGCGTGTTGCAATGTACACGGGCAGTGGAAGGCAAGGCGCTGTTCGGCCTTGATCGACAGGTTATCCAGTGCCTCCTGGCCGAGCACTTCAACCAGATCAAGTGTCGCGTCGCTGACGCGGCGAGCCTTGTCGGCGTACTCGGGATCGTTGGCGAGAATATCGACATATTCCTTGACGAAGGCACCGCAGCCACTGGCTGTCTGGATGATCGCCTCGCAGCCGGCATCAAGGTGTGGCAGCCAGGCATCGATATTGCGGCGTGCACGCTCACGGCCGGCCTCCATCGCACTCAGGTGGAAGTCGATGGCGCCGCAACAACCTGCCTGAGGCGTTGGCGTCAGGCCAATACCCAGGCGCTCCAACACTCGCGCGGTGGCGGCATTGGTATTGGGGGACAAACCGGGCTGTACACAACCTTCGAGAATCAGCATCTGACGTTGCAGGTCGTGCCTTTCGGGACGTACACCGGGATCCGGAGCAGGGGCCGGCATCTTGTCCTTGAGGGCACCCGGGACCAGTGGCCGGAATATCTGGCCCATGGACAGCAGCGCCTTGAAACGAGACGGGTCAACCAGTGCCTTGCGCAACCCGAAGCGCAATGCCTTGTCGGCTGCCGAACGTGGTGCGCGCCGCTCGATCTCGGCACGGCCGATGTCCAGTAGCTTGTGGTACTCGACGCCTGATGGGCAGGTCGTTTCGCAGTTGCGACAGGTCAGACAACGATCCAGGTGCAGGCGAGTTTCGTCGGTAATACGCTCGTCGTCATCGCGGCTTTCGAGCAATTCCTTCATCAGGTATATGCGCCCACGCGGCCCATCGCGCTCGTCACCCAGCAGTTGATAGGTCGGGCAGGTGGCATTGCAGAAGCCACAGTGCACACAGGTCCGCAGAACCTTTTCGGCCTCGCGGATATGCACCTGTTGACGCTGGCTGTCGCTGAAATTGGTTTGCATCTCTTCCTCGTCCTGGTACCGGTCTCGGACTCCATCGGCCCGTTGCTTATTGTGTGGTGCAATTCTCGAGTCAATCGCTAGAAGTCGGGATATAGCCGACCGGGGTTGAAGACACCGTTGGGGTCGAGTTGCTGCTTGAGCTGGCGATGGTAGCGTGCCAGCACCGGAGATAGCGGCGTATAGGGATCAGCGGCCTGTGGCGTGAAGCAGGTGGCATGACCACCAGCCAGCGCACAGGCGTCACGCAGAGTTGTGGCTTCGATGTCGCTGCGCAACCAGCGCTGGCAACCTGCCCAGTCATCGATACTCTCCGCGCCCTCCAGCTCAGCAAGCGCCAGAGCTGGGGTATTGGCCGGCAATGCCAGGCGCCACAGCGGCTGTTGATGATCGGTGAACGGCTGGCTTCTGAACTGATCATCCCTGAACAACGGCAACTGCCAGTCGCGTAGTTGTTGCCAGTAGCCAGCGTCGAGATCATCACCACCGATCATGTCCGCCGTCGCAGCCACCGAACCCGGTCCGCCTTCGAGGCGCAGGTTCAGGGCGCCGTCATGCCAGGTGGCCGCACTCAACGGCAGGGGCTGGCGCCCCCAACTGGCCAGTTGCTGCATGGCCCGCTCACGATCGATCTCGAGGCGCAGACTGCGACTCGAGCTGGGTACCGGCAGGACCTTGAGCGATACCTCGGTGATCAGGCCGAGTGTGCCCTGGGCGCCAACCATCAGACGCGACAGGTCATAGCCGGCCACGTTCTTCATGACCTCACCGCCAAAGCGCTGTTCGCGACCCTGGTGATCCAGTACGCGCATACCCAGTACGAAGTCGCGCACCGCTCCGGCCCAGGGGCGGCGAGGACCGGAAAGCCCACTGGCAACCATGCCGCCCACGGTGCTCTCGGCACCGAAGCGCGGTGGCTCAAAGGGCAGCATCTGACCGTGCTGGGCGAGGGTTGCTTCCAGCTCCTGCAACGGGGTGCCGGCACGCACCGAGACAATCAGTTCGACCGGGTCGTAACTGGTGATACCGCGATGCCTGCGCGTGGAGAGCACCTCGCCCTCGACCTGACGTCCGGTGAAATGCCGGGTGCCGCCGCCCTCGATGCGTACTGCACCACCTTCTCGGTGCGCCTGTTTGAGGCGTTCGCCAAGAGAGACGAGATCGTCGCCTGACGTTGTGGAGGTTTCGGTTGCTGACATGGGGTGTCCTCAAAAACGCGGCAGTTCCGGGTGGGGCAGTTCATTGTTGTGCACGTGCATGGCACCGAACTCGGCGCAGCGGGCAAGGGTCGGAATATTCTTGCCCGGGTTGAGCAGGCCATGTTCGTCAAAGGCGTGCTTGACCGCATGGAAGGCGGTGATTTCCAGGCTGCCGAACTGTGCGCACATCTGATTGATCTTCTCGCGGCCAACACCGTGCTCGCCGGTAATCGAGCCACCGGCTTCGACACAGAGTTCGAGAATGCGGCCTCCCAGTTCCTCGGCGACGGCCAGTTCGCCTTCGCGATTGGCATCGAACAGGATCAGTGGATGCATGTTGCCATCACCAGCGTGGAAGACGTTGGCCACCCGCAGGCCGTATTGCTCGGATAGTTGGCTGATACCCTTGAGGACTCGCGGTAGTTCGCGTCGAGGAATGGTGCCATCCATGCAGTAATAGTCCGGTGACATGCGGCCGACGGCAGGGAAGGCGTTCTTGCGTCCGGCCCAGAAACGCGCGCGCTCGGCGTCATCCCTCGCCAGTTGAATGTCGGTGGCCCCGGATGTCTCGAGTACGCGGCGCACTGTATTGATATCTTCCTGGACATCGGCCTCGACGCCATCCAGTTCGCACAGCAGGATGGCTTCCGCATCCACCGGGTAACCGGCCTGAATGAAGTCCTCGGCGGCGCGGATGGCGAGGTTGTCCATCATTTCCAGCCCACCGGGAATGATGCCGGCGGCGATGATTGCACCGACTGCGGTACCTGCCTTCTCGATGTCATCGAAACTGGCCATCAGTACCTTTGCGGTTTCCGGTTTCGGCAGCAGTTTGACCGTGACCTCGGTGACCACGCCGAGCATGCCCTCTGAGCCCATCATCAGTGCGAGTAGATCGAAGCCCGGGCTGTCTAGTGCCTCCGAGCCGATGGTCATGCGCTCACCTTCGATGGTCATGACGTTGAGGCTCATCACATTGTGTACGGTCAGCCCGTATTTCAGGCAGTGCACACCTCCGGCATTCTCGGCGACATTGCCGCCGATCGAACAGGCGATCTGTGAGGAGGGGTCCGGCGCGTAGTAGAGCCCATGGGGAGCGACAGCCTCGGAAATCGCCAGATTGCGGACACCTGGCTGAACTCGGGCAATGCGGGCATCGGCATCGATCTCGAGAATACGGCTGAAGCGCGACATGACCAGCAGCACACCCTGTTCCAGCGGCAGGGCACCACCGGACAGGCCGGTACCAGCGCCACGCGTCACCACCGGGACACGCAGCTCATGGCATTTGCGCAGTAACGCTTCGACCTGGTCGAGCGTCTCGGGCAGCGCCACCAGCATTGGCAGCACCCGGTAAGCGGAGAGGCCATCACACTCAAAGGGACGCAGATCCTCCTCTCGGTGCAGCAAAGTCAGGTCCGGCGCGGCATTGGCCAGAGCTGCCAACACCTTGGCACGGTCATGCGGCACAAGCTCGCCATCGAGACGCTCGTCGTGAAGGATGTTCATGGGCATTTCCCGCTATCGTAGTTGTCTGCTGTTGTTGTCTGCCATGACGCCCAATCTGCGCGTCCTTGACGATACTGTCCATATTCTGGTTTGCTGGTCTGACCAGTTATTTCACTGGAGCAATGACTGAATATCGCGCTGGGCCCAGTCATCACGTGCGATCAGCACTCTGATTCATGGCAGGAGAGGGAGGCCGGGTGGAAGAAAATGAACGCTTGAAACCATCCACTACGCCACAGGCGATTGCCTCAAGGCTCGAGAACCTGATTCTCGATGGCGTCTTTCGGCCGGGACAGTTGCTGCCATCCGAGCGACGCCTCTGTGAGCGCCTCGGCGTGGCGCGTTCCTCGTTGCGCGAGGCGTTGGGCACGCTGCGCAGCAAGGGCGTGATCATCACGCGACAGGGGCGTGGATCAGAGGTGGCTCCATTGGTGGAGGCGCCCTATGTCACTCCGTTGATGCACCTGTTTCGTGAGCACCCGCGTACGCTCTATGACCTACTGGAGGTGCGAGCCCTGCTGGAAGGTGAGTCAGCGAGTTTGGCAGCCAATCGTGGCACACCATCCGACCGCGTACTGATTACCCGACGCTATCGCGAGATGGCGGATTACGTGGAAAAGGCCGGGAGCATCGATGTCGAGCGGCTGGCGAGGTTGGATCATGCTTTTCATCTGGCGATCTGTCAGGCATCGCACAACCCGGTGTTGATGCATACCCTGTCGAGCCTGACCGATCTGTTGCTGAGCTCAGTCTTTGCTTCGGTAAAGCACCTTTATCATCGTCCCGATTCCCGAGACATGATCAATCGCCAGCATGCACGCCTGCATCGTGCCGTCGTCGAAGGCAAGGCACAGCTGGCACGCCGCGTCGCCCTTGAGCATCTATCAGCCATCAGTGAACAGCTGCGTGAGATCGATGCCGAGGGGCAGCGCCTGGAGCGTGCCGCGATGCGGCTTGAGGAGTGGTAACGATCGACGGCC
This sequence comes from Halomonas huangheensis, assembly GCF_001431725.1. Classification (NCBI taxonomy): domain Bacteria; kingdom Pseudomonadati; phylum Pseudomonadota; class Gammaproteobacteria; order Oceanospirillales; family Halomonadaceae; genus Halomonas; species Halomonas huangheensis. The sequence continues at coordinate 3,695,758 of NZ_CP013106.1, read as the reverse complement.
ATCGTTTCAGTCATCAATGATGCCTGAGACGGCAGCTACCTCCAGCTTGTGGCGTAGGTGCCGACGCAGAATGGCTCCAAGGCTCGGGCCATCGCGGGCTTCCAGAGCTTCGAGCATGGCTTCATGGTCAGCGACAGCCTGGGCCCAGTTGGCTTCCCCCATTTCAACGCTATAGCGAATGCGTTTCACGCGCTGGCTCAGGTTGTTGTACATCTCGCTGAGCACGTCGTTGCGTGATGCCGCCAGAATTGCCTCATGAATCTGCTGGTTGACCTCGAAATAGGGCTTCAGCTGCTGGCGCTGATAGTGACCCAACATGCGTTGGTGCAGCTTGCGGATAGAGGTGATCTCGGCGTCCGAGATATGATCGCAGGCCAATTCTCCGGATAACCCTTCAAGGGCACCCATGACATCGTAGGTGTTCTGTACGCCCTGGCGAGTCAGGCGTACCACCCGCGATCCACGGTTGGGCAGGTTCTCCACCAGGCCCTCGGATGTCAGTACCTTGAGGGCTTCGCGTAGCGGCGTACGCGATACCCCGAACCGTTCACAGAGCTCCTTTTCGGCGACCTTCTCACCGGGGAGCAGATTTCCCTGTTCGATCAGGTCGCGAATCCTGTCGGCTACTTCGAGATACAGGCTGCGCGGCTGAATCTTTTCCATGTCGTGTTTCCTGAGTCAGATCGGCGTCACGCCGTTCGAGTTACCTTGCCGCATCTTGAAGCGCGGGACAATACGGCGATTGCTGCGCTGGAGTGGCTTAGTCCGATGCGGCGTAGTAGCGACGGTTCTGCTGGATGAGCAGGCTTGACACTGCCATGCTTTTGGCATTATGAATTCAAAATTCAATCAGGCCAATGCCTTTTTCCTCGCAAGGCAGGGAAGGCCTGCAGTGCCAGCGATACAACCACACAAGAGTGAACGACCGGAACAGGAATGGAGGACAGACGATGGCGGGACAGGTATATGCGGCGAGAGTGATGCTGCCGCGAAAACAGGTAAGAGGCTTGATCGATGCAGGATTGGCACTGGCTCGTGAGCTGAGCCTGCCTCCTCTATCGGTGGTGGTGTTGGATGCGGGTGGCCACGCGGTGGTTGCCGAGCGCGAGGACGGCTGCAGTCCGCTGCGCTTCCCGGTAGCCTGGGGCAAGGCCAATGCTGCTCTCGGTATGGGGATATCCAGCGGCACCATTGGTGAACGTAATGCGGAACGTCCCGCCTTTCTGGCCTCGGTCGCTGCTGCGGCGGACGGGCGTTTCATACCGGTTGCTGGAGGAGTGCTGATTCTCGACGACGATGATTGTGTGATGGGAGCGGTGGGAGTTAGTGGGGCTTCCTCGGAGCAGGATCAGCAGGTGGCGATGCACGGTATTGCATCGCAACAGTGGAAGGCTGGATTGGCACCTGACTGACCGCCTGGCCAGAATTCTGAACTAGAGCTTGTCCAGTACCACAGACAGTAATACCAGGGCCCGATGGGCCCTTTTTTTGTCACTGATCATCAATATATTGCCAGAATATATCTTCTACTTTATTGAAAATAAACATGAAAATGGATGACTGCGGTGTATTCATGACGACAAAAGTATAATACCTAATTTTGAATTATGTATCCATATTCCAGAGGTCAGACGATGGCGCGAAGCAGAAAAGCGCTGCTTGAGGTGCCATTCCGCGTATAACAACAACATTTCGGAGAGTGAGATGAAGCTATTCAAGACCGCTCTGGCCGCTGCCGTGATTGCATTGGGTGTCGGTAGCGCTCAGGCCAATGAAATTGAAGTCAAGTTTGGTCATGTCGGTGGGCCTGGCTCACTGTTCGAGATCACCGCCAATGAATTCGCACGACTCGCCAATGAGCGCCTGGAAGGTGAGGCGGAAGTGGTGGTCTTCGGCTCCAGTCAGCTGGGCAATGACTCGCAGATGCTCAATAAACTGAAGCTCGGGACTATCGATCTGGCGCTGCCATCATCAGTCATGTCCAGCGTGGCTCCGGAGTTCTCGGTATTCGAGATGCCCTATCTGATCGAGAATCGCGATCATTTCCGGCAAGTGCGTGACGAAGTGCTGCGCGATGTGTTGGCGAAGGCCGCAGAGGGCAAGCGCTATCGCCTGCTTGGGATCTGGGAGAACGGCTTTCGTCAGATCACCAATAATGTCCGACCCATCGTGACCCCCGATGATCTTCAGGGCATCAAGCTGCGGACCCCGAATGGCGTCTGGCGCGTGGAGATGTTCAAGAGTTACGGCGCCAGTCCGGCACCGATGGCATTGTCCGAGGCTTTCGTAGCCCTGCAGACCGGTGCCATGGATGGGCAGGAAAACCCACTGGTACAGATATTCTCGCAGCGCTTCCAGGAGGTGCAGGATTACCTGTCGTTGTCCAATCATGTCTACACGCCGGCCTACGTGGTCGCGGGCATGAGCTGGAACCGTTTACCCGAACATGTGCGTGAAGTGCTCGAACAGACGGCGATGGATGTAGAGGATTTTGCTCTGGAGCAGGGCGCGACTCTGGATGAAGAGCTGGTGGCGGAATTCGAAGCGGCGGGTATGGAGGTCAACGAGGTCGATACCCAGGCCTTTGTTGAAGGCTCGGCGCCTATCTACGAGAAGTTCTCGGCCGAAGTGGAAGGCGGTCAGCAGTTGCTTGAGCAGATTGAAGCGCTGCGCCCGTAACCCTTGTGCGGTGTCTCACGAACGAAGGTGATGACACCGCGCTACCGCCCCGCCTCTTCAGCCTTTGACGCTCTGGAGGTATCACCCCCCTTCGGGAGGTTCGCATCGTGTCCCTCAAGTCATTCGCTCGAGCCTATCAACGTGCCCTCGAAGCCATTGTTTTTCTCAATATGCTGGCGCTGACGATAATCATTTCCGTGGGCTTCCTGTCGCGCCTATTGGGCTCTCCCTTCAGTTGGTACGACGAGCTGGCATCCATCTGTCTCGCCTGGCTGACTTACTACGGTGCAGCTCTGGCTGCGCTCAAGGGAGCGCATATCGCTTGCCCCAGTGTTCTCAACATGACGCCGCCAGCGGTTCGTCTGCCGGTCGCAATGTTGGGGGAGTTATGCACCGTCGCTTTCTTCGTGTTGCTTGGAATCACCGGATATCAGGTCGTAGAGATCCTCGAAGGGTCGACGATGATCAGCTTGACCAGTGTATCGCTGCAGGTGACCCAGTCAGTGATACCGATCGGCTCGGCGCTGTTCATCATCGCACAGTTGCTGCGCCTGCCTGAGGTGATTGCCAGCGCGCGTGGCGCAGGCTTCATTGACCACGAGCTGGAAGAGGCAGGTATCACGCCTGACTCTGTCCATGACACCCACCAGGCCGGGCATGACGAGGCACCCTCGACATCCCGCCAGGCCAACTGAACAGGAGAGTGCCCCATGATCATTGCATCCATGTTCGTCGGCCTGATCGGGCTGATCTTGATCAATGTTCCGGTGGCTGTTGCACTGGGTATTGTTGGTGCGCTGGCGACCATCGTCAGTTATGGCAGTTATGCACTGCCCAATATCGGCATGGTGATGTTCGACGGTGCTACCAACTTTCCGTTGATCGCTATTCCACTGTTCATTCTTGCCGGGGCAATCATGAATGCCTCGAGCATCTCGCGGCGCCTGATTGAACTGGCCTCGGCGATGATCGGTTTCGTCAAGGGCGGGCTGGCGATGGTGACCATCGGCGCCTCGATCTTCTTCGCGGAAATTTCCGGGTCGGCGGTGGCGGGGGTATCGGCAATCGGTAGCCTGCTGATTCCCGCCATGCGCAGCAAGGGATACTCGAAGGAGTTTGCCGCCGCCATCTCATCGTCGGCCGCGAGCCTGGCGATCATTCTGCCGCCATCGATTCCCATGATCCTGTATGCGGTGATGTCTGGAGAGTCGGTGGTCAAGATGTTCGTTGCCGGGATATTCCCCGGGCTGCTTGGCGCTCTGGGGCTGGCAGCGATGTGTTACTTCCTGGCACGGCGCTACAACCTGCCTGCGGAAGAGCGCTTTCAGGCCAGCCGATTGTGGAAGGCCTTCAAGGGCGCCGCCTGGGCGCTGGTGATCCCGGTGATCATTCTCGGCGGTATCTTCGGCGGTATCGTCACGGCCACCGAAGGCGCGGCATTGGCGGTGATCGTGGCGATCTTCATCAGTGCGGTGGTGTACCGTGAGTTCACCCTGCGTACCTTCTACAAGTCCTGCCTCGATGCCGGGGTGCAGACTGCGGTGGTGATGTTGCTGGTGGCCAGCTCGGCGGTGGTGGGGCACTACCTCACCGAGAGTCAGATTCCACAGCAACTGGCCAATTCGATCGCCGAGATGACCAGCAACAAGTATGTGGTGCTGGCGCTGCTCAATGTCGTGTTCCTGATCCTCGGTATCTTCCTGCACTCGGCGGCGGCGATCATCCTGGTGGTACCGATTGTGCTGCCGCTGGTAACGGCGGTCGGCATTGATCCTCTGCATTTCGGCTTGATCGTGACCCTCAATCTGGCCATCGGCCAACAGACACCTCCGGTGGCCAGCGTATTGATCGCCTCGTGCTCCATAGCCAAGGCCGATATATGGGCCACCACCCGAACCAACCTGTGGTTCCTCGGGGTGCTGTTCGTGATCCTGATGATCAACACCTATGTGCCGGCAGTCGCTCTGGCGCTGGTCAATCTGATCTACGGCACGTGATGAGCAATCTTGATGACAGGTGTTGATGAACAACATCGGGAGACTGTGATGAGTGACAACCAACAGGGCCGGGTCGATTACCGCGTCGAAGATGGCATTGCCTGGCTGACCTTCGATCGCGTGGCCAGTCGTAATGCCATGACCTGGCAGATGTACGACCAGCTTGATGCCCACTGTGAGGCGATCGAGAACGACCCGGAAGTGGTGGCGGTGGTAATGCGCGGTGCTGGCGGCGAAGCCTTCGTCGCCGGCACCGATATCAAGCAGTTCGCTGAGTTCTCCAGTGGCGAGGATGCCATTGCCTACGAGCGACGCATCGACCATCTGGTGGGGCGAGTAGAGCGCCTGCCGCGTCCGACTCTGGCTCTGCTGGAAGGTTTCTGCGTTGGCGGTGGCGCGGCCATCGCCCTGGCCTGTGATTTCCGCTACGCCACGCCGTCGCTGCAATTCGGTATTCCCATTGCTCGCACCCTCGGCAACTGCCTGTCGATCACCAATATCTCGCGACTGGTGGAACATGCGGGAGTGGCGCGTGCCAAGCAGGTGTTGATGGCCGGTGAGCTGATCGGCGCCGAAGACGCACATGCTGCCGGACTGGTCGCCGAGATTATCGACGCTGAGCAGATTACGGCGGCGGTCACCGAGCGCGCTGTTGCCTTCAAGCGTCGTGCGCCATTGACGGTACTGGCCGCCAAGCAGGTGATTCAACGTCTGTTGGATGAGAAACGCGCAGCGAGCGATGCCAGTGATGATTGGATAGCCGCTTGCTACACCAGTGAGGACTTCAAGGCTGCCGTGAACAAATTCGTCAACAAGACGCCTTTCACCTGGCGTGGACGCTGACGCCGGGTTCGGGCAAGGAGATCAATATGCTGCCACTCGAAGGCATCAAGGTTCTGGACGCATCCCAGATCATGGCTGGCCCCTACTGCACCATGGTGCTGGGCGATATGGGGGCAGAGGTGATCAAGGTCGAGAAGGCCAATGGTGGTGATGACAGCCGTCAAATGGGCCCTTACGTCAATGACGAGTCGACCTGCTTTGCGCAGATCAATCGCAACAAGAAGAGCATTTCACTGAACCTCAAGAGCGAGCAGGGCCGCGAGCTGTTCTACCGCCTCGCTAGTGAGGCGGATGTCGTGGTGGAGAACTACCGCCCCGGTGTGACTCAATCGTTGGGTATCGATTACCAGAGCCTGAAAAAGGTAAATCCGAGCATCATCTACTGTTCGATTTCCGGCTATGGCCAGACCGGTCCCTATAGCCGCAAGGGTGGCTTCGATCTGGTCGCGCAGGGCATGAGCGGCTTGATGTCGATGACCGGGGAGCCGGGCCGGCGTCCACTCAAGACTGGTGTCGCGGTATATGACATCGGCGCAGGCATCACCTCCATCTACTCGATATTGGCCGCGTATATCCATCGGCAAAAGACCGGAGAGGGCCAGCATCTCGACGTGTCCATTGCTGAATGTGGGCTGCCCTGGTTCACCTGGGAGGCGGCGGCATACTTCTCCGAAGGGCGGGTTCCGGCGGCAACCGGTTGGCGGCACCGTGTTTCGGCGCCCTATCAGGCGGTGCAGGTTCGCGACGGTTACATGATGCTCGGCTGTGCCAACCAGCGGACCTGGGAGCGCTTCTGTACCGAGGTCATCGAGCGCCCTGAACTGATGGAAGATCCGCGTTTCGTCACCAATCTGGACCGCGGCACCAATGTCGAGGCGCTGGAACAGGTATTGGAGGCGATTCTTGTCGACCAGGATCGAGCCTTCTGGCTGGCGCGTTGTGACCAGGCGGGTGTTCCTGCGGGACCGATCAATGATTTCAGCGAGGCCATGCACGACGAGCACTATCTGGAGCGCGGCATGGTCCAGGAAGTCGAGCACCCGGTGATGGGGCGCATGAAGACCATCGGCTTTCCGACCAAATTTTCTGCCACGCCGCTGGATATCCGCATGCCGGCGCCGCTGTTTGCTCAACATACCGATGAAGTGCTGCAAGGGCTTGGTGTCTCCGAGGAGGAGCTTGCCGAGTTGCGTGAGAAGGGCGTCGTACGCTGATCCATTCGTCCTGATGCATACATAAGTGCTTTTTCAGGCGCTGGTATCGATGGTGTTGAATTCATAATTACATATACACGAGCTCACTGTCGCTATTCTCGGGCCTGTCGACCCCCTGACTTCAAGGTTATCTCGAGTCGAATTTCCTGATCTGGAACAACAACAGGCGCTGATGATAGCGCCGATGAGGACCAAGACATGCTTAACCTGGACTTCCATCCTTCCGGCCGTCACTTCCTGCAGATTCCCGGACCTTCGCCGGTGCCGGATCGTATCCTGCGAGCCATGAGCCTGCCGACCATCGATCATCGTGGTCCGGAGTTCGGTGCGTTGGGACGTGAGCTACTCGACAAGGTTCGTCAGGTGTTCAAGACCCAGGGGCCGGTAGTGATCTATCCCGCTTCGGGGACCGGTGCCTGGGAAGCGGCCTTGATCAACACACTATCACCGGGAGATAGCGTGCTGATGTACGAGACCGGGCACTTCGCCACCCTGTGGCAGAAGATGGCCAGGCGCCTGGGTCTGGAGCCAGAATTCATCGGCTTGCCCGGTGATGAGGGCTGGCGGCATGGGGTACAGGCCGAGATGATCGAGGCCCGTCTGCGTGAAGACAGTGAGCAGCGCATCAAGGCGGTGTGCGTGGTCCACAACGAGACCTCCACCGGGGTGACCAGTGATATTGCCGCGGTGCGTCGTGCCATTGATGCCACTGGCCACCCAGCACTGTTGATGGTCGATACCATCTCCGGGTTGGCCAGTGCCGACTATCGGCATGACGAATGGGGCGTCGATGTCACCATCTCAGGTTCGCAGAAGGGACTGATGCTGCCGCCAGGGATCAGCTTCAATGCGCTGTCGGACAAGGCCATCGACGCCAGCCGCAAGGCTGAACTGCCGAAGAGTTTCTGGGCCTGGGACGAGATTCTCGAGGCCAACCGCAATGGCTACTGGCCCTACACGCCCAACACCAACCTGCTTTATGGCCTCGACGAGTCGCTGAACATGCTGCTCACAGAAGGTCTCGATAATGTCTTTGCCCGCCACCAGCGCTGGGCAGCTGGGGTCCGTGAGGCAGTCAAGGCCTGGGGCCTCGAGATCCAGTGCCAGGATCCTGCCGTGTACTCACCGGTGTTGACTGGGGTTGTGATGCCCGAGGGTGTCGATGCCGATACGGTACGCCAGCTGATCTATCGGCGTTTCGACCTGTCGTTGGGGATGGGGCTGGGTAAGGCGAAAGGACGCATGTTCCGTATCGGTCATCTGGGCGACTGCAATGATCTGACGCTGATGGCGACCCTCAGCGGCTGCGAGATGGGCCTGACAATGTCTGGCGTGCCTTTGGCCAGCAGCGGAGTGGAGGCCGCCATGCGTTACTTCTCCGAGCATGCTCCGGCTCACGCCAGCGATGCCTGAGGAGGGTTCATGACAGTATTTACCTCACCCCATACCGATCGAGAGCTGGTTGGTCGTGATGCCAGAATACGTCCAGTGACTGAGTTGGCATCGCGTCTGCGCAAGGAGCTCGAAGGTGATGTGTTGTTCGATGAGGCTTCGCGGGGTCGCTACTCCACCGATGCCTCGATCTATCAGGTCACTCCGTTTGGAGTGGTGATTCCTCGTCATCAGCGCGACCTGGCGCTGGCGGTGGATATCGCTCGCGATGCAGGGGTTCCTGTTCTGCCGCGTGGCGGCGGTACCAGCCAGTGTGGCCAGACGGTGGGTGAGGCACTGGTGATCGATGTCAGCCGTTCGCTCAATGGGGTAATCGAGTTTGATCCCGACGCTCGTACCGTAGTGGTGGAGCCAGGGATCGTGCTCGATCATCTCAATGCCTGGCTCAAGCCGCATGGGCTATGGTACCCGGTGGATGTCTCGACCAGCGCTCAGTGCACCCTGGGCGGGATGGCCGGCAACAATTCCTGCGGCTCGCGTTCGATCCATTACGGCAACATGGTACACAACGTGCTGGGTGTCGATGTGCTGATGGCCGATGGAGGTGAGGCCCGTTTCGGGTTTGTCGATGAGCTGACGGCGGGATCAAGGGAATCCCGGATTGCTGAGGCTGTGCGTCGGATTGCCGAGCGCGAACAACAGCGCATTCGCGAGCACTATCCCAAGCTCACGCGGCGGGTAGCGGGCTATAACCTGGACATCTTCGACTGCCAGAACCCCTTGCCCTATGACTCTGATGGCCGAGCCAACCTGGCGCACCTGCTGATTGGTTCCGAAGGCTCTCTAGCGGTGACCCAGCGGATCACGCTGAAGCTGTCGCCATTGCCTGAACACAAGGTGCTGGGAGTGGTGAACTTCCCGACCTTCTATCAGGCCATGGATATGACCCAGCACATTGTCACCCTGGCGCCGACCGCGGTGGAGCTGGTCGATCGCACCATGATCGAGCTGGCGCTGGAGAACCCATCGTTTCGTCCGGTGATCGAGACCGCCCTGATCGGGCGCCCCGATGCGGTGCTGCTGGTGGAGTTCGCAGGTCCCGATCGCGAGGCGCTGATCCGTGATCTGGCGCGACTCAATGAGCTGATGGGGGAGCTGGGGCTGCCCGGATCGGTGGTCGACATGGCCGAGGCAAAGTCGCAGAAGGCGCTGTGGGACGTGCGCAAGGCTGGACTCAATATCATGATGAGCATGAAGGGCAACGGCAAGCCGGTGTCGTTTATCGAGGACTGTGCGGTTCCGCTGGAGCACCTCGCCGCATACACCGACCGCCTGACCGAAGTCTTCCATCGTCATGGCACCGAAGGTACCTGGTATGCCCACGCCAGTGTCGGCACCCTGCATGTCAGGCCGATTCTCGATATGCGCAGTGGTGGCGCCGAGAAGATGCGCGCGATTGCCGAGGAAGCTGCCGCGCTGGTACGTGAATACAAGGGCGCCTATTCCGGTGAACATGGCGATGGCATCTGCCGTGGCGAGTGGGTGGCATGGCAGTTCGGGGATGCCATCAATGATGCCTTCCGCGAGGTCAAGGGGCTGTTCGACCCTGATAACCTGATGAACCCGGGCAAGATCGTCGATACACCGAAGATGGATGACAATCGTCTGTTCCGCTTCCCGACGGAGTATCAGACTATCCCGCTGACCCCGGTGCTCGACTGGTCGCCATGGAACGTGACCCGTGATCCGCTGACCGGTGAACAGAGCGCTCCGGGCACGGGAGTGGATACCACTGGCGGCCTCGCCAGTGCCGTGGAGATGTGCAACAACAATGGTCACTGTCGCAAGTTCGATGCCGGGACCATGTGCCCCAGCTATCGCATCACCCGTGACGAGAAGCACCTGACTCGAGGGCGGGCCAATACCCTGCGTCTGGTGTTGTCCGGGCAATTGGGCCGCGAGGGACTGGCCGGCGACGAGGTCAAGGAGGCGCTGGACCTGTGCGTCTCCTGCAAGGGCTGCAAGCGGGATTGTCCCACCGGTGTGGATATGGCCCGGATCAAGATCGAGGCCCGTGCAGCTCGAGTGGCACGCGATGGGGTGGCGCTGCGTGAGCGGCTGGTGGCCGACCTGCCGCGTATGGCACCGACCCTCAAACGCCTTGCGCCCATTACTCGTCTTGTCGATGGTCTACCGTGGCTGGCGCGTCCTCTCAAACGCTACCTGGGGCTGGCCGAGGCCCGTGAACTGCCATTGGTCACCGACAACTATCTCGCCCGGGCCTCCTCTCTCCAGACCCAGGCTTCGTCTAGCCAGGGAGACGCTGCAGGGGGCAAAACCGAACTGCCTGAAGTCGTGCTGTTTGTCGACACTTTCAACAACTACATGGAAGGCACCAATGCCGAGGCCGCTCACCGGGTACTGGAAGCTGCGGGCTATCGTGTGATCCTGTCCCGGGGGGCGGACAAGCGCCCGTTATGTTGCGGGCGCACTTACCTGTCCGCCGGGCAGGTGGACCGTGCTCGCGCCGAAGCCGAGCGCACCCTGGCAACACTGATGCCCTATGTAGAGCGTGGTGCGGCTGTGGTGGGACTGGAGCCTTCCTGCCTGCTGACCATGCGTGATGAGTTCCTGGGATATGGATTGGGTGAGCCGGCCCGCAAGCTGGCCGAGGCCTGTCTATTGTTTGAAGAATTCCTTGTGCGTGAACAGGAAGCAGGTCGCCTCGCGTTGGCGCTCAAACCGTTGCCCCAGCCGAAGGCATTGCTGCACGGACACTGTCACCAGAAGGCCTTCGATGCGTTGCGGCCGGTGGAGAAGGTGTTGAGCTGGATTCCGGGTCTCGAGGTGGAAACCATCAACTCATCCTGTTGCGGAATGGCGGGAAGTTTCGGCTACGAGCGTGAGCATTACGAGGCATCGATTCAGATGGCTGAGGCTGCGTTGCTACCCGCAGTACGCAGTGCGGGGGAGGCTCTGATCGTGGCCGATGGCACCAGCTGTCGCCACCAGATCAAGGACGGCACCGAACGTGAGGCCGAACATGTGGTGCAATTGTTGTCCCGAGCTCTGGCATAGTAGTTGAAAGTGGTAAGTGAGAGCGGGCGATGATAGTCCTGAAATACGATCTACTGCTGAGCCCCAGGGAGAGGACGACATGATCGATCTACGCAGTGACACGGTGACACGGCCGACGGAGGCTATGCTCGCGACAATGGCTCGGGCGGCGGTGGGTGATGATGTCTGGGGGGATGATCCCAGTGTCCGCATGCTGGAGATGGAAGTGGCCGACCGTGCCGGGTTTGCTGCAGCGGCTTTCTTTCCCTCTGCGACTCAGAGCAACCTGACAGCGCTGTTGGTTCACTGCGGGCGTGGTGATGAATACATCGCCGGTCAGTTGTCGCATATCTATCACGATGAAGGCGGTGGAGGGGCCGTGTTGGGCGGTATCCAACCACAGCCGCTGAGCCAGGATGCCCAGGGTCGTATGGGACTGGAGGACATCGCCGCTGCGATCAAGGACGATGATATCCATCATGCCCGCACGCGTCTGATCTGCCTGGAGAACACCTTTCATGGCAAGGTCCTGCCCCAGGACTACATCAATACCGTGACTGGACTGGCTGCTGAACGTGGCCTTGCCAGCCATCTCGATGGTGCTCGGTTGTTCAATGCTTCGGTCGCGACCGGCAAGTCGCTGGCTGAGCTGTGCGCGGGATTCGACTCGGTGACGTTATGCTTTTCCAAGGGGCTGGGCGCACCAGTGGGGGCCTTGTTGCTGGGAGGAGAGCGTTTCATCAGCGCGGCACGCCGTTGGCGCAAGACACTCGGTGGCGGCATGCGTCAATCTGGATTATTGGCGGCGGCTTGTCAGTACGCGCTGACGCATCATGTCGAGCGTCTGGCCGATGACCATCGTCATGCACGCTTGCTGGGCGAGTGGTTGGCTTGTGTTCCGGGAATCTCGGTAGCGGAGCAGGCGACGAATATGGTCTATGTCAACGTACCCAGACCCTACTGTGCCGATCTCGAAGCATGGCTGGCCGAGCGCGATATCCTTGTCGCGGTACGTCCTCGTACGCGGATGGTCACACATCTCGATGTCGGTGAGTCGGATGTGCGTAGAGTGGCCAGTGAAATTGGCGCCTGGTGTGCGGCAAACACCTGAATAAGTAGCCATACTCTTATTGATCCAAGAGCGTGCATGGAAGGAGCATAGGATGGCGATCTATCGGTTGGGTAATCATTCTCCGCAGATACATCGTAGCGTTCTGGTAGCCGAGAGTGCTGAAGTCATCGGCCAGGTTCGCATATTCGAGGACGCCAGTATCTGGTACCAGGCAGTGGTACGTGGGGATACGGAGAGCATCGAGATTCAACAGCGCAGCAATATCCAGGACGGCGCCGTGCTGCACGCCGATCCGGGGTTCCCGTTGCGGGTTGGTCAGGACGTGACGGTAGGGCACCAGGCCATGTTGCATGGTTGTATCATTGGCGAGGGTAGCCTGATTGGCATTCAAGCGGTGGTTCTCAACGGTGCGGTAATCGGCAGGAACTGCCTGGTGGGCGCTGGCGCTCTGATCAAGGAGGGTGCCGAGTTTCCCGACAACAGCTTGATCGTGGGAGCCCCCGCGCGGGTGGTCCGGGAACTGGATGACAAGACAATAGCGGCGCTCAAGGACAATGTTGAAGGGTATGTGGCGAAGGCAAGGCTGCATCGTAGCCGGTTGGCAAGAATAGGCTGAGCTACGAGCGGCTCGAGCAGTAAGCGGTAAGTTATAAGCTGTAAGTAACCCCGTAGTGACGAGCTAGCGGCGAGCTAGTGGCGAGCTTTCAGCGACGAGAACGCCGCCTCATCTCCGAGGCGGCGTTTCTGTGCTGCGCACTTGCTGTCTAGCCCGCGGCTTCGATGGCCATCAATGGGTCCGATATCCCGACCACCTGCATCGCTATCAGACCGATCAGGCCGGCGGCAATCACGTAGTACAGGGTCGGCAGCAGCGTCTTGCGGATGGTGATGCCTTCGCGGCCCAGCAGCCCGACAGTGGCTGAAGCAGCAACCACGTTGTGAATGGCGATCATGTTACCGGCGGCGGCACCAACGGCCTGCAGAGAAATCATCAGTGCGGTGGATACGCCAAGCTGCTGGGCGACATTGAACTGGAAGTCCGACAGCATCAGGTTGGAAACCGTATTGGAGCCGGCGATGAAGGCTCCCAGACCGCCCACAGCAGGCGCGAACAGCGGGTAGATATCGCCAACACTGTTGGCCACGAAAGTTGCCATGGCCACCGGCATAGAGGGCAGGTCGGAAGCGTTGACGCCGGAGTTGATCAGGATACGCACCATCGGGATGGTGAAGATCAACACGAAACCTGCACCGAGTAGAGTGCGGGTGGACTCGCTGAAAGCATTCTTGAGCTCGGCACCCTTCATGCGATGCATTACCGCAGTGATCAGCACCACGATCAGCAGGATGCCGCCGGGCAGGAAGAGTGGCTCGACACTGCCGGACACACCCGTTTCTCCCAGAATATCGGAAAAGCCGAAACTCACCGAGGTCAGCAGCGACTTGAAGGACTCGACACTGCGAGACAGCACCAGCAACAGGGCAAGCAGCACATAGGGCAGCCAACCCATGAAGGTGGAAATACGGGTCTTGCCGACGACTTCATCGGTCTTGATACTCAGCTTGCCGATCCAGTGATCCGGCCATTGCTTGCTGTCGGGAAAGTCCCAGTTCTCGGTCGGTATCAGGAAACCACGACGGGCGGCAGGGACAACGATCGCCAGTCCCACCATGGCGCCGATCATCGATGGGAACTCGGGGCCGAGAAATACTCCTGCCAGAGCGTAGGGCACCACGAAGGCAACGCCGGCAAAGATGGCAAAGGGAGCAATCGACAGGCCTTCCTTCCAGGAACGGTTGGCACCGAAGAAGCGCACCATGACCATGACCATGATCAATGGCATGAAGACACCCACCACAGCGTGTACCAACGCGACTTCACCGGCAATCAGGTGGAAGTAATCCAGCCAGCTGGAACCTCCGGCCTCGAGTGCGCTGGTGATACCGGCACGATCAACGCCCCCCGAAACCCCGACCACAATGGGCGTGCCCACGGCGCCGAATGAGACTGGTGTGGATTGGATCATCATGCCCACAGTAACGGCGGCCAGTGCCGGGAAGCCTAGTGCGACCATCAGCGGAGCGGCGACAGCTGCCGGTGTTCCGAAGCCTGAAGCACCCTCGATGAAGCAGCCGAATAGCCAGGCAACGATGATCGCCTGCACGCGGCGATCGGGGCTGATGCCGGAGAAGCCGTTGCGGATGGCGGTAATACCACCCGAGTGCTTGAGAGTGTTGAGCAGCAGAATGGCGCCGAAGATGATCCACAGGATCGCGACGGTCAGGATCAGGCCCTGCAGGGTCGAGGCAATGACCCGGGTCATGGTCATATCCCAGGCCAGCAGCGCAATCAAAGCGGTCACCACGAAGACAATCGGCATGGCTATTCTTGCGGCCATACGCAGTCCAATCAGCAGAATACCTGCCAGTATCAGTGGCACGAATGCCAGCAGTGCAAGGGTCGTATCAGTCATCAGCCGGTGTTCTCTTGTCGTTTGCGGTCAGCAGACTCGATGAAGGTTCGCCCACCGGATCACGGTATGGCGTCCGCTGCACGATAAGCTCTCCAACGATGGAAACTCCATAGTTGGAGAATTGGTATTACCAATCTTCCCGAAGCTGATTTCAACTTTCTTTCTGAGATATGTATTTTAAAAACAATATCTTGTAAGTGGATGACTAAGAACGGAACTCGGCGTGGAGTGTCAGATTCTTAGACTAATGGACAAAATTTCACTCGGGAGACGACTGCCAATGAGCTGGTGTCACAATGACAACCCTTCACCCGGGCGATGACATTGGTTCCAGGCCAGGATGCTGGCACTATGTGGCAATCGCTCCTTAACCGAGGCAAGCAGAATGTCACGAGTGCTGTATGACCTGTGTGGTATCGATGACGAGTTGCGGTTTTCACCGTATTGCTGGCGAGTCAAGCTGGCTTTGGCTCACAAGGGGTTGGAGGTGGAAACTCGGGCGTGGAACTTCACGGATAAGCAGGCGCTGGCATTTGCTGATCATGACAAGGTGCCAGTGCTGGTTGATGGTGATGAGACCGTTACCGACAGTTTCGAGATCCTGCGTTACCTGGATCGTGCCTATCCGGATACACCATCGTTGCTGGGTGACCCTGCGGCCGAAGCACGTGCGCTGTATATCAAGGGTCATGTCGAACGTGTCATGGCGCCGGCAATCATGCGCACCATCATCATGGACCTGATCAACGCGATTCATCCGAAGGATCGAAGCTACTTCCGCGAGACCCGAGAAAAGCGCTTCGGCTGTCGGTTGGAGGAGTTCCATTCGCCTGCCAAGGGGCTGTCACAGCTTGATGCGGCTCTGGAACCGTTGCGCGGAGTGCTCGCGCAATCCGATTTCATCGATGGAGAGGCGCCTGGCGCCGGTGACTATCTGGTGTTTGGAAACTTCATGTGGGCGCGCAGTGTTTCCAATGCTGACCTTGTCTCCAACGCCGACCCGGTATACGCATGGCTGGAGCGTATGTTGGATCTCCACGGTGGCATGGGACGCGAGGCTCTACGCATCTCCGATATCAGCGGTGCCTATAGTCAGGAGTAGAAGGAGTCAGGCCGGGAAGGAGCCAAGCTTGGAAGAGGGTTGCCGGGAGGCTATCATCATTGGCTAACGACTTGCGTTATCCGCGGCAACGCTATTCAGTACAACGGCCAGCCTGTTCAGGGCTGGCCGTTGTGCCTTGTGGTGCTGGTCAACTGGCGCGATCTTCCAGACGGAAGCGGGCAATGCGGTTGATCTGCGCGACAGCCTCTCGACGCTCCTGATCAGCGTCATGGTGTAGACGCTCCTCGAATGCGGCGAGAATGGTGTGCCGATTACCGCCCTTCACTGCCATGATGAAGGGAAAGCCGAAGCGTTCCTTGTAGGCATTGTTGAGTCGAGTGAAGCGTTCGAGCTCTTCCTGGGTGCACTGATCCAGCCCCGCGCCGGCCTGTTCTCTTGTTGAGTCGTTGGTCAACTCTCCCGCTGCTGCAGCCTTACCGGCAAGATCGGGGTGCGCCAGAATCACCTGCATCTGTTGTGCCTTGTCGGCATCGATCAGCACTTGCCCCATATGTTCCGCAAGGGTCACGGGGTTATCGTGCCGCTCAGTCAAGCCAAGCTCCCAGGCGGCTTCAGCGACCCAGGGCGAGTGCTCGAAGACATCGCCATAGGTAGCGACGAAGGTAGCCTTGTCCATGAGGCTGGGACGCTTTTCGAGAATCGGCGTGGTCATGTGGTCTCCTGTCGTTGTTATCTTCTGCAGTTATTGCCTGCACGGATGGAAGGTTGAATAGCGAATGTAAAGGTCTGCGTAAACTGTATACAAAAAATTGGTTGAAATGTACCCTCATTTAGATCAATCATGTTTACCATTGGCTCGCACCGACGAGCAATTATCATCCAATCGAACATGGCATCGCGTATAGCAGGAGGAGCATCATGGGTCGCTTGACCACACACGTACTGGATACCTCGCGCGGCTGTCCGGGGCAGGGCATTCGCATCGATATCTTCCGCATCAACGGTGATGAGCGCGTTCAACTCGGGAGTACGGTGACCAACGATGATGGTCGCTGCGATAACCCCTTGCTGGAAGGCGATGCCTTCACCAGCGGTGAATACGAACTGCTCTTCCACGCTGGTGATTATCTGCGTGCCCAGGCGATGGAAGCCAGCGAGCCGCGCTTCCTCGACCATATCCCGTTGCGCTTCGGCGTAGCCGATTCCAGTGAGCATTACCACGTACCGCTGCTGCTTTCCGCCTACAGCTACTCCACCTATCGCGGCAGCTGAGTCTCTCTTTACCACCGTGACTCGGCGCGGGTGACGCCATGCAGCGGTTCCCGCGCCTTCCAACAACAACGGCAGAGTACACGCCATGTCTTCCTACTTGCTTGATGTCACCAATTTCATGCTGCGCTGGCTGCACGTCATCGCTGCCATCGCCTGGATTGGCGAGTCGATCTATTTCGTCATGCTCGACAACGGGCTGAAGAAGCCCAAGGCCGAAGAGGACCGCCGCAAGGGCGTCTTCGGTGAAATGTGGGCCGTGCATGGCGGCGGCTTCTATCACAACCAGAAGTATGCGACGGCACCGGACAAGCTGCCGGATGACCTGCACTGGTCGTTCTGGAAGTCCTACACCACCTGGTTGTCGGGTTTCGCGCTGTTCGTGATCCTGTACATGGCCAATCCCAGCTTCTACCTGGTAAACCCCGGCAGCCCATGGCAGTGGGCGGCCAACATGAGTGGACTGGAAGCCAATCTGGTCGCGCTGGCATTCCTTGCCGGGGGCTGGATTGTCTATAACGAGTTGTGCAAGCGCATCAGCCCCAATATGGATCGCGATGGCCTGCTGAGTATCGCCGTAGCGGTACTGATGGTTGTGGTCGCCTGGTTGAGCGTGCACATTTTTTCCGGGCGAGCGGCCTTCCTGCTCACCGGTGCGGTGATGGCGACCGCAATGTCGGCCAACGTGTTCTTCTGGATCATTCCTGGTCAGCGTCGCATGGTCAAGGCGATGCAGGCTGGAGAGACACCCAATCCTCTGGATGGCAAACGCGGCAAGCAGCGTTCGGTGCATAACACCTACTTCACGTTGCCGGTGGTGTTGCTGATGATCAGCAACCACTATTCCTTTGCCTACGCCAATGATTGGGCCTGGGTGATCATTGCGCTGCTGATCTTTGCCGGTGCCTTGATTCGCCAGTACTTCGTATTGATGCACGCGGGTCACAACAAGCCGGCCTATCCTGCCGCGGGGGTCGTGTTGATCCTGTTGGCCTTTGGCCTGGGGGCGCCGAGCCTGAGCGGTAATGATGGTGAGGCGACTGCAGCTGTCACCAGCGAACCGACGGCCACCGCCGAGCAGCAAGGTGCAGAGGTAGACGAGGCGCCGCTTGCGAGAGTTCACTCCGTGATGGTTGAGCGTTGTGCATCCTGCCATGCCGCTCAGCCCGAGCATCCGAGTTTCAGCGCCGCACCTGCTGGTATTGCACTCGAGACGGAAGCTGAGGTCGAGCAACACAAGGCGGTTATCCAGCAGGTAGTCGCCAGCGGCTATATGCCGCTGGGCAATCTGACCCAGATGACCGACGATGAGCGCAAGCTGATTGCTGCCTGGGGAAGCGAATAGCCGCTGTATCCGTGCTGATGATACGCACTGTGACATATTTCCGGCCTGTCCTCTCTCTGTGGACAGGCCTTTTTGTGTCGTCCTTTTCAACTCAGGCATGCAGGATGTCGTATACAATAGACTGCAGTATAGTGGGCAAGCCAGCCCAGACTCTGTGGATAGCGCACTGACAGGAGAGCGCTGATGAATCAACGCGTGAAGGCTTCCCCTCAGGCTGCCGACGCACCAGGCCTTCGCATGGGGAAGAACGGCGATGGTGCCGAGCGCCATGAAGCCATCTATCGATCGATAAGCGACGCCATCATCGAACATCGTCTCAAGCCGGGCGCGCGCCTGCGCGAGGATGCTCTGTCCGATGTATTCGGAGTCAGTCGTACAGGAATTCGCAAGATTCTGCAGCGCCTGGCGCTCGAACAAATGGTCACTCTGACACCACGGCGTGGGGCTAGTGTAACTCGGCCCACTGCAGAGGAAGCCAGGGATGTGTTTGAGGCGCGGCAGATGGTGGAGTGTGGTCTGATACCGGAAATTGCCCGGCGAATCACATCCGCGGACATAGCGGAGCTTCAGCGCTTGGCGAAGCGTGAGCACGAGGCCTTGCGTGGTGGGGAGCAGAGTCAGGCGATTCGCCTGTCCGCCGGTTTTCATACTTACATAGCAAGTATCTCGGGCAATCGTACCCTGGCGGAGTTTGTCGAACGCCTGTGTTCGCGCTCGTCGCTGATTCTGGCGGTGTATGGCAATACCGGCCACCTCGGTTGTGAGTCGCACGACCATCAGGACCTGATCAATTTTCTGGCCGAGGGCAAGGGCGAGCGTGCCCAGGCCTTCATGAGCCGGCATCTCAAGGCGATCGAAGCCTCACTGTCGATTGTTGAAGAAGACAATGAGTCTCTGGATCTGTTCGAGATATTCGCTCGCTGAACGTGAGAGAAGGCCGAGGGAGAAGACTGGCTTCTCCCTCGGTGTGAACCTGGCTCAGGCTGTTTTCACCTTTGCCGCCTGGCCGCGCATCAGCAACAGATAGAGAACACCTCCCAGCGCTGCGCCGAGCATCCATCCGAAGCCGGACAGATTGGCCATGGCGGGCACTACCACAGTTGACGCCGAGAACAGCGCGGCGATGGCGAATGCCACCAGACCACGCAGGTTCCAGCCGTTGGTATAGGTATAGGCATCACCTTCCCGGGCCGAGTACAGCGCCTGAATATCCAGCTTGCCGCCCTTGATCAGGTAGTAGTCGACGACAATGATGCCGTAGAAGGGCGCGACGACGGCGCCTACTGCATTGACGAAGCCCGACACGCCGATATGGCTGATGACCGACACCCATAGCGCACCCACGATCAGCGCGACACAGGCGGTGATCAGGCCTCCTGTTCGGAAGCTGATATGTCGCGGAAACAGGTTGGCCAGGTCATAGGCGGGGGGAATGAAGTTGGCGACGAGATTGATGCCTACGGTCGCGGCGAAGAAGGTCAACGCCGAGAGTAGTGTCAGCGGCAGGGCATCGACCCGCTCGACGATATCGGTGGGGTTGGTCAGAGCCTCGCCGAACAGCACCATGGTTCCGGCGGTGATGATCAGGGCAATGAACGAGAAGAAGGCCACGTTCAGCGGCAGCCCCAGCAGGTTGCCCAGCTTCATCTGACGCTCGGTACGCACGAAACGGGTGAAATCGCCGAAGTTGATCACCACTGCCGCGAAGTAGGCGACCATGGTACCGACGATGGCGGCAAAGGCCTGCAAGCCACCGATGCGGGCATCATCGCCAGTGCCGGAGAAGATACTGCCTACCGCCGGCAACAACTGGTCACCGGCCTGCCACCAGATAATCGCCATCAGCGCCACCATCACCACATAGACCAGCGGGCCGGCCCAGTTGAGGAAGTGCTTGATGCGCTCGATACCGGCCCAGAAGATGGCCAGTTGGAAGACCCATACGATCAGGAAGGACAACCATGCCACCGGCGATAGCCCGAGGGCCCCTTCGCCGCCATCGGTACCGATCAGGGCGGTGATCATCAGGGTAACGGCGGTGGAGGCGAAGTAGGTCTGCACGCCGTACCAGAATATCCCCACAATGGCGCGCAGCAGTGCCGGAAGATTGGACCCCCTCACTCCCATGCTGGCGCGGACCATGACCGGGAAGGGAATGCCGTAGCGTACGCTGGGCGAGCCGGTCAGGTTGACCAGAAACATCACGATCACACCGGCGAGAATGATGGCCGCCATCACCGCCCAGCCACTCAGGTTGTAGGTCAGGAACAGTGATGCGGCGAGGGTGTAGCCGAACAGACTCTGGATATCGTTGGACCACACATTGAATATCTCGAAAGCGCCCCAGTTACGTTTGGCATGGGGCAACGGGGCGAGATCCTTGTTGTATAGCGAGGCATCGACACGTGAGGTGTCGAGGTGCAGATCCGGTTCGTTCATGGGAGACACCTTGCGCTGTGGTGGTCGGAAATGGCCCTCCTGCTCGGGGGGCCCTGGGTCCGGGAGGTCCGTCACTCTCAGTGTAGGCAGGCCTGCCGCTATGTCCGCAGCAGGCGGCTGACAACTATTCGCTGCGAATGGCGGCGACGGCCGCACGGGCCGCTGCATTGACGGCGACTACCAACGGAACCTCGAAGCGAGGCTGCAGCCTGAACGCCGAGGCCGATAGCGGGCCTCCCCCCATGATCACGGCCTGGGCGCCATCCTCCTCGATGGAAGCTTGCACCGCTTTTGCCAGAGCGGCATCAAGAGCGTCGGGAGATTGCACCAGCTCGTTGGGATCACCCGGAGTGACCCTGACACCACGATAGAGGTGTTCATAGCCGAGGGACGCGGCCTTCTGGCGGAAGGATTCGATCAGCGCCTCGTCCGGGGTAACGGTGACAATGCCGAACTCCCGCTCGCCGCGGGCAGCCTCGTGGAAGACCTCCTCACCGATACCGAATACCGGAATATCGACTTCGGCGCGCAGCTCCTCGAGTCCGGGGTCGCTGAAGGCTGACACGATGATTGCGGCCACGCGCTCGTCTTCAGCGGCCTCAACGCCGATGGCAACGACACCCGGGGCGGCATCGATCATGTCCTGAGGCGTGGTCAGTAGCGGCGGGGCATCGGTGTTGCTGCGTTCGATAACGCTTGCCACCCCAGTGGTCTCGAGCCGAGCCAGTTCCGCCATGGAATGGGTGGCCTCGGCATTCGAGTTGGGGTTGATCAGCACGATGGCGTGATCGGGGGCGTCGGCCGTATCGGCGGCGTTATTCTCGGCGCTTGCCGTGGGTATGAAGGCCGCGAAGAGACAGGCGCTCAGCAGGCTGCAGGTGGCCAGCTTGTGACCCGAAACGGGAAGGAGATGCTTGCGCATGAGAGAACTCCATTGATTGTCGTTGTTGTCTGTTTGTCATCGTTGTCTGTTTGTCATCGTTGTCTGACAACTATTGTTGTCGACACATGCCGGCGACGAGGCGTGAGAGCCCGGGGGGCGCCAGGCGGCACTTGAGATGCCGCCCCGGTTTGTGGGGCGGCACCGGTGCTCAGTTGCAGAAGCGCTGGCAGGCGGGCCAGTAGCGCATCAGCAGCAGATAGGTCAGGCCCGCCGGGATCAGGCTGGCATACCAGGAAACGGTCGAGATGCTGAAGGCCGCGATCACGCCGACGACAGTGGCAACCAGAGCAGCAGGGTTGATGCCACGGTAGGGGCCGGTGGCGTCATACAGCTTGTCCAGGTCCAGAGTACGGCGGCGGATCAGATAATAGTCGACCACCAGAATCGCAAAGATCGGACCCAGGAAGGCGGAATAGGTCTGCACGAAAATCTGCAGGCCGGTTGCCGATTCATCCTTGACCAGCTCCCAGGGGAAGGTGGCAAAGGCCAGCAGGCCGACGACGATCGATGACTTGCGGAAACTGAGCTTGAAGGTGTCCATCAGCACATAGGTCGGTGGCACCACATTGTTGAGCACATTGGTGGTGACCTGGGCAAAGGCGATGAACAGCAGCGTGGTCATCAGCAGCGGCGTATTGTCGACGGCATTGGAAAATACCTTGATGGGATCGGAGACGCCGGTGGCTTCGGAGACCATGTAGCCGATCAGCCCCATGAACATGGTGCAGGGCAGGATCGACATGGCATAGATGGTGGTCAGCAGTCCAGGGCCGGAGCCTTCCTTGTGCTCGCGGGAATAGTCGCTGACGTTGAGGATCATGGTGCTGTAGATACCGAGGAACAGCATGGTGGCTCCCCAGAATGGCAGGCCCCACGAGCCTTCCATGGTCAGCAGGTTGGCCGACAGCGTGTCGCCGTAGCGCACCACGGTGCTGTAGAACATGTAGACCAGCGAGGCGAGGATAAAGGCACTACCGATGTTCTCCAGCCACTTGATGCCCTGGAAACCGAGCACCGAAAGGCCGATCTGCAGGAACTGGAAGCCGATGAAGAACAACACCAGGTTGTCATAGCCGAATAGCGTGGCCGAGACGAGGTTGAGGGCACCGGCACCGATCCAGCTCTGGAAACCGTACCAGACGATGGCCGGTACGGCACGTATCAGCCCCGGCAGGCGTGTGCCCTGGAAGCCAAACGAGCTACGCGCCTGGACCATGAACGGAATACCGTACTTGTAGCCAGCAGCACCGTTGAGGGCGAGTGCCACACCGATCACGAAACAGCCGATGGCAATCGCCAACGTGGCCTGGTAGAGGTTGAGGGTGCCAACCACACTCGATCCCATGGTGAAGGTGCCGATTGAGACACAGCCGCCGAACCAGGCCAGCAGATAAGAGGTTCGGCCCATGATGCGGGTCTTCTGAGGAGCCAGAGACTCGTCTCCGGCAGCCTTGGTCGTTGCGTGGTCAGCAGTGGCGCCCGTCGCCGGGCGCGGAGTCGAAGTAGACATGTCGATTCTCGCTCTGATGTTTGTTGTTGGAATTGGCCTTTGGAGTTCGTTTTCGCTCGGAAAGAGCGATTTATGCTTGTGAGTTACAGCGCCATCCGGCGCTCTTCGTGTTCCCGGACCATGGGGGTTCTGCAACCATGATCATGTCCTGGCAATGGTGGTTATTGAGCGGGTTCAAGTCCTGATAGATGGCTGAATTGGCCAGTGAAGGTCTTGGCTCGCGGGAAGGCCAGATCGCCAACCTTGCTGGTGGACAGTCCCAGTCCTACCAGTGCTTCAGCCAGTTTGACCGACGCAGTCACTCCCTCGACGACTGGCAACCCGACCTCACGACTGATGGTCTCGGTAAGGTTGGCCATACCGCCGCAGCCCAGCACGATAGCGCCGATACCATCCTCATCTCGTGCTCGGCAACTTTCTTCTATGATCTTTTCCAGCGCGCGATCACCATCATCCTCGAGGTCCAACACCGGAATTTCCGCCGCACGCACGCGGCGGCATTGATGGCTGAATCCGTACTGATCGAGCAGGTGCTCGGCGATGATCACGGTGCGGCCCAACGTGGTTACAACGGAAAAGCGGGTGCTGATAAGGGCCGCCATATGAAAGGCAGCTTCTGCAATCCCGATGACCGGTGCGCGGGTGATCTCGCGTGCCGCCAATAATCCCGGATCGCCGAAGCAGGCGATCACATAGGCATCTGCAGGTGACTCGCGATCCATGCGCATGATCTCTTCCGTGACACCAACGGCGCTGATGGCTTCATCGAAATGCCCTTCAATGGACACCGGGCCGCTGTCAGGCTGGGAAGCCGTCACTCTGGTGCCGGATGCTGCGATGGCGATGCCGGCATCACGAATGGTGGCGGTCATGCCTGCTGTGGTGTTGGGGTTGATCAGGTGAATATGCATATTGGCAATCCTGGCTGGCGCGATATTGGGTTGATGTGATCCAGTGTGCGACATGACGTCCTGTCTTTGTACACAAAATAGCTTCGCTTCGAATACGTATCAAGTCAAAGATACGCTGATCTGGCATGGTAGGTTTATCTTTTTAAAATCATGCTGTTATATAAGTTAGCAGCTTCATGGAATGCATCAACACGACTGTGTTCAATGGTTGTTTCATATATAGGCGCGATCATGCGGTCACATTTTTCGGATTTTTTGTATACATTTAAGGTGAAATATATGCCGTAAGGACCCTGTAGTGGTAGTAGCACTGCCGACAATGGTGCAGGAATGGCAAGGAGAGGGGCAGAATTGTCGAACCCGAGCGGCACGAGGGGTTGATGAATTGCTGCATACAGTCTATCTTTTCTTTGTATACATAACGGATGGCTGTAGATTCGGCAAAGCGTTGCCATGCTAACGGCACCTTCGCTCGAGATCGCAGCCTCCATAAAGAAATCCTAATAAAACAATCACATCAGTGCCTCGGGGCAAACGGTATTGGAGCATTAGCGTTCGAGTGCCGAAGTTCAGAGGCTCAGGAGAAAGGGCATGAGTACGTCGTCTTCCTATCCCCGTGATCTGATCGGCTACGGTCAGAACCCGCCTCACGCCAATTGGCCCGGTAAGGCACGGATTGCTGTCCAGTTTGTGCTCAACTACGAAGAAGGTGGTGAGAACTGCGTGCTGCATGGTGATGCCGGTTCGGAACAGTTCCTGTCAGAGATCATCGGTGCCGACAGTTACCCGGACCGCCACCTGAGCATGGAGTCCATCTATGAGTACGGCTCACGCGCCGGTGTCTGGCGTATTCTGAGGGAGTTTGAACGCCGTGGTTTGCCGCTGACGGTATTTGGTGTGGCCATGGCGCTGGAGCGCAATCCGGAAGTGGCACATGCCTTCAAGGAACTGGGCCACGAGATTGCCGGCCACGGCTATCGTTGGATTCATTACCAGCAGGTGTCGGAAAAGATCGAACGCGAGCATATGCGTCGCGCTATCGAGATCTTCGAAAAGCTGTATGGGGAGCCTCCGTCGGGTTGGTACACCGGCCGTGACAGTCCCAACACTCGTCGTCTGGTGATCGATGAGGGCAGCTTCCTCTATGACAGCGACTATTATGGCGATGATTTGCCGTTCTGGACTCGTGAAGCGGATAGCGAAGGCGTCGAGCGGTCCCATCTGGTGGTGCCCTATACCCTCGACAGCAATGATATGCGCTTCGCCGCTCCTCAGGGCTTCAACACCGGCGATCACTTCTTCACCTATCTGCGTGATGCCTTCGATGTGCTCTACGCAGAGGGTGAGGAGTCACCGAAGATGCTGTCGATTGGCTTGCATTGCCGTTTGATTGGACGGCCGGGCCGCTTCCGTGGCCTGCAGCGTTTCCTTGATCATATCGAGGCACATGATCGTGTCTGGGTGACGCGTCGAGTGGATATCGCCCGTCACTGGGCGGAGCATTTCCCTGCGCCGACTGGCCAGGCGTGATCGGAACTGCCGTCGACCAGCAGGGGCTGGTCGACGGCAGGGGGCGGCTGCAGTGTGGGACTCAGCCGGCCCAGCCGATGGCCTGGGCAACCAGCAGAAAGCCGAGCGAGATGATGATCCATACGCAGAACAGTGGGAAGAAGAACTTGACCCATTTCTGCCAGGGTACGCCCGCCAGTGCCAGAGTGGCCATGAAATAGCCAGACGTTGGATAGAGGATATTGCCGATACCGTCGCCGAGTTGATAGGCCAGCACGGCTGTTTGCCGAGTAACACCGATCAGGTCGGCCAATGGAGCCATGATTGGCATGGTAACCAGCGCCTGGCCACTACCGGATGGCACCACGAAGTTGAAGGCCAGTTGCGCGAAGTACATGCCGCTGGCGGACAGTAACGTCGGTAGTTCGCCAACCAGATTGCCGAGCCCGTAAACCAGGGTATCCATGATCTGACCATCTTCGAGTACAACGGCAACGCCACGCGCAATACCGGCGATCATCGCGCCGACCAGCACATCACGGAAGCCCTGGTTGAAGCCTTCGCAGATGTCTTCGGTGGTCAGGCCAGCCACCAGGCCAACAACAATGCCCATGATGATGAACAGGCCCGCCATTTCCATCATGAACCAGCCCTGAGCCAGAACGCCATAGACCAGCAGGGCCATGAAGGCGAAAGTCGTCAGTGCGGCCAGTTTCTGGCGTGGATTGGCGGTCAGCGCTCCATCATCGGTGGCATGAAGGTAGCTGTGACGCTTTTCGGTTTCGGTCGGATCATCGGCCATCAGGCTGGCAGCGGGGTCATGACTGACTTTCCTCGCGTAGCGCATGACGAAGAAAATGGCGGCAGCCAGAATCGCGATGAAGGCCAGCGTACGCAGTAGAAAGCCGGAGTACAGAGGCAGGCCGGATAGCTGTTGTGCCAGGCCAGTATTGATCGGGTTGAGCACCCCAGTGGCGAAGCCTGCGGTAGTGGCGCACAGCGCTACTGCGGCGGCGGTGACTGAATCAAAGCGCAGCGCAATCATCAACGGCAGAATGACCGGAACGTAAACCAGAGCCAGCTCCTGGGTACCGATGATAGTGGCGACGACGGCGAACACTGTCATCAACACCGGAATCATCAGCAGGCGTCGGTTGGCAAAGCGCCGACTCAATTTATCGACACCGATCTCGATGATGCCGGTGCGGCGAAGCACCATGAACATGCCACCGATCATGAAGGTGAAGAACACCACCTGGCCGGCGCTCATCAGGCCATTGGGAATGGCCAGCATGAAGTCAGTGAGTGTGGTGGGCGAGCCGTCGACGAACTGGAATGACTCGGCATCAATCGTGGTGCGTCCTTCGGGGCCCGGTACGCGCTGGTATTCACCCGCCGGTATAAAGTAGGTGGCGACAGAGGCCAGAGCGATGAAGACGAATAGAATGACGTAGATGTTCGGGATACGTAGCCCGGTCTTGCGTTTCGTGTTGGTGGCCTTGTCGGCCGCCTCGGATGATGTTGGTGTTGTTTGATTCATGATGCCCTCAGGGGAGGTGGTTGTTCCGTAAAGGCCAGTGTGGGACTTGCCTTGAGGCGCTGTTGGATTTGGTCACGCTTATAAAGCGTGTTGCGAATTGCGCCACCTGCCAGTGAATATTAATATGGAATCGATTTCCATAATTTTCGAACAAGAGCTGTCATAATAGGAGAAACGGGATGCTGGAACTTGTTGCGCAGCCACTGACTGCTGAGGCCTTCTCCGCCTTCGGTGATGTGATCGATTCGAGAACTTCTGAGCATTTCCCGATCAATGCGGGGCGTACCCAGCGTCACCATGATCTCGCCAGGGTAGAGACGTTGGGCGACAACGCGCATACCTTGATCAGTATCTTTGTCAGTCAGCCGATTTCACTGCCGCTGGAACTGACATTTCTCGAACGCCATCCTCAGGGCAGCCAGGCCTTCATGCCGCTGCACGAAGAGCGGTTCGTGATCGTCGTCGCTCCGCCGGGAGAGAACATTGATCCAGCGGACGTACGTGCCTTTGTCACTGATGGGCGTCAGGGGGTCAATTATCGTGCCGGAACCTGGCATGCCATCCAGTCAGTTCTGGAACGCGAAGGCGAGTTCCTGGTCGTTGACCGCGGTGGTGATGGCAACAATTGTGACGAGCAGCCCCTGGAGGCTCGCGTCACTCTGGGCTGAGTGGTTCGAGAGACAGATATTCAGAATACGATGACAAGGAAAATACAATGAGCACAGCCAATCCCGCTAGAAGCTACTACGCACCTCGTGGTGGCCATCCGGATCAGAAGGTCATGACGACCGATCGCGCCATGTTCACCGAGGCTTTTGCGGTAATTCCCAAGGGTGTTTATCGCGACATTGTCACCAGCAAGCTGCCGCATTGGCACAATACTCGCCTCTGGGTCCTGTCGCGGCCGTTATCCGGCTTCGCCGAGACCTTTTCCCAGTACATCATGGAAGTTGGTCCGGAGGGGGGGAGCGAACGTCCGGAGCCCAATCCCGATGCTGAGGGCGTGCTCTTTGTTGTCGAAGGGGAGTTGGAACTGACCCTCGCCGGCAAGACCCATACCATGGTGGCAGGTGGTTACGCTTTCATCCCACCGGGAAGTGACTGGCAGCTGTTCAACCGCTCTTCAGAGCCAGTACGCTTCCATTGGGTGCGCAAGGCCTATGAGCGTGTCGAAGGCATTGATCTGCCGGAGCCGATCGTCACCAACGAGAATGATATCGAGCCGACGGTGATGCCGGACTGCAATGAGGTCTGGGCGACCACGCGCTTCGTCGATCCGGACGATATGCGCCACGATATGCACGTCACTGTCGTCACCTTCCAGCCCGGCGGTGTGATTCCCTTCGACGAGACCCACGTCATGGAACATGGCCTGTACGTGCTCGAAGGCAAGGCGGTGTACCACCTCAATCAGCAGTGGGTCGAGGTCGAGGCCGGCGACTACATGTGGCTACGTGCCTTCTGCCCTCAGGCCTGCTACGCCGGCGGTCCCGGCCCCTTCCGCTATCTGCTGTACAAGGATGTGAACCGGCATATGAAACTGCCGACGCTGGACTGATGCTGACGTTGGATTAAACACATGTTCCATGGGAGCCCCCCCTCAGGCATCGGATGCTTGAGGGGGGCTCTTCGTTTCTGTCTTGCCTTTCGGCGCTCGGTTGATTGCCGTGATAGCGTCACCAGTATGGTGCACGTGTTCAGAGAGCAGCCGTCCTGCCAGTTCCCCATCTCGGACCTTGAGAGCTTCGAGGATGGCGCGGTGCTCGTCAGTGGATTCCTGCCAGCGGCCAAGGCGGTCCAGGGCCAGATAGCGAGCTCGTTCGAGCCGTCCCAGTAAACGCCGGTGGGTTTCTTCCAGAACCGGATTCCTGGCGCCCGCTACCAGCAACGAATGGATACGCTGGTTGAGGGTGAAGTAAGCGTCTCTATCGCCTTTCTCAAGCAGCTTTTCCAACTGTTCCTGTAGGGTTTCCAGCTGCTTGATTTCGGTATTGCTCATGCGCTCGGCGGCCAGACTGACCGCCAGACGCTCGATTCCGGCCTCGACCTCGAACAGGTGCTCGAGTTCCTGAGCATCAATGAGGCTGACGATCGCATTGCGGTTGCGTCTGGGGGTGATCAGGCCATCGCTGGCCAGCAGGCTGAGCGCTTCGCGCAGAGGAGTGCGTGAGATACCCAATTGCTCACACAGCGCGGGTTCGACGATTCTTGCCCCCGGCGCCAATTCGCCGTGGACGATCATCTGCTGAAGAACTTGATAGGCCTCCTGAGCCAGAGAAGTGCTTTGAATACGGCGTCGATGTGAAGTGGTATCGACAGAAGAGCTGGCGTCGCTATCCATGGTCATAGGCTGAGCCTTGTCGGTGAGCTGGCGAGTCGTATTTTTTTGTATTCAGTATATTTTGTGTTGCCGTCAGGCAGAAAGGCCATCGGTATACCGGTGGCGAAATGTTTTGCGATTGTGGTGCAAGAGCTGTGGTGCAAGAGTTGTGTCACAAGAGCTGAGATGTATCGGACTGGTCGATGAATACACCCGGGCCCGGGTGGGTGTCCATCCCGTGGCTCTCAGGCGATGCTGTCGGCAGGTCATTGGCCAGCGCGTTGGACGCCACACTCACTGCCAGTGTTGTACTCAACAACCCCATGGCCAGCCATGTTGAAAGGGGGCGTAGCAGATTCGGCAGCAGAGACGTTGTCATTGTTGTTTCTCGCTTTTCATGGAAGAACTCACACTTCGCGAATGGGATGAGGAGGCAGGTGCTGGCGACCAACCAGGCTTGACAGTGATTCGCTCAAGCCCTGGCAACCCTTGCTCGGAGGAGGGGCGAAACTGCCTCTACGTGGTGTATTGGCAGCAAGGTCCACCATCGCCTGGGCCTGGTGCATGGCACAGGTCACACCATCCAGTGCCGGAACAGGTAGCCGATCACTCACGCTGCGCGCGAGTCCGGCCAACGGCGCGCCGGCCAGGATCAGCACATCGGCGCCGTCATCGGCTACCGCGCGTTCGGCCAGGGCGATCAGGCGATCTCCCTGATCCTGTTGGACACGGCCGATATGAGCGAGAGGCTCATCGAGGGCGCGGATACTCGCTAGACGATCACTGAAGCCATAGCTGGCGATGGTTTCGCGGTACCAGGACTGGATTCGCTGGGAAATGGCGATAATCGAAAAGCGGTTGCCCTGTTGGCAAGCGCTGACCAGAGCGGCCTCGGTCATGCCCGTGACAGGGATGGGGAGAATCTCACGCAGGGCCGGTAGGCCCGGGTCTCCAAAGGCGGCAACAATCACCGCGTCATGCTGCATATAGTGTTCAGCGGCAATCTGCATGGAGGCGTACCCACCGATCTGAGCCTCGGCGCGGGTTTCTATGTAGGCAACGCCGAAAGAGGCGGTAGCCATGCTCAGCTCGGTACCTGGGCGAGCACTGCGGCGCGCTTCGCTTTCTATAAGGGAGGTGACATCCCGCGAGATGTTGGGATTGATGACAAGTAGTTTCATGGCGTGCCCTCGTGTTTGATCTTTTCAATAGCCCAGCGCGCGCGGTAGCCAGGTGACGATGCTCGGGAAGGCGATACAGACAGCCAGCACTGCGTACTGGAAGACAATGAATGGCCATGCGCTTTTCATCAGTTCGTTGAGACTGATGCGGGAGATGCCACACATCACAAACAGCAGAACACCCACAGGTGGTGTCATCATGCCGACCACCAGGTTCATCACGAACAGGAAGCCGAACAGCAGTGGGTCGATGCCATAGGCGAGGGCAATGGGAGCCAGCAGCGGAACCAACATGATGTAGGCGGCATTGGATTCGATGAACATGCCCACTCCGATCAGTAATGCCATGACCAGCAGCAGGAAAACCATCGGGTCGGAGGTGACGCCTTGTAGCCATGCGGTCAATTGCATGGGAATCAGGTCGATAGTGAAGGCAAATGTCATGGTCGAGGCGAAGGCGATCAGAGCCCCCACCATGGCGGCGGTGACCGCAGCATTGAACATTGCCTTGGGGAGATCAGACAGGCGGAGCTGGCGGGTAACGAAGAACCCGATCAGCAGCGCGTAGACCACGGCGATGGCGGCACCCT
Organism: Halomonas huangheensis; assembly: GCF_001431725.1. Classification (NCBI taxonomy): domain Bacteria; kingdom Pseudomonadati; phylum Pseudomonadota; class Gammaproteobacteria; order Oceanospirillales; family Halomonadaceae; genus Halomonas; species Halomonas huangheensis. The sequence continues at coordinate 3,664,410 of NZ_CP013106.1, read as the reverse complement.
CCGTAGGCGTGAAGGCACCCGCGACGATGCCACCAACGACGACGATTGGCATCAGCAGGATCGGTAGGGCGCGCCAGGTCTGGACCAGTACATGACGCAGCCCGATGGTGCCACCGGCCAGAGGATAGCGGCGGCGCATGGCGATGAAGCTGGCCAGACCCATGAAGCCCAGCGCCAGAACGATGCCGGGTACCACGCCGGCCATGAACAGGCCGCCTACCGACACGCTGGAGCCCGCCATCAGCGCATAAACGATCATGGCATTGCTGGGGGGAATGATGGCGCCAAGGTTGGCCGCGGATGCCACTACGGCACTGCTGTAGCCCGTATCGTACTGCTGGCGCATGGAGGGAACCAGCGAGCTGCCCAGAGCACTGGCACTGGCTACGGCAGCACCGCTGACCGCCGCCAGCACCATGCCGGCGACAATGGCCACATGAGCCAGCCCACCGTGAACTCTCCCGATCAGGGAGTTGGCAAAGTCGACCAGGCGTTGCAGGATGCCCGCGGCAACCATCAGTTCTCCAGCCAGCATGAACAGCGGAATAGCCATCAAGGGGAAGCTGTTGACCGAGTGCATCATGCGCTGGGGGAGTACCGAGAAATCCATGCCGCCGACGTAGAGTCCGACGAGTGACGCCAGGCCGAGTGCAAAGGCCAGTGGCATACGCAGAAGAGCAAATCCAAGGAAGGTGAAGATGATGGCGGGAGTCATGACTCGCTTTCCTCCTTGTGGCTGGCCGGTACCGTGGACAGCGGGGGGAGCCGGAAGGCCTGAGCGACAAGATGCAGGCAGCAGTGCCCGGCACAGATCACTACCGCGATGTAGAAGACGGCGGCGGTGATCGGCAGCGTCGGCATCAGTTCCTGCCACTTGTCGCCAACTGCGCCCAGACTTATCCAGAAAAGCGCTGCCATGAAGGCCGCACCGATCAGCGCCATCAGGCGAGACAGTAGCTGTTGCATCCTGCTTGGCAGGAGAGTTATCAACGCATCGATACCGACATGGATGCCGACCTTGATGCCATGAGGAATGGCCAGAAAGATGGCCCATACGAAGAACAACCGAGAAAGTTCATCTGCTGAATCAATGGAGGTGCCCAGCAGATAGCGGGCGCATACCTGAGTGGATACCAGTATCGTCATAACACCCATTGCGACCAGAATGGCGTAGTAGGATGTGCGATCCAGTAGTGCCAGAACGTGCAGATAGTGTCGTGCCAGAGGGCTGGAAGCATGCGCTTCCAGCCGTTGCCAGGCGGATGTCATGACGAGGCCCCCTCAAGGACCTGATCGATGATGTCTGCGCCGATCTTGTCACGCAGGTCGTTCACGACGCTTTGGGATGCCTCACGCAAGGCCGCGCGAGTCTCATCGCTGAGTGGGGTGAACTCCATTCCTCGTTCGATCAGAGTGTTGCGAGCGGTCTCGTCTTCCTCTGCGGCGGTTCTGCGTTGCCAGGCGACGGCTTCAGCCATGGCATCACGTACAGCTAGTTGTTGTTCGTCCTCCAGGGAATTGAATTTGTCGCGGTTGGCAATCACCACGATGTAGTCATAGAAGTGGCCTGTGTCGGAAAGGTACTTCTGAACCTCATCCAGGCGCTTGGTACTGATGATGCTGTAGGGGTTCTCCTGGCCATCCAGAACACCCTGCTGCAGGGCACCGTAGACCTCGTTGATATCCATGGATACCGGGTTCGCACCGATGGCGCGGAAGGTGTCGAGGTGGGTCTGGTTGGGTTGCAGGCGGATCTTCAGGTCCTGAAAGTCATCCAGCGTTTCGAGAGGCCGCACATTGTTGGTTACGTTGCGGAATCCCAGCTCCATGTAGCCCAGTGCGATAAAACCTTTCTCGGCCAGCTTCTCATCCAGAAGGTCCCCGACTTCCCCATCGATCAGGTTGAAGGCTTCTTCGCGATCATCAAATGCGAAGGGCAGGCTCAGCGCCTCAAGCTCAGGCACCGTGCGTGACAGATAGGAAATACCGATCCAGGTACCCATGATGGCGCCCGAGCTGACCTGGTCGACATTCTCTCCAGCTCCCCCCAGCTGCATGTTGGGGAACAGCTGAGCGTCAAGTTCGCCACCGGTTCTCTCTACCAGTTCTTCCTTGAACATCTCCATGGCTCGACTGCTGGAATGGTCATCCGTGAAGTTGCCGCCGAAGCGTAGGGTCTCGGCTCCAGCCACAAGAGGAACGCTCAGGCTCAGCGCCGTCACCAGGGCAGCGCCATAGTGGGGGATACGTCGTGTTGTCATGGGATGTCCTTTGCTGCTGATTGTTGATCTTGTTGGTGACCAGCGCCCGTGTCCTGTGGAGGTTTGGTGCTGGTGTAGGAAACCATAGGTCAGAATGTAACAGAACACAAAATACCGAATACTGTATTTTTATTTTTTGTTTAAAAACAAATGGATAATAATTTTTTGATAAGTGCTGCTATTCATTGCTCTTCAACAGAATGTTTCTTGTATTTATTTGATTTTATTGATCTTTAAAGCCGGTCTTGGAGTGAGTGAAGGGGAGGCGGTGCGCGAACGCTTGGTGTTCAAGGAGGTTGGCAATATCAGAATCCTGTGCAACGCTTGAGAACAGTATTTAGTATTCGGTATACCAAATACCAGTTGTGCGACAAATACAACAATCGCAAGAGGCCACAGCCATGCAACGCACGCTTATCGGAATGCTGACGCCTTCCTCCAATACGGTATTGGAGCCCTACACCTCCGCTCTTCTTCAGGAGCTGGCACCGTCCGTCACCGCGCATTTCCAGCGCTTCAGGGTCAAGGAAATTTCGCTGGCCGACGCGGCCCTGGCGCAGTTTGATCCAACAGCACAATTGCAAGCCGCTGAGCTGCTCAATGATGCCCACATGGATGTCATTGCCTGGAATGGCACTTCAGCCAGTTGGCTCGGATTCGACACTGATCAGCGGCTATGCACCGCCATCACCGAGGCGACCGGGGTGCCCGCAACGAGCAGTGTGCTCGCCTTGAACGAGATTCTGGAACGTACCGGCGTGAGTCGGCTGGGGCTGGTGACGCCTTATCTGACCGACATCCAGGCCGCGATCATTGATAACTACCGCAAAGCGGGAATCGAGGTGGTGGCTGAGCGCCACTTGAATGACCGCGGCAACTTCTCCTTCTCCGAATACGGTGAAGACACGCTCGCCGAGATGGTGCGAGATGTCGCTGCAGCTCAGCCTCAGGCGATCACGGTCCTGTGCACCAACTTGCGCGGCGCAGGGATCGTCGAGGAACTGGAGCGGGAAGTCGGCATCCCCATCTACGACTCCGTCAGCGTGACCGTGTGGAAGACATTGGTCCTGTCCGGCATCGACCCGCTAAGGGTTCGTGGTTGGGGAGGAATGTTTCAGGATCCGCGTCTGGCTCGGTGACAGGGAGTTACCCGGCCAGGTATTGCATGACTTTTTCCCACCAGAAACGAGGTACACCATGCCAACAATGATAACCAGGGGTGCCATCGCAGGAGTTGCTCTCGTCGCGGGGGTGGCGATGGCCGATCAGTCCCGGGCGGAGACTGCGCTACGAGTCGTCGGCAACTTTTCCGGTAACACATTACACGTGGAAGGTGTTGAGCGACCGTTCTTCGACGAGCTGAATTCTCGCAATGACCTTTCTGTCGTCTACAACACCATGGATGCCATTGGTGTCGAAGCTGCCGATGCCTTGCGGCTGATTCGTTCAGGTGCCTTTGATGTGATGTCGGTACAGATCGGGATGGCCTCCCGCGACGAGCCCTTTTTCGAGGGGATCGACCTGGCCGGTGTGGCGGCTGATCTGGATACTCAGAGAGCGGCTGTGAACGCAGTGCGCGAGAGCTTTGACGAGCGACTTCAGGAGCGTTTCAACGCCAAGCTGATGACGCTCTGGCCCTTTGGTCCCCAGATGATGTTCTGCAATGGCGACATCGAGAGTGTCGACGACCTTGCCGGCAAGAAGGTTCGTGTATTCACCCCATCCATGTCGCGACTCGTGGAAGGCCTGGGCGCCATCCCCGTGACTCTACAGTTCAGCGAAGTCTATCTGGCGCTGCAGCGAGGTGTCGCCGATTGTGGAGTGACGGCACCATCTGCCGGAAACAATGGAAAATGGCCAGAGGTTACCGACCGCTTTGTACCGCTGCCGCTGTCTTATTCGGTGCAGGGTCACTTCATGAATCTGGATACCTGGAACAGCTTTGATGAGACACAGCAACAGGAGCTGAGTGAAGCATTTGCGCGTCTGGAAACGCAGATGTGGGAGCTGGCGTATCGAGTCAATGACGATGCCATTGCCTGTAATACTGGCCAGGAAAGCTGTGCCGACCATCAAGTCTATGACATGGCACTGGTCGAGATTGACCCGGACTCACGAGCACATATTGAACAGCTTACCGAGGATGTAGTGTTGCCGAAATGGGCTGAGGATTGTGGTAGGCAATATCCTGATTGCGCCGCAGTCTGGAACCAGACCGTAGGTGCCGCTACCGACCTGACCATCCAGTAGGAACTTGTCTCCTGGAGCAAGACTCCAGGAGACAGGAGGACCCTGATGAGAAAGAATGACGCTGATTATCTGCCGAAACGGTTGGCAGGTGGCGCTGCGGTAATTGCAGGTTATGCCACATTAGGCCTGGCGATATTGATCACATTTGAGGTGGTGGCGCGCAAGGTCTTTTCCTTTTCCCTCCAGGGGGCTGACGAGATTGGTGGATATGTGCTGGCGACAGGAGTCTCATTCAGCCTCGCTTACACCTTGTTGGAACGCGCTCATACCCGGGTGGATGTTCTGTTGGGACGTTTTCCGGTTGTAGTGCAGGGAGGGCTGAATGCGCTGGCCATGGCGCTGTTGGCCGCCTTTTCGCTGTTCATGTTGTGGAGAGCTGCTGAGACCCTGGCCGAGACGCTTGAGTTTGGTAGCCTGGCCAGTACGCCCTTGCAGACACCATTGTGGATTCCGCAGGGGTTGTGGGTTGCTGGGCTTGGCGTATTCGCGGCCTTGAGCACTCTGCTGGCGGTGAGAGCAGTGGTTCTGCTGGCAAGAGGGCAGGTAACTCAGCTCAATACCGAGTTCGGGCCGCGTTCGGCGCAGGACGAGTTGAACCAGGCACAGCAGGATTATCGAGGGGACGAGGGTGACTCCACATCCGTCACGTCTCCCGGGAGTCAGCAGACATGATGGGAGCATTCGAAGTTCTGGTCGGCTTCTTGATCATGCTCGGCATGATGGCAATTGGTGTGCACGTGGCGGTGGCGATATTTTCGGTAGCCCTGATCGGCACGCTGACGTATCTGGGGATGCCATTGTTGTATTCGTTTGGCGATACCCTCTGGGGAACACTCAATGACTTCATCCTGACATCGATTCCACTTTTCATCCTGTTGGGAGAACTGCTGCTGCGAAGTGGCATAACCGATCGCATGTACCATGCTCTGTCAGTCTGGTTGAATCGTTTGCCTGGTGGGCTGTTGCATACCAATATTGGTGCATCGTCGGTCTTTGCTGCGATGTCAGGATCGTCCGTAGCTACCGCAGCGACGATCGGCACGGTGGCATTACCGGCATTTTCGGAACGAGGTTACAGTGAGCGTCTGGCGCTGGGTACCCTTGCCGCCGGGGCAACGCTGGGAATCCTGATCCCACCCAGCATCAACATGATCATCTATGGGGCGATTACCAATACTTCCATAGGTAAGCTGTTCATTGCCGGTATTCTGCCGGGCATGGCGCTTGCGGGGGCCTTCATGCTGATCATCATGGCGATCAGTGTGTTACGACCGGGAGTGGCCGGCAGGGCTGAGGAGCGCATACCGTTTCGGGCGCGCCTTGCCGCATTGCTGGATCTGCTTCCCCCGGCCTGTGTCTTTGCCATCGTCATGGGCAGCATCTATAGCGGTTGGGCGACGCCTACTGAAGCTGCAGCGCTTGGGGTAGTGGCGGCGCTGGCGCTGTCGGTGATCAACCGTAAGCTCAGCTGGCCGATGCTGCATGAGTGTTTTCTGTCGATGGCGCGTACCACGGCGATGATCATGCTGATTATCGTGGCGGCATTCTTCCTCAACTACATCGTTGGTATTCTCGGTATTCCTCATGCCTTGACCCAATGGGTGGCGGAGTTGGGACTTTCTCCTATTGGTCTCATTCTGGCATTGGTGGTCTTTTACCTGGTGCTGGGCTGTTTCCTTGAGACCCTGTCGATGATGATTGCCACAGTTCCCATCGTTGTGCCGATGGTAGTGCAGTTCGGTTTTGATCCGGTATGGTTCGGAATATTCCTTGTCATCATGATGGAAATCTCTCTGATAACGCCACCCATTGGAATGAACCTTTATGTGGTGCAAGGGGTGCGTGGTCGGGGCTCCATTTCTGATGTGATGCTCGGTAGTCTGCCATTCCTGGCGATCATGCTGCTGTTCGTTGGACTGATTATATTGTGGCCAGGACTTGTCTTGTGGCTACCGGAGGCCATGGGCTGACGGCCTCGGTTTAAAGCAGACTGCACGGGAGAAGAATCGCCATGAATTTTTACCATGACAATGACAACTAATGAGGCGGTGCTGAAATGAAAAGGTTCGATACCCTGATCAAGAATGGGCTGATCATTACGGCTGCCGATCGCTACACCGCGGATATTGGTATTCGAGATGGCCGTATTGTTGCTTTGGGTCAGGAGCCCGGTGAGGCGGACGAGACGATCGACGCTGACGGGCTTTGGGTGATGCCTGGTGGGATTGATGCGCACTGTCATCTTGACCAGCCGCTGGGGGATGGAGCGGTGATGGCCGACGACTTCGATACCGGGACGCGTTCAGCAGCATGCGGCGGGACGACCACAGTGATTCCCTTTGCGGCCCAGTTCAAGGGCCAGAGTTTGAGGGCTGCTGTGGCGGATTACCACCAGCGTAGCGAAGGCAAGGCCTGGGTCGACTATGCCTTCCACATGATCGTCACGGATCCCACCGAGAAGGTGCTGAAGGAGGAACTCCCCGCATTGATTGAAGAGGGGTACAGCTCGTTCAAGATCTATCTGACCTATGACGATCTCAAACTCAATGATCGTGAGGTACTCAACGTGCTGGCGCTGGCGCGCCGTGAGGGCGGCATGGTGATGGTGCATGCAGAGAATGCTGACTGCATTGCCTATCTCACCGAACTGCTTGAGGAACAGGGAAAAACCGCTCCATACTTTCATGCTGAGGCTCACTCATCCATCGCTGAACGTGAGGCCACTCATCGTGCTATTTCGTTGGCCGAGTTGATCGATGTTCCTGTGTTGATTGTGCATGTCTCAGGCCCGGAGGCCATCGAGCAGATTCGCTGGGCCCAGGGGCGTGGCTTGAGGGTCTACGGTGAAACCTGTCCCCAGTATCTGATGTTGACGGCGGATGACCTGGATCAACCAGGATTCGATGGCGCCATGTGTGTATGTAGCCCGCCACCCCGAGATCCCGCTGCCCAGGAAGCTGTCTGGCAAGCGCTCGAGACAGGGGTCTTTCAGGTGTTCTCATCGGACCACGCGCCATTTCGCTATGACGACCCGAAGGGCAAGAAGCTCAATGGTGAGTCGGCAAGCTTCACTCATATCCCCAACGGGATCCCGGGACTGGAGACACGACTATCGATCCTGTTCTCCGAAGGAGTGATCAAGGAACGCATCGATGCCACTCGCTTTGTGGCCTTGACGGCGACCAATCCGGCGAAGATCTATGGGCTCTATCCCCGCAAGGGCACAATTGCTATCGGCAGTGATGCCGACATCACCCTGTGGGATCCTCGAGCACGCTCTACCGTGCGTAATCAGGACCTGCATCATGCGGTTGACTACACACCCTACGAAGGGCTGGAGTTGATCGGCAGGCCGGTGTTGACCCTTTGCCGTGGCACGGTGGTATCCCGCGACGGCGCCCCGGCAGGGAGCCCGGGCTATGGACAGTTCCTCGAATGCGAGCGACCACAACCGGCACGTCCGCGGGGCATGAGTAAGGGCTTCTGAGCGCCACCTGGAATTGCCGACACTGAACAGATAGTTGACCTCAGATTTCGATATTATTGTCTGTAGAAACGGCTATCTGTCGAAACAATCCTCTGACGAAACGCTGGTTTTTCAGGGTTATAACCCGTCGCCCTCGGAGCATTCTGTTCCGGGGGCATTCGTCGTGTCTGTAAGCGGTCATTGGCGAGATTGATCATCGACCTTTAGGGGCGTTGGTCATGTATACAATGCACAGCGACCTTCTCGTATCCGGAACTTATTTTTCAACGCCTCAAGACATCCTCAGCGAGGGCTCTCCAGGGTCTTTCTCTGTTCCTTCCCCTTTCTTTTTCAGTGTTTCGTCGCTTCATTTCGAAGAATGACGAGAGATAGTTTCTTGTAATTTTTTTAATTAAAACAATTAGTTGATTTGCGTCTGTGCTGGTATGAGAAAGGCTTGTGGAATTTTTTTCCAATTATCTGGTAACGTTGCTTTACAGCTGATACAACTAATGAAAAGAATTTCCACATAAAGAAATAAAATAAGAATCTGCATTTTTTTGTACACAAAGCTAGATGCATAAGAAAATGCATAGACACCTGAGGTCCGAGCCATGCAGCGCAAGCTCATCGGAATGCTGACACCGTCATCCAATACCGTGCTGGAACCCTACACGTCGGCAATGTTGCAGGAATTGGCACCTGATGTGACCGCTCACTTCCAGCGTTTCAGGGTCAAGGAAATCGCCCTGGATGCTGCCGCCCTTGCGCAGTTCGATCCGACAGCACAGTTGGAAGCCGCCGCACTGCTGGGTGATGCCCACATGGATGTCATTGCCTGGAACGGTACCTCGGCCAGTTGGCTGGGTTTCGAGAGAGACCGCCACTTATGTGCTGCGATTGCCGAAACGACAGGGGTGCCTGCAACGAGCAGCGTACTCGCATTGAATGAGATCCTGGCGCGGACCGGTGTGGAGCGTCTGGGACTGGTGACACCTTATCTCGACGAGATCCAGGCCGAGATCATCGGCCATTACCACAAGGCTGGCGTCGAGGTGATCGCTGAGCGTCACCTGAACGATCGCGGCAACTTTTCCTTCTCGGAGTACCACGAGGACATTCTCGTCGACATGGTCCGTGATGTGGCCAGAGCCCGGCCTCAGGCAATCACGATTCTGTGCACCAATCTGCGTGGTGCAGGAATTGTCGAGGCCCTGGAGAAGGATATCGGAATTCCCATCTACGACTCCGTCAGCGTGACAGTGTGGAAGGCACTGATCATGGCCAATGTTGACCCGGCAAGGGTCCGTGGCTGGGGAGGGCTGTTCCAGGACCCGCGCCTGACGGCGTGAGGTCCGGAGGCTCGGTCAGGCGCTTCCTGACCGGCACGACGCAAGGGCAAGACCACCACCAACAATCCCAATCACGAGGTGAACTGATGCCAATCATGACTCCCAGGACAATTGCGCTCGGCGGAACACTTGCCGCTGGCATGCTGGTAACAGGGCTGACACAGGCCAGCGACACCCTGTTGCGCACGGTCGGCAACTTCTCCGGCAACAAGCTGCATGTCGAGGAGGTCGAGCGGCCCTTCTTCACCGAGCTCGATGCCATGGACGGTCTGAAGGTCGTCTACAACCCGATGGACGCGATTGGTGTCGAGGCCGCCGACGCCTTGCGTCTGCTTCGCTCTGGCGCCTTTGATGTCATGTCGGTACAGATCGGTATGGCCTCACGCGATGAGCCCTTTTTCGAAGGAATCGATCTGGCCGGGGTAGCCGCCGATCTGGAGACTCAGCGAGAGGTGGTGAACGCGGTACGCGAGAAGTTTGACGAGCGCCTGCAGGAGCGCTTCAACGCCAAGGTAATGACGCTTTGGCCCTTTGGGCCTCAAATGATGTTCTGCAATGGTGATATCGAGAGTGTCGATGATCTCGCCGGCAAGAAGGTCCGTGTGTTCACTCCCTCCATGTCGCGGCTGGTGGAAGGCCTCGGGGCGATCCCTGTGACGCTGCAGTTCAGCGAGGTCTACCTGGCCTTGCAACGAGGCGTTGCCGATTGCGGTGTGACGGCACCATCCGCCGGCAACAACGGCAAATGGCCGGAAGTCACCGATCGCTTCGTGCCGTTGCCGCTGGCGTATTCGGTGCAGGGACATTTCATGAATCTGGATACCTGGAATGGCCTTGATGAGACGCAGCAGCAGGAACTCAGCGAGGCATTCTCACGCCTGGACGATCAGCTGTGGCAGTTGGCCCACGATGTCAACGACGACGCCATTGCCTGCAACACCGGCCAGCAGAGCTGCTCAGGCCATGAGGCCTACGATATGCAGCTGGTGGAGATCGATCCGGATTCCCGCAGGTTGGTCGAGTCGATTGCCAGCGAGGCAGTGCTGCCGGTGTGGGCCGAGACCTGCAGCAAGCAGTACGCAGCCTGCGTTGAGGACTGGAATGCCACCGTCGGTGAGGTTACCGGCCTGAGCATCCAGTAAGTCTCGTCAACCCGAGCCCCGGCCGTGGCCGGGGCTCCCGTGGAGGTTTCCGATGGAATCCCGAAGTCCCTACTGGTTAGCTCGTAGTCTGGCGCATGGTGCAGCCGTGGCTGCCGGCTACGCCGTGCTGGTCCTGTCACTGCTGATCACCTTCGAGGTGATCGCACGCAAGCTGTTCAGCTTTTCGTTGCAGGGTGTGGATGAGATCGGCGGTTATGTGCTGGCGATCGGTGTCTCGTTCAGTTTTGCATACGCCCTGTTGCATCGCGCCCATACCCGGGTCGACGTGCTGCTGGCCAGACTGCCGGGCAAGGCGCAGGCACCACTCAATGCCCTGGCCATGTTGATGCTGGCCGGCTTCTCACTGTTCATGCTGTGGCGGGCCGTCGAGACGCTGATCGAGACACTGGAGTTCGGCAGTCTCGCCAGCACCCCGCTGCAGACCCCGCTATGGCTCCCGCAGAGCCTCTGGGTTCTGGGGCTGGGAGTCTTCGCTGTGCTGACCAGCCTGCTTGCTCTGCATGCCCTGAGGCAGTTGTTCAGCGGTCGGTTCCTCGCGCTCAACAGCGACTACGGACCCCGCAATACCCAGGATGAGTTGGACGAAGCTCGGCATGACTATGCGCTGCAGGATCAGGCCGACGACTTGACCACCACGCCGCAGAGGAAAGCGTCATGATCACCGCAATCGAGGTCCTGGTCGGCTTTCTCATCATGCTGGGCCTGATGGGGGCTGGTATCCACGTGTCGGTGGCCATCTTTACAGTGGCTGCTCTCGGCACCTTGATGTACCTGGGTACGCCGCTGCTGTATTCCTTCGGCGATGTCCTCTGGGGCACGCTCAATGACTTCATTCTGACATCGATTCCGCTGTTCATCCTGCTGGGGGAGCTGTTGCTGCGTAGTGGCATCACCGAACGGATGTATAGTGCGTTGTCTGTCTGGCTCAACCGTATGCCTGGCGGGCTGTTGCACACCAACATCGGTGCCTCCTCGGTATTTGCTGCCATGTCGGGTTCCTCGGTGGCGACCGCGGCTACCATCGGAACCGTAGCGCTTCCAGCATTCGCCGAACGTGGCTACAACGAGCGCCTGGCGCTGGGGACGCTGGCTGCCGGAGCGACGCTGGGGATATTGATCCCTCCCAGCATCAACATGATCATCTATGGGGCAATCACCAACACCTCAATCGGCAAGCTGTTCATTGCCGGGATACTTCCCGGTCTGGCATTGGCTGGGGCCTTCATGCTGGCCATCATTGCTTTCAGCCTGTTGCGCCCGGACGTAGCCGGGGAGGCCGAACCTCGGGCCTCGCTCCGCGAGCGGCTGGTATCACTGGTGGACCTGCTGCCACCAGCTTTTGTCTTCGCCATTGTCATGGGTAGCATCTACAGCGGCTGGGCAACGCCCACCGAGGCGGCGGCACTGGGTGTGGTGGCGGCGCTGGTACTGGCGGCGATCAATCGCAAGTTGAGCCTCGCCATGCTCCATGAGTGCTTCCTGTCGATGGCGCGTACCACGGCGATGATCATGCTGATCATCGTGGCAGCCTTCTTCCTCAACTACATCGTGGGTATCCTCGGCATCCCCCATACCCTGACCCAATGGGTCGCCGATCTGGGGTTGTCGCCATTGGGCTTGATCCTCGCGCTGGTGATCTTCTATCTGGTACTGGGCTGCTTCCTCGAGACGCTGTCGATGATGATTGCCACCGTACCCATCGTGGTGCCCATGGTGGTGCAGTTCGGCTTCGACCCGGTGTGGTTCGGTATCTTCCTGGTGATCATGATGGAAATCTCGCTGATCACTCCGCCCATCGGTATGAACCTCTACGTGGTACAGGGCGTGCGTGGGCGTGGCTCGATTGGTGATGTCATGCTCGGCAGTCTGCCGTTCCTCGCCATCATGCTGCTGTTCGTCGGGTTGATCATCCTCTGGCCTGGGCTGGTCCTGTGGCTGCCCGGCGCTGTGGGATAGAACGATGTCTTGCGGGTGACGCCGGGGGGGAGTCGATCACCATGATTGTATTTACAATCGCCGGCGCGCCCGCGAGGCATGAGCAAGGCATTCTGAACGGTACATGAAACTGCCGACGCTGGACTGAAGGCCGACCTCAGGTTTCGTCGCTGTCTTTCAGGCTGGTAACCCGTCGCCCTCGGAGCATTCTGTTCCGGGGGCATTCGTCGTGTCTGCGTATAGCCAATGACTGCGTTGGCTGGCGTTCTTCCGAATACGACTTTCTGTATACGTTATCAAACGCTTGTTCGTGGGAAAAGGATGCTTGCCTGGTTCGTACAGGTATATCGATCTTGCGCCTTGCACGGTTTGATCTCGTCCATATCGCAGCTTCCTGCTCCACTTGATTGCATCATGTCGAAGATGAATGAAGTATATATTTTTGCTTATTTACAAGTAAAAACAATGATCTATTTATGATTGGCAATGACTGTCGACAATTTTGTGGAAATTTTTTCCAATTTTTCTGGCAAAGAGCTTTTGTGACTGCTACAAATAATGAAAAGAATTTCCACAAAACTTGTTTTGGCATCATTGTCGAAACTTTTTGTATACAAAAATCATAATCAAATATCAGGAGATACATCATGGCTCGTATGACTGCCGCTGAAGCCGCTGTGTATGTGCTGCGCAAGGAGGGCATTGACGTTGCCTTCGGATTGCCCGGTGCCGCCATCAACCCCTTTTATGCCGCGATGCGTAAGGTAGGAGGTATCGACCACGTGCTGGCTCGCCACGTCGAGGGCGCTTCTCACATGGCCGAGGGTTATACCCGCACCAAGCCGGGTAATGTCGGGGTTTGTATCGGGACTTCCGGCCCTGCTGGCACCGACATGATTACCGGTCTCTACTCGGCTTCAGCAGACTCGATTCCGATTCTGTGCATCACCGGCCAGGCACCGGCCAGCAAGCTGCACAAGGAAGACTTCCAGGCGGTGGATATCACGGCGATTGCCGGTCCGGTCACCAAGTGGGCGATCACCGTGCTTGAGGCTGCCCAGGTGCCGCGTGCCTTTCAGCAGGCCTTCCAGATCATGCGTTCATCACGCCCTGGCCCGGTTCTGATCGACCTGCCGATTGATGTGCAGATGACCGAGATCGAGTTTGATCCCGATACCTATGAGCCGTTGCCGGCCTACAAGCCTGCGGCGACTCGCGCCCAGGTCGAGAAGGCGCTGACTATGCTCAATGACTCCGAGCGTCCATTGCTGGTGGCTGGGGGCGGTATCATCAACGCTGATGCGGCAGAGCAGCTACAGGCCTTTGCCGAATTGACCGGAGTGCCGGTGATTCCGACGCTGATGGGCTGGGGCACGATTGCCGATGATCATCCGCTGATGGCGGGCATGGTGGGGCTGCAGACGTCTCATCGGTATGGCAACGCTACGATGCTTGAGTCCGATTTCGTGATGGGTATCGGCAACCGCTGGGCCAATCGCCATACCGGTAATCTCGAGACCTACACCGAAGGCCGCAAGTTCGTTCACGTCGACATTGAGCCGACCCAGATCGGGCGTATCTTCGGCCCTGATTACGGCATCGTATCCGATGCCAGGGCTGCGCTCGACCTGATGCTTGAAGTTGCTGGAGAGTGGAAGGCGGATGGCCGTCTCAAGGATCGCAGTGAGTGGGCGGAGTCCTGCCAGCAGCGCAAGCGCACCATGCTGCGCAAGACCCACTTCGATGACGTGCCGGTCAAGCCCCAGCGCGTTTACGAGGAAATGAACAAGGTCTTCGGGCGTGACACGCGTTATGTCAGCACCATCGGCCTGTCGCAGATCGCCGGAGCCCAGTTCCTCCACGTCTACAAGCCGCGTCACTGGATCAACTGTGGTCAGGCGGGGCCGCTGGGCTGGACGATTCCCGCGGCATTGGGTGTCTGTCGTGCCGATCCGGATGCCGAAGTGGTGGCGCTGTCCGGCGACTACGACTTCCAGTTCATGATCGAGGAACTGGCAGTGGGCGCTCAGTTCCGTCTGCCCTACGTACATGTGCTGGTCAACAACGCCTATCTGGGATTGATCCGCCAGGCGCAGCGCGGCTTCGACATGGACTACTGCGTGCAGTTGGCGTTCGAGAACATCAACTGCGAAGAGATCAACGGCTACGGCGTCGACCACGTCTCGGTTGTTGAAGGTCTCGGCTGCAAGGCATTGCGTGTCACTCGTCCGGACGACATTGCGCCGGCACTGCGTCAGGCGCGGGAAATGGCTAGTGAGTATCGTGTGCCGGTGGTGGTCGAGGTAATCCTCGAACGTGTCACCAATATTTCCATGGGTACCGATCTTGGTGGCATCAATGAATTCGAGGCGCTGGCCGAGAATCTCGAAGATGCGCCGAGCTCCATCGCTGCACTGACCTGATCCTTTTTCCGGTCGTGCCATGGGGATGGCACGACCGGGTCTACAACCCATAAAACAGGGAGACCCACAATGGCTCGATTTGCTGCAAATCTCAGCATGCTGTTCACCGAGGTGGACTTTCTAGAGCGCTTTGAAGCCGCCGCCAGGGCTGGCTTCAAGGGCGTCGAGTACCTTTTTCCCTACGACCACTCCGCAACTGAAATCAAGCAACGTCTCGAAGCCAATGGCCTCGAGCAGGTGCTGCACAATCTGCCTGCCGGTGACTGGGCAGCGGGAGAACGCGGTATTGCCTGCCACCCCGATCGTGTCGAGGAGTTTCGCGCCGGTGTCGATACCGCGATTGAGTACGCCACCACGCTGGGTTGTCGCCAGCTCAACTGCCTGGCCGGCATCGTGCCCGAGGGGGTGAGTCAGGAGCAGGCCCACCGGACTCTGGTGGACAATCTGCGTTATGCCGCCGAGCGGCTGGGCCAGGCGGGTATTCTGCTGTTGGCCGAGCCGATCAATACGCGTGATATCCCGGGATTCTTCCTCAATCGCACCGAGCAGGCGTTGGCGTTGTTCGACGAAGTCGGCAGCGATAACCTCAAGCTGCAGTATGACATCTACCATATGCAGATCATGGAAGGCGATCTGGCGCCGACCATCGAACGTCACCTGGCGCGAATTGCCCATGTACAACTGGCCGACAATCCCGGACGCCATGAGCCCGGCACCGGCGAGATCAATTATCCGTTCCTGTTCGCTCACCTGGAACGTCTTGGTTATGACGGTTGGATTGGTTGTGAGTACAAGCCGGCGACCACTACGCAGGAAGGTCTGGGCTGGCTGGATTCGGCACGCGGTTGAGCGCGGCGCTAGCCACTGGCGCTTTTGACTATCGTATTCACCGGAATTTGTTGCACGACGATCTACGGAATTCAGGAGTAACATCATGAACAATATCGGTTTTATCGGTCTGGGAATCATGGGGCGCCCGATGGCAGGACATCTGTTGGATGCCGGTCATCAACTGACCACCGTCAAGCGTGGCAGTCTGGATGCGACCCTCGCCGACAAGGGCATGAAGGAGGCGGACTCACTCAAGGCCGTGGCTGAGGCCTCGGATGTCATCATCACCATCGTTCCTGACACCCCTGATGTTGAAGAGGTGCTGTTCGGAGAGGGGGGAGTGATCGAAGGCCTCAAGCCGGGCACCCTAGTGATCGACATGAGCTCGATTGCGCCCATGACCACCCAGCAGTTCGCTGAGCGTGTCCATCAGGCGGGTGGTGAGTATGTCGATGCACCGGTGTCTGGTGGCGAGGGGGGGGCCATCAATGCGGCACTGACGATCATGGTCGGCGCGACTGAAGAAGGCTTCCAGCGTGCACTGCCGATACTCGAAGTGATGGGCAAGACCGTCACTCACATCGGTGGTCCTGGCGCAGGACAGACCTGCAAGGTCGCCAACCAGATCGTGGTTGCACTGACCATCGAGGCGGTGGCGGAAGGTCTGCTGTTCGCCTCGCGTGCAGGCGCTGATGTTGCCAAGGTCCGTGAATCGTTGCTGGGCGGCCTGGCTCAGTCGAAGATTCTCGATGTACATGGTGAGCGCATGATCAAGCGGACTTTCGAGCCAGGCTTCCGTATTCGCCTGCACCAGAAGGACCTCAATCTGGCGCTGGAAGGGGCGCGCAGTCTCAATCTGGCACTGCCGGGTACTGCCAATGCCCAGCAGCTGTTCCAGGCTTGCGCCGCACAGGGCGGCAGTGACTGGGATCATGCCGGTATCCTGCGTGCCCTCGAAGCTCTGTCGGACCACGAAGTTGGCCAGCAGGATTGAGGTAACCCGTTGCTGTGTCAGCTATCGCCCCGGGCGGCTTCGAGAGATGACAGCCCGGGGAGATGGCGGACAGGGGAGATGACTGCTCCCTGAGTGCAGGCGTCGGGTCGTCGCCTGCTGGGGCCGTCCGTTTCTCTTGTGGATCGGATGGCCCTTGCTCGCCGGCTTGCTTCCCCCCTGTTCCTGCTGGTCGGCGGGCTTTTTTGACCGGATCGAGCTACGAGCAGCTCGAGCTGGACGTTCGGTGTTTGTGGCAACAGGCGAAGCTGGCGGCGCCATTCGCCTGTCATGTTCGCTGTGTAGTTTATTTACAAAAACGTTGTTGGCGTGTCGTTTCCAGGCGAATGTGAGGATTTCTTCGATCCTTTGCTGAATTGAGATAACGCCATTCAAGCTATTGTTGGAAAGAGAAATTTCTACCAATATGACTCTTGTAACGCTGGCGTTCGCGTTGATGGCTGGATGTGTAGTAAAATTACACAATAAGTTGCCCAGTAGGCGACTCCCGGTTGTAAAAAATCGCTGTAAAAGATCGCTGTAAAGGATCGTTGTAAAAGATCGTCGCAAGAGATCGCTGATGCATCTCATCCGTATCGCCATGACTCCTATCATTGGCGTGAGTATTCCAGGGCGCGGTGGGCGCAGCAGGGCAGTGCATCAGGGGTTTCCAGAAGTCATATTCGAGCCACCATCTCGAACCACTATCGAGGACAGCATGAGCCGACTGCCACATCCCCCAATTCGCCGTACCAAGATCGTAGCCACTCTCGGGCCTGCCAGTGATCGCGAGGGCGTCCTCGAGAAGATGATCAATGCAGGTGTTGATGTGGTGCGCCTCAACTTCTCCCACGGCAGTGCCGACGACCACCGACGTCGCCTCAGCGAGGTGCGCGAAATTGCAGATCGTTTGGGGCGTAGTGTCGCCGCGCTGGGTGATCTTCAGGGCCCGAAGATTCGTATTGCCCGTTTTTCCGAGAGTGCTGTACACCTCAAGGAAGGCGATGCTTTCGTTATCGATGTGTCGCTGGACAAGGAAGCGGGTGACGCCACGCGTGTCGGTTGTGATTACCGCGAACTGGCCGACGATGTGACCGCTGGCGACCGCCTGTTGCTGGATGATGGCCGAGTCGTGCTCGACGTGGATCGCGTTGCTGGAGCCGAAATCCATACCCGCGTGGTGGTGGGTGGCAAGTTGTCCAACAACAAGGGTATCAACAAGCAGGGCGGTGGCCTTTCGGCCCCTGCACTGACCGACAAGGACAAGCAGGACCTCAAGACGGCGATGGATATCGGCGTTGACTACCTTGCGGTGTCTTTCCCGCGTACTGCTGAGGATATGCTCGAGGCGCGTCGTCTGCTGGGCGAGGCCGGTAAGGAGATTGGTCTGGTTGCCAAGCTTGAGCGTGCCGAGGCGGTTGCCAATGACGAGACGCTGGATGGCATCATCGAAGCCAGTGAAGCGGTAATGGTGGCGCGTGGTGACCTGGGTGTCGAGATCGGTGACGAGAAGCTGATCGGTACCCAGAAGCGCATCATCAAGCATGCGCGTAGCCATAATCGTGCGGTGATCACCGCGACTCAGATGATGGAGTCGATGATCGAATCGCCGCTGCCGACCCGTGCCGAGGTGTTCGACGTGGCCAATGCGGTGCTGGATGCCACCGATGCGGTCATGTTGTCGGCAGAAACCGCTGCTGGTGATTTCCCGGTGGAAACCGTCGAAGCCATGAACCGTGTCTGTCTGGGAGCGGAGCGTGAGCGTATCGCTCAGGAATCCGGCCACCGTATTCACGAGGGTTTCGAGCGCATCGACGAGACCATCGCCCTGTCGGCCATGTATGCCGCCAACCACCTGTCCGGCATGGCGGCCATCGCCTGCATGACCTCGACCGGTTACACGCCGCTGATTGCCTCGCGCATTCGCTCTGGCCTGCCGATCATTGGCCTGGCGCACAACCCGGTGGCTCAGCGGCGCATGGCGCTGTATCGCGGCGTGATTTCGCTACCCTTCGATACCAGTGGCATGAGCGCCGAGGAACTCAATGATCGTGCACTCGAGCGCGTCGTCGCCCATGGTGTCGCGAGCGTCGGTGACTTCGTGATCCTGACCCGTGGTGATCACATGAATGCCCATGGCGGTACCAACACCCTGAAGATCATCGATGTCAACGAGCGTCATGTCAGCAAGTGATGCTGTGAATTGAGCAAGGCTCGATAGCGACAAGCGCTGATCCACAAGCCGACAAGCAGGCCATCTCTCCCGAGGTGGCCTGCTTTCGTTTGCTGTTGATGGGCTTTGCTGTTGATGAGTTTCCCTTGTCGATGAGAGTGCCGGGCCGGAGGCTATGAACTGCGTCCTGCGGGCCTCAGCTTGCTGGCGTCGAGGTCGGCGATGCGCTCGACGCCCAGCAGACCGATGGTGCGGTCGATTTCCCGTTGCAGAATGCCCAGTGCATGGGCAACCCCGGGCTGGCCTCCTGCGGCCAGTCCATACAGGGTTGTGCGCCCCAGCCATACCGCATCGGCTCCCAGGGCCAGTGCCTTGACGATATCCGTGCCCCGTCGGAAGCCGCTGTCGATGAACAGTTGGCAACGATCCCCGACGCTTCGCCGGGCTTCCGGCAGTATCTCGAGGGGCGAGCAGGCCTGATCGAGCTGGCGGCCGCCATGATTGGACAACACCACCGCATCGACTCCCAACTCTGCTGCGCGCTGTGCTTCGGCGGCGGACAGGATTCCCTTGATCACCAGTCGCTTCGGCCAGAGGTCGCGTAGCCAGGCAATATCGTCCCAGTTGAGGGTGGGGTCGAGCTGCTGGCCGATGACTGCCGAGGCGCCCTGGACGCTCTGCTTGCCCGGAGGCAGCAGGTCACCGAGGTTCTTGAAGGTCGGCATGCCGTCGGGAATCAGTACATCGGTGATCCAGCGTGGGCGCGTCAGCATGTGCAGCAGATTGAGCAGGGTCGGCTGCATGGGCTTGCGGAAGTTGCGCAGGTCCCATTCGCGATTGCCATAGATGGCGCTGTCGGTGGTGACCACGATGGTCTCGTAGCCTGCTGTGCGGCAGCGCTCGACCAGTTTTCTGACGTAATCCCGGTCGCGATAGAAGTAGATCTGCATCCAGGCACTGAGTCCCTCCACCGCGGCGATCTCCTCCAGCGATGTGGTGGCGACATTGCTCAACACAAAGGGAATGCCGGCGTCGCGTGCCGCACGGGCCAGCTTGAGGTCGCCATCACGGGTCAGCATGCCGTTGTAGCCGGTGGGGCCGATGGCCAGTGGCAGGGAATACTGCTGGCCCAGCAGTGTGGTGCTCAGGTCGCGGGGGCCTACTCGAGTCAGGGTGCGAGGCTCGAACAGGTAGTCATGGAAGATGCTCCTGTTGCGCTGCAGGGTGCGTTCATCATCGGCGCCCCCTTGAAGATATTCGAAGACCATATTGGGCAGACGACGCTGTGCGATGCGCTCCAGGTCCTGGATGTTGAGGGCCTTGCGGTAATCGGTTCCGGTATACGAGCGACGTTTCACGGTGGTCTCCAGGCGACTGTTGTAACACCAGATTGTTGTAGAACCGGGTTTTTGTAGAACCGGGTTTTCGTAGAACCAAAGTCTAAGAAAAAGAGGCTTTGTGTTTTCTTACCATACTACCATACTAGTCATATCAGAACGGGGTCGACGCGCCTCGAACCGCAACGGGCTCAGTCAAGGTGGAGCGCATGAAGACAACGCTGCAATCGCTATGGCAGGAGACAAGGATCAGCGACCCGGTGCGCCAGCGGCTGTATCAGGTACTGCGCGAGTCGATCATCAGGATGGTGCTGGTGCCGGGGCAGGGGCTGTCGGAAAAGGAACTGGCCGACACTTTCTCGGTGAGCCGGCAGCCCGTCCGCGAAGCTTTTATTCGCCTTTCGGAAGCAGGGTTGGTCGAGGTGCGGCCGCAGCGAGGCACTTTCGTGGTCAAGATCTCGCAGCAGGCGGTGCTTGAGGCCCGCTTCGTTCGTGAAGCCATTGAAGTCGCTGTGGTGCGGTTGGCGGCGAGCCGAGGGCTGGCACCAGAGGCACTGTCGGAGTTGCAGGATCTGGTCGAACGCCAGAGGCGTTGTACCGATCCGCGTGATCACGACCGTTTCTATCATCTCGACGAACTCTTCCACCGTGCACTGATTCTCGGCGTTCACCAGCAGGCGGCATGGAAGGTGGTCGAGGAGGTCCGGGCGCATTTCGACCGGGTGCGCTATCTCAGCGTCCCCGACAGCACGCCGATCGGCAAGCTGATCGAGCAGCATGTACAGATCCTTGCTGCCATCGAGGCGCGTGATGTCGAGGCCGCCGAACAGGCCATGCAGATCCACCTGCGTGAGGTGCTGATCTCGCTGCCTGACCTGGTGCAGCGCTTTCCCGACATGTTCGATGATCAACAGACCCAATCACTTATCGAGGAAGCAAGCCGATGAAGATCGAGCAGGCCTACACCATCGTCTGTGCGCCCGGGCGCAATTTCGTCACCCT
The DNA here is from genome assembly GCF_001431725.1 of Halomonas huangheensis. Classification (NCBI taxonomy): domain Bacteria; kingdom Pseudomonadati; phylum Pseudomonadota; class Gammaproteobacteria; order Oceanospirillales; family Halomonadaceae; genus Halomonas; species Halomonas huangheensis. The sequence continues at coordinate 3,643,226 of NZ_CP013106.1, read as the reverse complement.
CAAGATCGTTACCGAGGACGGGGTGTACGGCATCGGCGATGCCACGCTCAATGGCCGAGAGATGGCCGTGGTGGCCTACCTCGAGGAACATGTGCTTCCGGCGCTGATCGGCAGGGATGCCAGCTGTATCGAAGACATCTGGCAGTATCTCTATCGCGGTGCCTACTGGCGCCGTGGGCCGGTGACCATGGCGGCCATCGGTGCTGTCGATGTGGCTCTTTGGGACATCAAGGCCAAGGTCGCAAACATGCCGCTCTACCAGTTGCTGGGCGGCCGCAGTCGCGAGCGTGTCATGACCTATGCCCACTGCACCGGCAAGGACATCGATGGCTGTCTGCAGGAAGTCGAACGTCATGTGGCCCAGGGCTATCGGGCGGTGCGTGTGCAGGCTGGGATCCCCGGAATACCGACCATCTACGGCGTTGCCAAACGTGAGGGCGAGCGCTACGAGCCGGCGGATTCCGAGCTGCCTGCCGAGCATGTGTGGAGCACCGAGAAATACCTCAACCACGTGCCGCAGCTGTTCGCCGCGGTGCGTGAGCAGTTCGGTCATGACCTGCATCTGCTGCATGACGTGCACCACCGCCTGACGCCGATCGAGGCGGCGCGGCTGGGCAAGGCGGTGGAACCCTATCACCTGTTCTGGCTGGAAGACTGTGTGCCCGCCGAGAACCAGGAGAGCCTGCGCCTGATTCGCGAACACACCACCACACCGCTGGCGATCGGTGAGGTCTTCAACTCGATTCACGATTACCGCGAGATGATCCAGAACCAGTGGATCGATTACATCCGCACGCCGCTGAGCCACGGTGGCGGCATCACTCATATGCGTCGGGTCGCCGACTTCGCTGCGCTCTATCACATCCGCACCGGCTTCCATGGCCCCACCGATCTGTCCCCGGTGTGTCTCGGCGCGGCGATTCATTTCGATAGCTGGGTGCCCAATTTCGGCATTCAGGAATACATGCCGCATGACGATCTGACGCTGCAGGTCTTCTCCCACGATTTTCGCTTCGAGGACGGTCACTTCATCGTCGGTGAAGCACCGGGACATGGCGTCGATATCGATGAATCGCTGGCGGCGCAATACCCCTGGAAGCGGGCGAGCCTGCCGGTCAACCGTCTCGAGGACGGCACGCTCTGGCATTGGTAGCCATCGTCGGTGTGATTTTTTTCCTGGTGTGACTTTTTCCGGTGTGAGTTTTCAAGCTCGAGGAGCGGTTTCATGCAAGCGTTTCAGGTCAAGGCCCCGCACGATTATGACGTCAGCGAGCAACCGGCTCCGCAGCTGGAAGCGGGGGAGGTGCTGGTGGGTGTGGCCTATGCCGGCATCTGTGGCTCGGACATGCACATCATCCATGGTGACAATGCTTTCGTACGCTTTCCGCGTATCACCGGCCACGAGTTCGCCGGAGTCATCCGTGCGGTAGGCGAGGGCGTTGATGCCGGGCGTGTCGGCGAACGTGTCTGCATCGACCCGGTGGTCAGCTGCGGTGAGTGCTATCCGTGTCGCATCGGGCGACCCAATGTCTGCAGTGCGATGCAGGTCATCGGTGTTCATCGTCACGGTGGTTTTGCCGAGCAGGTCAATGTACCAGCGGCCAATGCCTACCCGATTCCCGATTCACTGGAGCTGGATGCGGCGGCGTTGGTCGAGCCCTACTCGATTGCCGCCAATGTGCTCTCGCACATGGAGCCGCTGCCGGGAGATCGTCTACTGGTCATCGGTGCCGGCGTGATTGGCCTGACCATCGTGCAGATGGCACAGGCCATGGGCATCGAGGAGATCATCGTCACCGATATTCTTGCGGAGCGGCTGGATACGGCTCTCGAACTGGGCGCCCGCCATGTCATTCATGGCGCTGAGCAGGACCTGGAGCAGACCGTACAGCAACTGACGGCGGGCGAGGGCGTGCCCTTGATTGCCGATGCGGCCTGCATCCCGGCGATGCTGCCGACCATGCTGCGCATCGCCTGTCCGGCGGGACGCATCGGTCTGCTGGGCTTCAGTCCGGCGCCCAGCGATCTGATTCAACTCGAGGTGATCAAGAAGGAGCTGACGCTGATTGGCTCACGCCTCAACAATCGCAAGTTTCCCGAGGTGCTCGCGCATATCGATGCGGGCCGCCTTGATCCCCGAGCACTGATCAGTCATCGCGTGGCACTGCGCGATATGCCCGGGGCGATCCATATGCTCGACACCACCCCCGAAAAGGCCCGCAAGGTCCTCGTCGACATCGCCTCTTGAGGCGCTCGGTCCACCGCAAGGCCACACAATTGCCAGACCCGGCAATTGTCACAGACCAGAAAAGAGAAAGGAGCCCACGCCATGTCAACAACAACCTTCAAGCGGCTGGTAACAGGTGCCCTGCTGGGTGCTGCAATTCTCGGTAGCCAGTCATTGCTGGCGGCTGATTTCACTCTCAAGTTCGGCCACCTCGCCAATGAACAGAACATCTGGAACAAGGCTGCGCTCAAGTTCAAGGAATTGGTCGAAGCCAATTCCGATGGGCGTATCGAGGTTCAGGTCTATCCGAATGAGCAACTGGGTAGCGAGATGGATGTCATCAACAGCATCCAACTGGGTACCGCGGACATGACCATCACCGGAGAGAGCCTGCAGAACTGGGCGCCGGCGGCCGCGATGATGGCAGTGCCCTACCTGTTCCGCGACGAGGAGCATCTGCGTCAGACCGTCGAAAGCGATATCGGCAAACAGATCGAAGCGCAGATCACCGAGCGTACCGGCCTGGTACCGCTGGCCTGGTTCGAGCGTGGCCCGCGTGAGCTGACCTCCAACCGTCCGATCACTACTCCGGATGATCTCGATGGTCTGCGTCTGCGCGTGCCCAACGTGCCGCTGTTTGTCGATAGCTGGGAAGCCCTTGATGCCCGACCCACACCGATGGCGTTCTCCGAGGTGTTCACTTCTTTGCAGCAGAACACCATCGAGGCTCAGGAAAACCCGCTCAGCCTGATCGAGAGTGCCAGTTTCAACGAGGTACAGCAGTACGTGAACATGACCGACCACGTGCGCAGCTGGATCTACGTGGTGATCGGCCAGAGCAAGCTACAGTCCATGCCTGAGGACCTGCAGCAGGTGGTACGTGATGCCGCTTTGGAAATGCAGGCCTACGAACAGCAGCTGTTTGGCGAAGATCAGCAGCGCCTCCAGCAGGCGCTGACCGACAAGGGAATGGAGTTTGTCGAGGTCGATCAGCAGGCCTTTGCCGAGAAGGCGCGTCCGGCAGTGCTCGAGTCCCTCAGTGAAGAGCAGGTCGAACTCTACGAGGCCATCCAGGCACTGTAAGTCTCATACTTCGGATCATTTGCCGGGGCGGCCACCGCCTCGGTTTCCGTCGACCTTCACGTATGGAGAAGCCCATGTCGGATCTCGCTCAGGAGATACCGGAGTCGCTGGAGGTACTGAACACCATCCCTAGGCTCAAGGGACCGCTCGGCCGGCTGGCCGATGTGCTGGACAGGACGTTGTTGACCCTCGCCGTCATCGCGCTGGTGGGTCTATCGCTGACGGTTCTGCTGCAGGTGGTATCGCGGCTGTTGCTGCCGTTTACTGTGGCCTGGACGGAAGAGCTGACTCGCTATCTGTTCATCTACATGGTTTCACTGGGAGCCGGTGTGGTCCTGCATCGTCACCGCAACGTCAATGTTGAACTGTTTCATGGCGCGCTGGGGTTTCGCGGTCGTGCTGCCTATCTCACCCTGATCTCGCTGTTGACCGGTGGATTCGCGTTGATCGTGCTGCCCGAGGCATGGAAGTTCGCCCAGATCGGTGCCTTCCAGACCTCGCCCTCCATGCGTGTGCCGATGATCTATATCTTCCTGTCTTCGGTTGTGCTTTTCGGCTCTCTGCTGTTCTACAGCGTCATCTGTACGCTGGAAGGCATCATTGCTCTGGTGCGCGGCGAACAGACAGCCAATGAGGTGCGGTAATGGAAATCGCGGTACTCTTCATCACCTTTCTGGTGCTGCTGTTGATCGGCCTGCCGATTGCCTTTTGTCTGGGGATCGCCTCACTGGCCTACCTGCTGTTGAGCGATATTTCCCTGACCATCATTCCCCAGCGCATGTTCTCGGGAATCGATGTCTTTGTGTTGCTGTGCATTCCCGGTTTCGTCATGGCCGGCAATCTGATGAATGTGGGGAATATCACCCAGCATATCGTGCGCTTCTCCAATGCTTTGGTCGGCCATATTCGTGGTGGCCTCGGATTGGCCAATGTCGGCGGTTCGATGATTTTCAGCGGTATTTCCGGTACCGCCGTGGCGGACGCGGCGAGCATTGGTTCGGTGATGATTCCCGGCATGGCTCGCTCAGGTTATGACAAGCCGTTTGCTGCAGCGGTGACAGCGGCATCCTCAACCATTGGACCGATAATTCCGCCCAGTGTGCCGATGATCATTGTCGGTTCTCTGTCGGGGATCTCCGTGGGACGCATGTTCCTCGCCGGAGCAATACCGGGCCTGTTGCTGGGCGTGGCGATGATGATCACCGTTTATTGGCTGGCCATGCGGCGTGGTTACCCCAGAGAAAAACGCGCCACGTTCAAGGAGCTGCTGACGGAAGGGCGTAGTGCCTTCTGGGCGCTGCTGATGACGTTCATTATTCTCTACGGCATCATCGGTGGCCTGTTTACTCCCACCGAGGCATCGATTGTCGCCAGCCTCTACGCGCTGCTGATTGGCACCTTCGTCTATAAGGGCATCAACTGGAGCAATCTGCGCGGCATCCTCTCCGATACCGTCCTGACCTCGGCATCCTTGATGCTGTTGGTGGGGCTGGCCAACCTGTTCGGCTGGATATTGACCAGTCAACAGATTCCCCAGTTGCTGGCGGATGCCATTCTGGGCTTCAGCGACAACCCGATTGTGGTGATCCTGATCCTCAATCTGATCCTGCTGTTCGTCGGCGCCTTCATGGAGACCATCGCCGCCCTGATTATCCTGTTCCCTGCACTGCTGGGAGTGGCGACCGGTATCGGTATGGACCCGATCCACTTTGGCGTGATGGCGGTACTTAATCTGATGATCGGCCTGACCACTCCACCTGTAGGGGTGTGCCTGTTTGTGGTCTCGAGTATCGGTAAACTACCGATGCTGCAGGTAGCGCGGGCCATTATTCCCTTCCTGATCTGTAACCTGGTGGTACTGATGCTGGTGTCATTCGTCCCGGCAATCTCGCTATGGCTACCCAATCTGTTGATGGGAGAGTGATCAGCATGTTGTGTACGGAACCAGTGAACGTTGAACACATCGCCAGCTGCCATTCCGGTGCCGATATCGGTATTGTGCATCTCGGGCTCGGCGCCTTTCATCGCGCTCATCAGGCCGTCTATGTCGAGCGCAACCTGTCTCGCCACGAGGGCGGAAGCTGGGGCATATGCAGTGCCAATATCCGCTCCAATCAGCAACTGGTCAGCCAACTGCGTGATGGTGGTATGCGCTACCACGTGGCCGAGTACCGTGACAGTCGCGATGTCACGCTGAGAGAGGTAACGGCGATCCGCGAGGCGTTGTACGCCGGGCCCGATGGCCCGGACCTCGAGGCATTGCTCGAGCGCATGAGTGATCCCGGTGTGCGTATCGTCACTCTGACGGTGACCGAGAAGGGCTACTATTTAAAACCCAACTTCTCTCTACAGCTCCACTTCGAGCTCAAATCCAGCCTTGGCAGTGGTGCGTTGTTGGTTGATGCAGCAGCCATTGCTCATGACATTCAACATCCTCAACGCCCGCAGACTGCACCGGGGATGCTGGTGGAGGCGCTGTCTCGGCGTCGGGAGGCGGGCATCGCGCCGTTCACGGTGCTGTGTTGCGACAATATGCCGGACAACGGCAAGCGCACGCGGCAGGCGGTGGTCGAACTGGCCGGTCACCGGGATGCGCAACTGGCCGAGTGGATCGCCCAGCACGTCGCTTTTCCATGCAGCATGGTCGATCGTATTGTCCCGGCCATGACCGCGGCGGATTTCCAGCGTCTCGCCGAGCTGGGCGTCGACGATCCTGGCGCAGTGGTGTGTGAGGCATTCAGCCAGTGGGTGGTCGAGGACCACTTCCCCCAGGGGCGGCCCGACTGGGAGCATGACGGCGTGCAGATGGTTGCCGATGTGGCACCCTTCGAGACCATGAAGCTGCGCATGCTGAATGGCAGTCATTCGCTACTGGCCTATCTGGGCTCGTTGGCCGGTATTCACACCGTCAGCGATGCCATGCAACAGCAAGCGTTCACCGCCCTGTTGCAGCGCTACATGCACACTGAAGCCGCTGCCACCTTGACCTTGCCAGCGGGGGCCGACGCGACAGCCTATGCCGATAGCCTGGTGGTGCGCTTCGCCAATGACAGTCTTCGTCACCGTCTGCATCAGATCGCCATGGACGGCTCTCAGAAGCTGCCACAACGCTGGTTGCAGGGTGCGCTGATCAATCTACAGGCGGGTAGGGACGCAACATGTACCGCGCTGGGGGTCGCCGGATGGATGCGCTATACCGCCGGCAGTGATCTGCATGGCAATGCCCATGGCGTGGATGACCCGATTGCCGAGCGCCTGGCCGCGTTGCATGCCGCGCACCGCGATCCCGAGTCATTGGTGATGGCCTTCCTTGCGCAGGAAGACGTATTCCCGAGCGAACTGGCCGGGTACCCGCATTTCGTCAAGACGGTGGTAGATGCCTGGTGCTCGCTGCAGAAAGCGGGCGTCTCCGCGACACTCGTACGTTTCCTGCAACCGGTCCTGTAGCCACGCTTTCACTTTTCGCTATCTTCAATACCTGCAATCTGACACAGGATGGACTCATGGAACACACCTGGCGATGGTTCGGCCCTGATGACCCCATTTCACTGGCAGAAATTCGGCAGACCGGTGCCACCGGGATCGTTACTGCACTCCACGATATTCCCAATGGGGACGTCTGGCCGCTGGAGGCCATTCAGGCTCGCCAGCGGATGATCGAAGCGGCAGGGTTGCGTTGGTCAGTGGTGGAAAGCGTACCGGTGCATGAGGACATCAAGCAGGCGCGCGCCGCTCGTGATGTCTGGATTGGCAACTATCAGCAGACGCTGCGCAACCTTGCGCTCTGTGGTATCGATGTCGTCTGCTACAACTTCATGCCGGTGCTCGATTGGACACGCACCGACCTTGCATGGCCTCTGCCTGATGGCGGGACCGCGCTGCGCTTCGATCAAACGGCTTTCGCCGCTTTTGATCTCTACCTGCTGGCGAGAACCGGTGCTGAACAGGAGTACTCCGAGGCCGAGAAGCATGAGGCGCGAGGCTGGCTTGATGCTTTGGATCAGGCCGGACGCGAGCGGTTGGTGAACACTATCATCGCCGGACTGCCTGGCGCCGAAGAGCATTACACCCTGGCGCGTTTCCGCGAGGTCATCGCGGAATATGCCGAGATCGATGCCGAGCGACTGCGTGACAATCTGGGCTATTTCCTGCGTGCGGTAATCCCGGTAGCCGAGGAGGTCGGGGTACGCATGGCGATTCACCCTGATGACCCGCCGCGTCCATTGCTTGGCTTGCCCAGAGTCGTGTCTGGAGAGCAGGATGCGCGCTGGATTCTCGACGCCGTGCCATCGACGGCCAATGGACTCACGCTGTGTACGGGGTCCTACGGTGTCAACGCCGATAACGACCTGGTGGCGATGGCGCAGAACTTCGGGCCGTATATCCACTTCGTGCACCTGCGAGCCACGCAGCGCGAGCAACCTGATCCGCGCTCTTTCCATGAAGCGGCGCACCTTGCAGGTGACGTGGATATGGTCGCTGTGATTCAGGCACTGGTCGCCGAGGAGCGCAGGCGTGAGCAGGAAGGCGGCGCGCGTTTACCGCTGAGGCCCGATCACGGCCATCATATTCTCGACGACCAGCAGCGCAACACGGTGCCCGGTTATCCGCTCTACGGCCGCCTCAAGGGATTGGCTGAACTGCGAGGTGTCGAGCAGGCGGTGCGTTGCCTGAGCTACTGATAAAGGGGTATCCGTCGCCATTTTCTCGCCGCTGACTGTTGTCATGGATCATGATTCACTGCACGCCCCTCGACAGTTGTATACACGTTAATTGGATTCTGTGGTGCAATTGACGAAAACGTGCGAAGGTCATTGATTGGCCAAGTGAATAAAGGCGAGTAGACAATGAGCAGCACCTGGCAGCAGGAAGTGATGGCAGAAATTGGCGCCGGAGGACGTGTCAGTGATGGCGATATCGTCCGCCAGGTCAGGCGAGCCGTGTTGATGCAGCGCTTGCCGCCGGGCTCGCGGCTGCCGGAAGTGACGCTCGGCGAGGTGTTTGGCGTGAGCCGTTCGGTGGTGCGCAAGGCGCTGACACGCCTGGCCTCGGAGCATGTGGTCGATCAGCGCCCCAACCAGGTAGCGCGGGTACGGGCTCCGGATGTGGACGAGACGCGGGAAACCTTTGCTGCACGCAACCTGGTCGAGGGCGAGGTGGCGGCGCTGACCGCCGGGCGCCTGGAAGATCGGGTGCTGGTGCAACTGGAGGATCGTGCCGAGCGTGAGCGCGAGGCCTTTCTCGCCAGTGACGAACCGACGCGTATCGAGCACTCGCTGGCCTTCCATCATCTGCTGGCCGAACACTCGCCCAACCGTGTTCTCGGCGCGATGCTGACCGATCTGATACTGCGCACTTCGATCGTCATTGCTCTCTACAAGCGTCAGGGACTGGGCAGTTGTTATCTCGAAGGCGATCATCCTACCTTGATCAAGCATCTGCGTAGCGGCGATGGTGATGCAGCACGTGCCGATATCGAAAACCATCTGTCCAGCCTGCAGGGGCTGCTGGATCTGGGGCCACGTGAGAGCAGCATCGATCTCAAGGCGATTCTGTCCGGCAGCCGGGCCTGACATCCGATTTCACCAAGGCGTGTCAACCATGATGCGAAAGCTGTTCCAGGCTCCGTTGTTCCAGGCTCCGTTGTTGCTGGCGATGACCTTGTCTGCAAGCGTAGCGGCGCATGCCGAGACCATTACCGTCGCCGCGGCTTCGTCGCTGCAGTTTGCCATGCCCGAGCTGGTCGAGCGCTTCGAAGCTGAGCACGACGATGACGTTCGGGTGACCTTCGGCGCCTCCGGCAACTTGCTGCGCCAGATTCAGCAGGGCGCCCCCTTCGAGATTTTCCTGTCCGCCGATGAAGCCCGCGCGCGTACTCTGGAGCAGCAGGGGCTGAGTGATGGCGAAGGCCTGACCTATGCGTTGGGTCGGTTGGTGTGGCTGCAATCAAAAGAGCACCCGTTGCCCGATGAGGGCGACCCGCTACAGGCGGTGCGTCAGGCCATCGCTCAGGCACAGAAGAGTGGCACGCGTCAACGCTTTGCGTTGGCCAACCCCGAGCATGCTCCCTATGGCATGGCGGCCCGTGAGGTACTTGAGCGGGAAGGGCTGTGGCAGGACAGTCAGGACCTGCGCATCGTGGGTGAGAATGTTGCTCAGGCAGCGCAGTTTTCCCTGTCAGCGGAGGCGATTGGCGGCTTCTCGGCCTATTCGCTGGTAACCGCGCCCGAACTCGAGGAGCGTGCCGCCTGGCGTCTGATTCCCGAACAGTGGCATGCGCCGCTGGTGCAGAGGATGGTACTGGTCAAGGATGCCGGAGAGGGGGCGAGGTCTTTCTTCGACTTCATGCAGTCACCTGAGGCGGGAGAGATTCTGAACCGCTTCGGTTTCTCGATACCCGATACCCCGTAGGCGCCCTGCCATGGATGGAGCGGCGCTGTTTGTTTCCCTCAAGTTGGCCCTGCTGACCAGTGTGTTGCTGGTGCCGCTGGGTGTCCTGTTGGGGCGTCGCCTGGCCCAGGCGAAGGGGCGCTGGAAGGTGCTTCCTGAAGCACTGGTGGCTTTACCGCTGGTTATGCCGCCGACGGTACTGGGCTTCTATCTGATGCAGGGCTTCAGTAGTGATGCGCCACTGGGCGCAGCATGGCAGCAGCTGTTCGGCAGCAGTCTCAACTTCAGCTTCAGCGGTATCCTGCTGGCATCTCTGGTGGTCAATCTGCCGTTCGCGGTTCAGCCAGTACAGCGCGCTTTCGAGGCGGTCCCGGCTCATTTGCGCGAGGCCGCCTGGTGTTCCGGACTCTCGCACTGGCAGACGCTATGGCGCATCGAGCTGCCCCTGGCTCTTCCTGGCATCATCTCTGCGCTGGCGCTGACTTTTGCCCACACTCTTGGCGAGTTCGGCGTCATCCTGATGGTGGGCGGCTCCATCGACGGTGAGACCCGAACCCTGGCAATTTCCATCTACGATCGCATGCAGGCCTTCGATGAAAGTGGCGCGGGCATCATGTCGGCGATGCTGCTGCTGGTGTCTTTCCTGACTATTGGTGTGGTCTATGGTCTGGCGGCACGACAACGCTGGAAGAGGCACGTCTGATGGCAACCAATACGCTACAGGTGAGCCTGACGCAGTCGGCACCGATTCCGCTGGCCGCGACCTTCAGCTGTGGGCCCGGAGAATTGCTGGCACTGGTTGGCCCCTCCGGCAGTGGCAAGACCACCCTGCTGCGTAGCATCGCCGGACTCTATCGGCCTGAGGCAGGCTCGATCCGCTGTGGGGATGAGCTGTGGTATGCGGCAGGCAGTCACTGCTGGTCGCCACAGCGGAGGCGTGTCGGCATGGTCTTTCAGGACTATGCGCTGTTTCCGCATCTCAACGCACGCGACAATATCGCCACGGCACTGGGCCACCTGCCGCGCGATCAGCGTCACCAGCGTGCTGAAGACTGGCTGACGCTGGTGCACCTCGAGGGCTTCGAGCGACGTTATCCGCATCAGCTTTCCGGAGGCCAGCGTCAGCGCGTGGCGCTGGCACGAGCCCTGGCCCGTGAACCCCAGGCATTGCTGCTCGACGAGCCATTCTCCGCGGTGGACCAGGTGACGCGCCGTCGTCTGCAGTGCGAACTGGCTCTGTTGCGTGAGCGTCTCAACATTCCCATTATCATGGTCACCCATGACCTCAATGAGGCCAGTGCACTTGCCGATCGCATCTGTGTGTTGCATGGCGGACGCTCATTGCAGCAGGGAGCACCAGGCGAGATCTTCCGGCGCCCAGCCAGTGCCGAGGTAGCCCGACTGATCGATCGTCCCAATGTGTTCAGCGGCCATGTGGTGGATACCCCGGAGGGGCGGCGCCTGGCGTGGGGCGAGTGGCAACTGGAGGTTGCCGAGGGGCTGGCGGACTACGCCGAGGGTGATCGACTGAGCTGGTATCTTCCGGAGTCGGATATTGTATTGCAGCGCTCCGAGCAATCATCCCGGGGGCACTACGAGAACCGTGTTCACGCGCGTATCGAGCAGTTGGTGGTGTTGGGCGGCATGAGCAGCATGACGCTGGCCTTTGCGCACGAGAGTCAGACCATGCGCTTCGATATCGCCACGCATGTCGTGCGGCGTGGTGGGCTGGAGCGTCATCAGCAAGTGGAAGTATCGCTGCTTGCGGCGGGTATTCATATCATGGGAACGGCGTCGCAGGACGCGATTCCCCACCAGGAGATTTGATCATGACAATGAGTCGTCGACGACTGCTCAAGACACTTTGCCTGTCACCGCTGGCCCTGTCACCGCTAGCCCTGTCACCATTGGTGATTACGCCGTTGGCGACAGTGTGGCGTACGGCCTCAGCCTCGGCATCGCCGAGTCAGACCGCTCCCCTGGTGATTCACGGCGAACAGGGTCCAACCCGCTTCGATGTCGAGATCGCGGATGATCCCCAGGAGCGTAACTTCGGCTTGATGGAACGCGAATCAATGCCGGCGGATCATGGCATGCTGTTTCTGTACGACGCGCCGCTGGGAGTGGAAAACGGATTCTGGATGTATCGCACCTTGATCCCGCTGGACATCGCCTTTATCGGTGCAGATGGGCGTATTGTCGATATCCAGCAGATGCAACCCTGTAAGGTTGAGGCGTCCAGTTGCCCGGCGACTCAACCTGCGCAGGCCTATCATGCAGCGCTGGAGGTCAACGCCGGCACGCTGGAGAAGCTCGGTGTTCGGGTGGGGGACTGTGTCAGCTGGCCGGGTAGTAATGGGCAGTGTGGGTAAGCTACGAGCTGCGTTCACACTAGGCGTCGGCGGCGCCAGCGAATCACGATCAAGCCGACGCCTGCGACGACCAGACCACCGCCGCCGAGTTTGTAGATATCGGTGCTGTCGCCGAGCAGCAGGATGCCGAGTATCACCGCCAGCACTGGTACCAGTAGTGTCATGGGAACGACACGATTGACATCGTGACGGCGCAACAGACTGAACCACAGTCCGTAGGCGACAATCGATGACATCACTGCGGTGTAGACCACTGCACCCCAGCCCTTCACCCCTGCTTGCTGAATGATCTGCCACTGGTGGTCCTCGAACCACCAGGAGCCCAGTGCCACCTGAGGCACGGTAAACAATGCCACCCAACCAGCCAATGCCATGGGGGCGATATTGGGTCCGCGCTTGATCAGCAGTTGCGAGATGGCCCAGCCCAGCGCACTGGTCAACAATAAGGTGGTAGGGAGAGGAGCCGGCAATGATGGTCCCCCCGCGAGCACGATGATTCCCGAGAAGGACAACAGCAGGCCCACCAGGCGCTTGAGCCCCATACGTTCGCGGAGAAAGATCACCGCCAGCAGAGTGGCAAAGGGCGTGCCCATCTGCACCAGCAGAGCGCCGGTACCGGCTTCCGCCTGTTCCAGGCCAATGATCATCAGCGCGAAATGCATGGCACCAAAGGTCAACGACAGCAACAGCAGAAACGGCAGTTGGTGGCGTGATACCGGATAGAAGGGCACCAACAGCAGAGCGACCAGCGTGAAGCGCAGGGTCGTCAACAGCAGCGGCGGCATCTCGGTGACACCAACCTTGATGACGATAATGTTCAGCGCCCAGAGGGCAATGGCGAACAGGCCTGGCAGCAGGTCACGAAGTGGCACGGAGCGTCCTTGAGATCAGGGGTAAGCAAGCCGCATAGAATAGCAGTCCTGGCGAGGAGCAACGAGCAACCCAACTGTAAGCTGTAGATTCCAGGCGACCAGAGGTTGCTACCCCCCGGATTTTTATCTGTGAACCAGGGATGATGTCGACAGGATCGGGGGCATAGCACTTCTTCCTTCTTTTCTTTCCCTTTTTCGGTCTCTTTATCTCAGGCACGGATCGTCCTGTGTCGCTTCTCGGGGGCGCAGGCGTCGTGACAGTGCGTCGACAAGGACGTTGAGAGTGGCGGTAATCAGCAATAGCACGAAGGCCACATCGAACATCAATGTCTGGAAGTAGTCATCGATGACATAGCCGAGTGTGGCGACACCCAGCATGCCGAGGATGGCACTCTCCCTCAGGATCACCTCGGCCCGATAGTAGAGCAGCGCCAGTAGACTGGGATAGACCCGTGGCAATAGCTCATAGGCAAAGCGCCCACTGGCAGGCAGATCGGGCATACCCGGCTGCTGAGTGTTGGAGTATTGGGCGACCAGAAAGGCGATCAGTGCACCGTTGTGCAACGCCAGGGCGAGCCAGGCCGGCAATAGTGACGGCCCGAGCAGCAGCAGAAACACAAATGCCAGCATCATCTCCGGTGTTGAGCGCAGGAAGATCAACAGGCCTGCGCCGGCGGCACGGCTGAAACGATTCCCGAAGTGTCGTGATGCCAGCGGCCACAGCAACATGGCAACGACCAGCGCGCCTGCCGTCCCCAATAACCCGAGCAGTAGCGTATTGCCTATGGCGGGCAGCAGTTCGGGGATATCCCGCGCCCAGTCAACCAGCCCAGGCAGATCTCCATTCAACAGAGGAGCAGGCCAGATGTCGGTGGAAAGGAAGCGCCACACCAGCGCGCCGTTGATATCGGGCCAGGGGCCAAGCAACAGCAGGCTGCCCAGTGCCAGTACAATCAGTAGGCGCCGATGCGCCCACCAGGGCAGCGCGGCGATCAAGATATAGAACAACCACATCACCGCTCCGGCTTCGAAATAGCGCCCCTCACGGAAGGCGCTTTCGAGCTGGAAACCTAGTGTTGGCAGGCCGACGAAGCCCAGCAATACGCTGGCCCGCAGCCCGCACTCGAAACGGTAGCGGGTATAGGCTGCCAACTGGCTGAACGCCAGGGGTAGTTCGCAGTAGACGAAACGTGACAGGCGGCCGGTGCCTTGTGGCAGGGCGTCACCAGCGGCAGAAGGTGTGTTCTCAAGGATCTCGGCATAGACCTTGGCAAAAATGCCGGCATAGGGAATGGCCAATGCTGCCAACGCGGTCAGTGCTGAAAGGCCGAAAATCTGTAGAAACAGCAGCGCCCAGAACAGCTCGTGGATGGCGCGGACGAAGGCGCAGCCGGCTCTGACCAGACGTGAACGCGAGAACACCAACGCCAGGGGAAGGCCAAGCACCACACCTGCAAGGGTGCCCCAGAGAGCAACGGCGACGGTCAGGCCGATCGCCTTGAGTGGCGCATCGACACTGCCGAAATCCGGCACCAACATGCCATGAGCAATGCGCCCCAGTTCCGCCCAGGGGTCCCGACTGAGTACGTGCAGATCGGCGAAGGGCGTAAGCAGCAGAGCAATGGCGAGCAGCGTCAGACTATGGCGAGCCAGTCGTGCACCGATCCCCTTGCCTTGTAACAATCCAGGATGACTATCGGTGTGTTGCAGACTCACTGGCGTCCTCGATGACAGGGGAGAGCGACTTCAGGAGCATCCTGGTCACCGGCATGCTCTTGCTCGGCAATGGAAGACGCGTCAGCAAACGACGGGGTGGCGCTGGGATAGAGCGTATCGAGGTCAGCGAGGCTCAGGCTGGCGCTGGGAGCGTCGATGACCATGCGGCCCTCGGCGATGCCCCATACTCGATCGAAGTGTGTCAGTGCCAGTTCGCGTTGATGCAGTGCGATCACGCTACCCTGGTGGCGTTGCTCGATAAGTTCCAGCAGCGATAGCGCCTGGTGGGGGTCGACACTGGCCACAGGCTCGTCACCGAGGAAAATGTCACGTTGCTGGTAGAGCGCGCGGCCAATCGCCACGCGCTGGCGCTGGCCGCCGGAGAGTTGCGATACCGAACGCTTCATCAGTCCTTCGAGCCCCAGCGGTTTGCACAGCTCGGCAACCTCTTGCCAGGCACGTGGCAGAGGGCGAGCCAGGTTCCACAGGTTGGCCAATGCCGAGTGCTGATCGAGACGCGCCATGTAGATATTGAGATACACCGACAGCGGGCCCACCAGACCGTGGTGCTGAGGGCACCAGGCTGCCTGGCGGCCCAGCCGCTGGCGCAGGACGCCAAGCAGCGTGGACTTGCCTGCGCCACTTTCGCCGAGCAGCGCGATTCGCTCGCCGGCACGCAGCGTCAGGCTGAGGTCGCTGAGGACGATTCGATCGCCATGACCCAGAGACTCACGTTCAAACTCGACCAGCACCTCGGATTTCATCAGCGGATCAGGCCAAGATTCTCAGCCACTTCCTCGATCGGAGCGTACATGCTGTTGTCGGCAGGAATGAACCCGGAGCGTGGGAAGCTCTCCAGCAAATCTGGATCGGTCATCTCCAGCAGTGCCTGGCGAACCTGATCGGTAAAGCCGTCACCGAAGCGCTCATCAGCATCACCGCGCAGCGTCCATTGGTAGTCCGGGTAGCTGGGCGTAGTCCAGATGACCTGGACCTTGTCGGTATCAACACGTCCTTCTTCGACGGCGGCATCCCAGACGCTGAAATTCACCGCGCCGATGTCATAGGTGCCGGCCTCGACCAATGCGATGGTGCGTGAGTGATCGCCAGAGAAACCGACGCGGGAGAAAGTGCCCTCCGGCGCTTCATCGAAGCGCTGGCGCAGATAATGCTCGGGCATTAAACGGCCGGACGTGGACGTCTTGGCGCCGAAGGTGAAGGTCATGTCCTCTGCCGCATCAGGAAGCTCTTCGCCGGGTTCCAGCCCGGTGCTCTGATTGGCGATGAAGTAGCTGGTGAATTCGGCATCCTCGGCACCTTGCGCCAATGCCTCGGATCCGGGCACAAGGCGCCTTGCCTGAACTCCTGACAGACCGCCGAACCAGGCGAGCTGCACCTGGTCGTTGCGGAACGCAGTGACGGCCGCGCCATAGGATTTGACGGGGACATACTCGACATCGACACCCAGCTCGCCTTCGAGATAATCGGCTACCTTGGAGAAACGTTCGACGAGGCGTGACTCATCCTCATCCGGTATCGCCGTAAAACGGAAGGTATCGGCCAGCGCTGAGGTAGCAGCGAGAGGTCCGGTGACAAGGATCAGGCCCAGAACAGGCAGGGTATGGCGCATGAGGATATCCGTATGAAGTCGTTGGGCGGCATTGATGTCGCTGGTCAGCATTATAGCGGCGACTTTCCTGTTGCAGAACGTTGGACTGGCAAGGCCTGCCGCAGCCAGTAGCATGGCGCGGCAGTTCGAGGATGGAGGAGTCAGTGCTCGATTGGGTAACGAGTATCGCGCAGACTATCCTTTATCTTCTTGAGGTGGTGCAGGAAGTCCTCACCGCGCCTCAGAGTCACACCGGTGGCGAGTACATCGATCAGTGCCAGCTGGATCATGCGCGAGGTCATCGGCATGTAGTGTTCGGTATCTTCCGGAGCGCTGATATCGAGGGTTTCAGTGCATTGTCGCGACAAAGGCGAGTCGGGAGCGGTGATTCCCAGTACCACTGCACCATTCTCACGGGCGAGTGCGGCGATATCCACCAGCTCGCGAGTGCGTCCGGTATAGGACAGCATGACCACGACATCACCAGTATGGCAGACCGATGCCACCATACGCTGCATCAGAACATCGACATAGGCGGTTACCGGCAGATTGAAGCGGAAGAACTTGTGTTGGGCGTCCTGGGCGACTGCGCCCGAAGCCCCGAGACCGAAGAAGTGGATTTGTCTGGCCTGGATCAAGTAGTCGACCATGCGCTCGACTCTTGCGGGGGAAACTTCGCGGCGTGCCAGATCCAGGGCAGCAATGGTCGCACCGAAGATCTTGCCGGTATAGGCTTCGGCGCTATCGTCGGGTTCTACTGCCTGGCTGACATAGGGCGTACCGCCTGCCAGACTTTGTGCCAGTTGGATCTTGAAATCGGGATAACCCTTGGCATCGAAGTTGCGGCAGAAACGGTTGACGGTCGGCTCGCTGACCGATGCCGCCTGGGCCAGGCTGGCAATGCTCATCCCGGTAGCGGCTGAAGGGTCGGCGAGGATGACATCGGCGACCTTGCGCTCGGAACGATTGAGCTCTTCAAGTCGGTCGCGGATGCGTTGGATAAGGTCGTGACGGGCCATGGTCGTGGGCGCTCCCTTGCGAGGCCTGGAGTCGCCGCAACGAGGAGGGCGACATCCATGAGGTGATGATGTAATCAGTATGTAGTGATTTAACTACGTGGTGTTGGCTATCCTGCCATGCCGGGCGACTACGGCCAATGTATAAGCGCGAAATGGCCGGTATTTATGTAAGTTTACAAAATAACGGTTGCCTTGAACGTCAGTTTTCCACTATTTTTTTGTAAACTTAGGAACTCATGGTCAGGCGGAACGTTGCCAACCAGGTGCTTCCCTTGAGGATGCGAGGACGTTATGACACAACACACCCGATCCGGTAGCTCGGAGCGCACCGACATTGATCTGGCGCTTTTCGGCGCGTTGGGCGATCTGTCCCGGCGCAAGCTGTTTCCGGCGCTTTTCCATCTCGATCGGGAAGGGTTGCTGGATGAAGATTGCCGGATCCTTGGTCTGGCGCGTCAAGATATCTCTGTGGACGAGTTCAAGGCGCAGATCGAAGGGGCTTTGAAGAAGTACGTCAAGCCCGACGAGTTGGTCGAGGTCGCATTGACGCGCTTCATGAACCGCCTGTCGTTTCTGAGCGTGGATTTCAAGACCGTCGATGGCTATGCCGGTGTTCGCGAATGGCGCGAGACCGCTGATCATGAGCGGCCGTTGGTGGTGTATCTGGCGGTAGGTGCCAGCCTCTACGGCGATATCTGCCGTTACCTACAGGAAAGTGGCAGCCTCGATGAGGAAAGCCGTGTAGTGGTAGAGAAGCCGATCGGTTATGACCTCGAGTCATCGAAGGTGATCAACGATGCGATCGGCGAGGTCTTCCCCGAGTCACGGGTCTACCGCATCGATCACTACCTCGGCAAGGAAACCGTTCAGAACCTGATTGCTCTGCGTTTTGCCAATCCGTTGTTCGGCACCCAGTGGAACCAGAACCATATCTCCCACGTTGAGGTCACTGTGGCCGAGAAGGTCGGGATTGAAGGACGCTGGGGATACTTCGATGAAGCCGGTCAGTTACGTGACATGGTACAGAATCACCTGCTGCAACTGGTATGTCTGATCGCCATGGACCCGCCTGCCAACCTCGATGCCGATGCGATCCGCGACGAGAAGGTCAAGGTCCTCAAGGCACTCAAACCGTTCACCGATGACATGATCGGGCGTGATGTGGTGCGTGGCCAGTATACCGCTGGTACCAGTGATGGTCAGAGCGCACCTGGCTATCTCGAGGAAGACGACGCCAACGTATCCAGCCACACTGAAACCTTTGTGGCGATGAAGACCGAAGTCGCCAACTGGCGCTGGGCCGGGGTGCCGTTCTATCTACGCACCGGCAAGCGCATGCCCGAGAAGCTGTCGCAGATCATCATTCACTTCCGGCAGCAGCCGCATTACATCTTCGACCCTGATCAGCGTGCGTTGGCCGCCAACAAGCTGATCATTCGCCTACAGCCGGATGAAGGCATGCGCCTGGAGGTGCTGACCAAGGACAGCGGGCTCGACAAGGGTATGCGCCTGCGCCGTGGTCCGTTGCAACTGGACTTCAACAGTGCCTTCCCGCAGGTGCGTATCCCGGATGCCTACGAGCGTCTGTTGCTTGAGGTCATGAAGGGTCAGCAGTACCTGTTCGTACGCCGTGACGAAGTGGAGCACGCATGGAAGTGGTGTGATGACTTGATTGCTGCCTGGAAGGACCGCAATGAGCCGCCGCGTCGCTATCCGGCAGGCTCCTGGGGGCCCGTGGCCTCGATTGCCATGATCACCCAGGATGGACGCAGCTGGTACGAGGATTATTGATATGAGCGAATACGCTGCCACGCCGCGCGAGCATCTGGCTCGCCAACTGGCCGAAGCAGTCGCCGAGGCGCTGCGTGCAGATCTGGCCAGCCAGGCCCGCGCACTGCTGGTTGTCTCCGGTGGCTCGACACCGATCGCGTTCTTCGCGGCGCTGGCCAGTCAGGAGCTTGCCTGGGATCGTGTCGATATCACTCTGGCCGACGAGCGCTGGGTGTCGGAGGAGGCCGATGACTCCAATGCACGCCTGGTGCGGGAGCATCTGTTGGTTGGCAAGGCTCAGCAGGCACGTTTCGTGCCGCTGACCACCGACCATGCCACGCCTGAACAAGGCGTCGAGCGGGTGACTGAACGTCTCCTGCAACTCACTTGGCCAGCCAGTGTGGTGATTCTGGGCATGGGCGGTGATGGCCATACCGCCTCACTGTTTCCCGACAGCCGAGAATTGGATCTGGCACTGGCCACAGATGCACCGGTTGTCGCTGTGCGTACGCCCAGCCAGCCTCAGGCGCGTATCACGCTGAGCGCCGAGCGACTGCATCATGCTCTGCGTCACGTACTGCATATCACCGGTGACGACAAACGCACGGTGCTGGGGCGCGCGATGTCCGGCGATGATGTCCGCGAGCTACCCATTCGTGCCTTCCTCAGTTGCCCGCTGGCCATTTATTGGGCCCCCTGAATTCTCTGGAGCAAAGCTCATGACCATCGAAAAACAGCTGCCATCCACTCGCACCACGGAACTCGACAGTATCTGCCTCAAGGCCGAAGTAATCCCGGTGATTACCATCAACCGTATCGAGGATGCGGTGCCGATGGGGCGTGCACTGGTCGAGGGCGGCCTCAGCGTACTCGAGGTAACGTTGCGTACAGACTGCGCGATCGAAGCCATTGCACGCCTCAAGAAGGAGCTGCCCCACGCCAGCATCGCTGCGGGTACGGTGCTGACACCGGCGCAGTATCGGCTGGTCGAGCAGGCCGGTGCCGACTTCATTGTCACGCCGGGTGCCACGGAGGCGTTGTACCGCTATGGCGTTGAAAGTCCGGTACCGATGCTGCCTGGCGTTGCCACCATCTCCGAGCTGATGACCGGCTGGCAGTATGGTTACCGCCGCTTCAAGTTCTTCCCCGCCGAGGCTAGTGGTGGCGTCAAGGCCCTCAAGGCCTTTGCTGGTCCGATCGGTGAAGCCCGCTTCTGTCCGACTGGCGGTATCAGCCTCAATAACGCTGCCGATTATCTGGCGCTGCCCAATGTCATGTGCGTAGGCGGCTCCTGGTTGACGCCATCGTCACTGGTCGATGCCGGTGACTGGGATGGCATCCGCCTACTGGCAAAGGAAGCGGCTGACCGCTTCCATCACTGATTCACGGGGTGTGTGACCACCCCCGCTAACCGAGCTCTCTGCACGGAACGGCTTCATGCCACTCCATGTGCTCTCTCGACAGCTGGTGCTGTCCTTGATCCGGCCTCTGGCCGGATTTTTTTTATGCCTGCCGGCCTCGGACGTTGGATTCACTCCAACATTCCCTCCAGCAACTCGGACAGTTCCCGGATCCTGGCATCTGCCGTCGGGCGGTGCAGTATCACAACTTCCATGCTGTTGACGGGGGCCAGGCCGCAGATGTTATCCAATACTACATGTTGGTCGGTGACGGCGCGTGCAGGGAGTAAACCCAACCCCATGCCTTCGGCGACTGCCGCCTGTATACCGCTCAGGCTCGAACTGGTGAAGCTGATTTGCCAACGGCGACCGAGCATTTCCAGGGCGTTGATCATCTCTTCTCGATAAAGACCTCTGGGAGGAAAGGTCACGATGGGCACCGGATCCCGAAACAAGGATGCCGCATTGTGGCCGTCTATCCAGCGGAGCGTCTCGGAGCTGCATGCCACACCCGCGCGGCTGTATCTGCGCTGCTTGATGATCACCAGATCGAGTTCGCCCTGATCGTAGCTCTGACATAGGTCGCGGCTCAGTCCGCTGGTGACTTCCAGCTTTATCTGTGGGTACTGTCGGCTGAATAAGGAAAGCACCCGAGTGGTAGGGCCGCTGACAAAGTCATCGGGTAGCCCCAATCTGATTGTGCTGTCTATTTCTCCCGCCAGTACGTCGAGCAACTCCTCATTCAGGGCCAGCATGCGTCGGGCATATCCGAGTACGGTTTCCCCCTCGTCGGTCGGTTTCACTTCGCGATGGCTGCGATCGAGGAGCCGGTGCCCCGCGATCTCTTCCAGGCGGCGTATCTTCTGACTGATCGTCGATTGGGTCGAGTGCAGGCGTGTTGCCGCCGCGGTGAAACTACCGCTGTCGGCAACCATGACGATGGTTCGGAGAAGGTCCAGGTCAAACAGCCGGGGATTCATATTGCTACTCGCGGCCTCGGAGTCTCATCGCTAGATGATAGCGGGTTGGGTCGAGCTTGAGATACAGGATGAGGGCTATCAGCGCCAGACACAGGTGCATGATCCAGCCCGGCTGGTAGCTGCCACTCCAGTTCAACAGGGTGGCGACCGCCAGCGGACCAAGGGCAGCAATCAGGAAACCGCCTCCCTGCATCAGGGCAGTCAGGGCTCCGGCCTGCTGGGGAGAGGGCAGGTGGTCGAGAGCGGTCACCAGCGAAATGGCGAAACTGCCTCCCAGGCCCACGCCGCAGATGGCTGCCCAACTGACGGGAGAGGCCAGAGGAGCAAGGATCAGCCCCAGATAACTCAGTATCTGCAGAACGGCCGTAATGCATAAAAACAAGCGCCGATCCTTGCTGAAGGAGGCTAGATAGCTGATGCCAACGGCCGACAAGGCCTGACATATCGCCATGACCGAAACCAGGTTGGCGCTTTCGGCTACGTTCAGGCCAAGGTGCTGATAGAAGGGGGCGAGCCAGGTGACTGTCGATGAGTAGCCAGCATTGACGAGGCCGAATGTCAGAATCAGCAGCCAGGTTCTGGGGAGGCGTATCAGCTTGCGGGTAATCGAGGCGTCGGGTCGTTCGCTGGGGTGGTCTTCGAGTGTGTGATAGGCGAACAGCACGGCAATCACGCCGGGCAGGGCCAGCCAGGCGAGAGCCTCGCGCCAACCGTATCCATGGCTGATCAGCATCGGGGTGATCTGGGCGCCGAATGCACCGCCAATCATGATGGTGGCGGAGTAGACGCCGGTGATGATGGCGACTCTAGTGGGGAAGTGCTCCTTGATGACCCCTGGAAACGCGGATTGGATAAACGCCACGCCGATGCCACACAGCAGTGCGGTGAGCAGCAAGGTGTTACCACCTGGTACAATGAGCCGCAGTAATGACCCGGCGGTCAGGATGAGCAACGCTCCCAGGAGTCCACGTCGTGTTCCAACCCAGGCCTGAATGGTCGGGGAAAGAAAGGCTCCGAGTCCCATGACCACGGTCGGAATCAACGTCAGCAATGCGGTCCCGGTGTAGGTCAGCCCCGTGCTGGCACGTATGGTCTCTATGATCGGCCCCGGGGAGGTCAGAAACGGCCGGAGATTGACAGCGACGAAAATGACGAGGATGAGCAGCGGGAGCTGCAGCTCATTGCGCAGTTCCTTGCAGACCTGTTGGTTCATGCTGTTACCGATACTTGTCTGTTATCCGAGCCCCATGCCGCTGGTGTCTTGAACTGCCCCTTGCGGACAATCTCCCGTTGTGGCGTGACCTCTGCCACCGCAGCAGCGACATTGGCAGCGTCAAGGACGAGGAACGTCGCTTCATGGCCGACTTGAAGACCATACCCCTCCTGCCCCATGACCCGAGCTCCGGCCCGCGTCACCATGTCGAATGCGGCATTCAGCTCCTCATCGGTGTTGAAGCCGGAACGGTAGGCGATCAGCATGGCACGTTGCAGCATGTCACCATTGCCATATGGCCACCATGAGTCACGAATATTGTCATTGCCGGCAAAGACATTGACCCCGGCATTGCGCAGAGTCAGCACTGGGGGGAAGGCTCGGTCGCCTGGTGCGTTGGTCATGATGGCGATCCCGGCATCGGCCAGTGCCCGTGCAATACCCTCCAGACATGCGACTGATACATCGCCCAGGCTGTAGGCATGACTGACGGCCACTCGTCCGGCCAGACCCAGAGCTCGGGTACGTTCCGCGATGCGGTACAGCTGCTGGATGCCCTGCTGGCCAGGCTCATGCAGATGAATATCGACCTTGACGCCACGCCGCTCGGCAATGCCAAAGACAACATCGAGTTGACTGTCGGCGGCGCCATCCAGCGTTGTCGGGTCGATACCACCCACTACCTCGACACCCTCCTGAATCGCGGCATCGAGAATATCCGCGGTCCCTGGGCAGGAGATGACTCCAGCCTGAGGGAAGGCGACAAGCTCGATATCGACGCTATCGCGCCATTTCTCGCGAGCCTCGATGACTGCATGGAGGTGGCTCAGGCCGGTCGTGGCATCAATATCGACATGGCTACGCATGGCGACGGTACCGAACGATGCTGCCTGTTGAATCAATGCGCTGGCGCGTTCGGCAATGGGACTGGCCTGGGCCAGTTGGCGCTTCTCGATAGCCAGGCGTTGTCTGAGGTCATGAGCGGGTTGATGAGGTTGCCAGCGGTCGCCGACGAAGCTCTTGTCGAGGTGAATATGGCCGTCGACGAAGCCGGGAATCACCAAGCGATGCTGGAGGTCGATGATATCAGGGGGAAGGTGTTCGGGCCGTGTGGAGCTTATATCGACAATGTAGCCGTTGTTGACCGAGATGTGGATCCTGCTGCCGTCGGCAGCGAGGGCATTGACAAAGAGGCGTTCAGTCACATGGGACCTCGCATGATGAAGGGCTGGACCTTGCGGGGGTGTGACTCAACGATAGGGGATGGTGATAACTGTTATCCAATTAAATATATGGATGCAGAGCATCTGTATATCGAATCATGCAGGATTGGCGCTTCAGACAGCCCCGTGGTGTTTGCCGGGTAAGCACCACGGGGCTGACGCGAGTCAGGAAGTATCGGTCTGGTAGAGGAAGGTGCTGGCGCCGCCGCAATCAATTGACCGCATACGTGGGTAGATCTGTAGGCTGGACAGCTCGCCGCCTGCAGCCGAGTCTTACGGCTTTACGGCTGGCGCCAACAACTGATCCATTGGCCAGCGTGGTACCGCTTTCATCAGACCGACCTGGTCGCGCTCCCCCGCCAGCAAGCGCTGAGCACCGGCGTAGGCAATCATTGCCCCGTTGTCTGTGCAGAAACGGCCGCGAGGGTAATAGACGCGTGCGCCGCGTTTCTGGGTAGCGTCCTCGAGCCTTGCGCGCAGGCGCACATTGGCGCTGACACCACCGGCCACCACCAGGCGTTTGAGTCCGGTTTGTTCCAGGGCTCGCCGACACTTGATGGCCAGAGTGTCGGCCACGGCCTCCTCGAAGGCGCGTGCCACGTCCGCACGCGCCTGGTCATCCAGCTGAGCGTTGCTTTCCAGCCCGCGAATCGTGGTCAGGGTGTGAGTCTTGAGTCCGGAGAAACTGAAATCGAGGCCGGGACGGTCGGTCATCGGACGGGGAAAGCGCCACCTTCCCGGATCGCCATGTTCGGCCAGTGCGGCCACTCGCGGGCCACCGGGATAGTCGAGGCCGAGCATCTTGGCGGCCTTGTCGAAAGCCTCTCCGGCGGCGTCATCTACTGACTCGCCAAGCAACTGGTAGCGGCCGATGCCATCGACACGCACCAGTTGGGTGTGTCCGCCGGAAACCAGCAGCGCGACAAAGGGGAAGTCGGGAGCGTCGTCCTCGAGCATCGGGGCCAGCAGATGGCCTTCCATGTGATGGACGCCGAGCACCGGGATACCCAGGGCACGCGCCATGCCATGAGCAGTGCTGGCGCCGACCATCAACGCACCGACCAACCCGGGTCCTGCGGTATAGGCGATGGCATCAAGCTGTGCACGACCGACACTTGCCTGTTCGAGTACGTTATCGATCAGCGGCAACAGGCGTCGGGTGTGATCGCGGGATGCAAGTTCAGGAACCACTCCACCATATTCTGCATGCATGGCAATCTGGCTATGCAGGGCGTCGGCCAGCAGGCCCTGTGTGGTGTCATAGAGTGCGACGCCGGTTTCGTCACAGGAAGTTTCGATGCCAAGTACACGCATGGAATGAGGCTCGGTAAGGCGACAGGGCGCTATATTTTACGCTGTTTTGGCAGCTGTTGGCAGGTGTTTGCGCTGATCCGGCCGGTGAAGATTTGCATGGCGGCCAATGTGGGTCTAAAATACCGTCCGCTGTAAGACTGGGTCGTGCATCCAGGGTTCGATATCCCCGCGTTTTCTGCTGCTGTGTAGCAATACACAGTAGAAATAACGAGGGTCGTTTTGGCCTTGTAAGGTGTACGTACTAACCGAACTCTAGTTACCTAAGGTAGGTGAGTGCTTAATGCCTTCTGTCAAAGTACGTGATAACGAGCCGTTTGACGTTGCTCTCCGTCGCTTCAAGCGTTCCTGTGAAAAAGCCGGCGTTCTGTCCGAAGTTCGTCGTCGTGAGCAGTACGAGAAGCCGACTGCCGAGCGTAAGCGCAAGGCTGCTGCTGCTGTGAAGCGTCACGCCAAGAAGCTGCAGCGTGAGCGTAAGCGTTTCGAACGGCTCTATTGATCCGTACTTGAGTCGGTAACGGTGATTGCCGTTGTCGATTCAGGAGGACGTCAGGCGGCCGCCATTCGGTGGCCGCTTGTTTTTTTCATGTGGGTGATGACGCCAGCCATCAACCACTGAAGCATGTCGGGACGCTTCGGCCGTAACAGTGGCCGTGTCCGTTGCCAGTCGTGTGAGGAGTAGCGCATGGCCGGTCAGATTCCTCAGAGTTTTATCGACGATCTTCTGGCCCGTGTCGACGTTGTCGAGATTGTCGGCGAGCGGGTCAAACTGAAGAAGTCCGGGCGCAATCATTCTGGACTCTGTCCGTTTCATCAGGAAAAAAGTCCGTCGTTCACGGTCAGCGCCGACAAGCAGTTCTATCACTGTTTCGGCTGCGGTGCTCACGGCAACGCGCTACGTTTCCTGATGGAATATGACAAGCTGCGCTTCCCCGAGGCGATCGAGCAGCTTGCTTCTCGTGTCGGCGTCGAGGTGCCGCGTGAAGGCGCGGATGATCCTCGGGCTCAGGCGCGTGAGCGCAAGCGCAAGGAAGGGGTCAACCTTCTCGAGATGTCTGCCAGTTTCTTTCGCGAGCGGCTGAAAATGCCCGAAGCGCAGATGGCACGCGAGTATCTTGAGCGGCGGGGGTTATCGCCGGAGGTCCAGAAGACTTTTGGTATCGGTTATGCGCCGGGCCAGTGGGAGGCGCTCAAGCAGCACCTTACAGGTCAGGGCGTCGCCGAAGCCGTGCAAGTGGAGTATGGCCTGCTGGTTCAGCACGAGGAGAGCGGGCGCACCTATGATCGCTTTCGCGATCGTGTGGTGTTCCCGATCCGTGATATTCGAGGGCGGACGCTTGGGTTCGGTGGTCGGGTTCTTGGTGATGCCAAGCCCAAGTATCTGAACTCGCCGGAAACCCCGGTATTTCACAAGGGGCGTGAACTCTACGGGCTCTATGAGGCGCGCCAGGCCAGTCATCGACTCGAACGCCTGCTGATTGTCGAAGGCTACATGGATGTCGTGGCACTGGCGCAGTTCGGTATCCGTAACGCGGTAGCGACCCTGGGCACGGCGACCACCGAAGATCATCTGCAGCGCCTGTTCCGCGTGGTGGGCGAAGTGGTGTTCTGTTTCGACGGCGATAATGCCGGTCGTCAGGCGGCGGCTCGCGCGCTCGAAACGGTGTTGCCGCAGATGATCGATGGTCGTCAGGCGCGGTTCCTGTTTCTGCCCGATGGAGAGGATCCCGATACTCTGGTGCGCAAGGAAGGGGCCGAGGCCTTCGAGGACCGGGTAACCTGTGCCAGTCCATTATCGGAGTTTCTCTTCGACCATGCTGCCCAGGGGCGTGATCTATCCCAGGTGGAGGCCCGGGAGCGCTATGCCAGTCAGATACTGGCGGCGATCGAGAAGCTGCCGGAAGGAATGCTCAAGTCGTTGATGCTTAGCGAGTTATCGCGGCGCACCGGTGTCGAGCAGTCGCGTTTCGAGGCGCTGATGGCGCGTCATGCGCCGGTGGTGGAAGAGCCTCCATTGATGCCTCCGGAGGTCATGAGCGAGGCGGGGTTTGATGAGGATAGTCCATCGAGCTCGAATGCTGGTCGACCGCGTCGGGCGGCATCATCTGGCCTGATGACTCGAGTGCTGCACTTGCTGGTGCACGAGCCGCGTCTAGCGGAGCGTCTTCCCGAGGATGACGGCTGGTGTCAGGCAGTCGATGATGATAGTCGCCTATGCTGTGATGTGATCGCCCTGTTACGTGCAGGTGGTTATACCAGCGCTCAGGTGTTGTTGATGCACTTTCACGGCAGTCAGGACGGCGAGCGGCTGGCCACGCTGGCACGGCGTGAGCTGTTGATTCCACCGGCGTCGCGTGGCGCTGAGCTGGATGGTTTGATCGAGTACTTCCGGCGGCGGCAGCGGCAGCGTTCGCCCGAAGAAGAGCTCGAGTCGTTGCTGGAGAAGGATCGTAGCGGCGAACGCCTCAGTAGCGAGGAGAAACTCCGCCTGGTGACGCTACTGAACGAAGTGCGTGGATAGGAATCAGAATGGAATATGATTTCAGCCAGCGATGTTGCCTCTGGCAGATGTTGCCTCTGGCGGTAAGGTCTGGCAGTGAAATGGCGACTAAAGGAAAGGCAACGCTGGGCAGGGGGTTGATTTTTCTCCTACCATCACCATTTAAGAGTCATGCGCTTGCCAGAGGCGTAACCAGACAAACTAACACACCTGAGTGACCGCGCAAACACTCCTGGCTGGCAGAATAGTGACAAAATCCGCTATACTGTTCGGCTTACCGAGTTTTCTCCGCCTTCGTACTACAGGTGCTTCATTCTTCTTCGTCGAGATAGGGTTTCTATGGCTGGAAATGCGCAGCAGCAGTCACGTCTGAAGGAGTTGATCGCGCGCGGCAAGGAACAGGGTTACCTGACCTATGCCGAGGTCAACGACCACCTTCCCGAAGATATTGCCGACCCCGATCAGGTCGAAGATATCATCGGCATGATCAATGACATGGGTATCAGCGTCGTCGAAGAGGCTCCTGATGAAGATACCCTGATGATGTCCGATCACTCAACCGATGAAAGCGCCGCAGAAGAAGCTGTTGCTGCGCTGGCTGCGGTCGAGAGTGATGTGGGGCGTACCACGGACCCGGTGCGTATGTACATGCGCGAAATGGGAACAGTGGAACTGCTGACCCGTGAAGGCGAGATCGAGATCGCCAAGCGCATCGAAGAAGGCACCCGAGAGGTGATGTCAGCGCTTGCCTATCTGCCAGGTGCCGTCGATTCCATTCTCGCAGCTTATGACGCGACTCAGGATGAAGAGGCTCCGGGCCGTTTGTCTGATTTGTTCTCCGGTTTTATAGACCCTGATGAGGGCATTCCTGGCGTCGCCGAGGCTGATGTGCCCGAGGTCGAGGAAGACACCAGCGCCGATAGTGAAGGCGATGAGGATGACGACGCTGAAGAGGAAGATGACAGCGGCGGTGGTCCCGATCCCGAAGAGGCGCGCGCTCGTTTCGAGCAGATTCGTGAGCAGAGCGCTCTTGCTGATGCGGCAATCGAGGCAAATGGTCGTAAGTCTGCACAGGCCCAGGAAGAGCTGGCGCGTCTTGCCGAATTGTTCTCGCCGATCAAACTGGTGCCCAAGCATTTCGAGCGCCTGGTTGGTCAGGTCCGGATCAGTGTCGAGCAGGTGCGGGCGCAGGAAAAATCTGTGATGCAGTTGTTGGTCAAGCAGGCCAAGGTGCCCCGCAAGACCTTCATCAAGGCGTTCCCCGGTAACGAATCACGCCTTGATTGGCTCGATGACTTCATGGCCGCCAACGAGCGTTATGCCGAGCGCATGAAGGATCTGCGTGGCGACGTACAGCGTGCCCAGCGCAAGATCTCCTTCGAAGAAGAGATGGTTCGTCTGCCGGTCAGCGAGATCAAGGAAGTCAATCGCAAGCTCTCCATTGGTGAAGCCAAGGCTCGCCGGGCCAAGAAGGAAATGGTCGAGGCCAACCTGCGACTGGTTATTTCCATCGCCAAGAAATACACCAACCGCGGCCTGCAGTTCCTGGATCTGATTCAGGAAGGCAACATTGGTCTGATGAAGGCAGTGGACAAGTTCGAGTACCGTCGTGGCTACAAGTTCTCGACGTATGCGACCTGGTGGATTCGCCAGGCGATCACGCGCTCTATCGCCGACCAGGCCCGGACTATCCGTATTCCGGTACACATGATCGAGACCATCAACAAGCTCAATCGTGTGTCACGGCAGATGCTCCAGGAAATGGGCCGTGAGCCGACACCGGAAGAGTTGGGTGAGCGCCTCGAAATGCCCGAGGACAAGGTGCGTAAGGTGCTGAAGATCGCCAAGGAGCCGATCTCCATGGAGACGCCCATCGGTGATGACGATGATTCACACCTGGGTGACTTCATCGAGGACTCAACCATGGTATTGCCGATCGACTCGGCCACCGGTGAAGGCCTGATCGAAGCAACGCGTAACGTGCTGGGTGGCCTTACCGCCCGTGAGGCCAAGGTGCTGCGTATGCGCTTCGGTATCGACATGAATACCGACCATACCCTCGAGGAAGTCGGTAAGCAGTTCGATGTAACCCGTGAGCGTATTCGTCAGATCGAGGCCAAGGCGCTGCGTAAGCTGCGTCATCCAACGCGCTCCGAACCGTTGCGATCCTTCCTCGACGAGTAACTCTCCCGTCGGCTGCAAACAGAAAGCCCGCAGAGCTGAGCTCTGCGGGCTTTTGTTTATGCTGATGAGCTAACTGTAAGTAGTTCGAGCGGTAAGCTGTGAGAGGTGAGAAGCAAGAGGTAAGAAGTAAGTAACCCCGAGTCCCGGGCCTTGTCTATGAACCGCAGAGCGGCGCTTGTCAGCTCGTGGCTCGCAGCCCGATACTCGTTGCTTACGGCTTACGGCTTACGGCTTACGGCTTACGGCTTACGGCTTACGGCTTACGGCTTACGGCTTACGGCTTACGGCTTACGGCTTACGGCTTACGGCTTACGGCTTACGGCTTACGGCTTACGGCTTACGGCTTACGGCTTACGGCTTACGGCTTACGGCTTACGGCTTACGGCTTACGTGCCAGTTGATGGCGACGAATCCATAGCACCAGTTCGATCATCGCGTAGAGCAACAGTAGGTAACCGAACAGTTCGGTGACTTCTTCTGCGGCATCCTTGAAGACGCGCACATAGTTGTCGTGGAGCAGCGCTTCCCATAACTCACCACGGCCAAACAGGCGCGAGAAGACAAAGGTGCACAGAAAGCCTGAGGCAAAAAAGCCGAAGGAGAAACTCTCGGCGAAGCTCTCGAACTCACGTACAAAGCTGTGGCGATGGCGGATGACCCAGTACAGGATCGGCATCAACAGCAGTGTGACCAGGGTTTGCCAGGCACCGTCGAAGACATAAGCGTCGAGAAAGAAATCCTGTTCGCGAATGATGGCGGAGCCGAGCAGACCAAACATCAGCAGGGTGACGTGTGGTAGCCCCTTGAGCACCTGGCGAGCATAGATCAACAAGGCGCAACTGATCAGCAGGCACAGCGACTGCATGGACTCGGTAAACCCGATTTCAGTGAAGCGCAGGGCATCGGGCAGGCTCGCCTCCCAAAGCACCCCCTGCATTACCGCACCGATGGTCAGAATGTAAAGAGTAGCCCTGACGCAGGTCGCGCGGAAGCTGATAACAGGTGGTACATCGGGGGAGGTGTCGCGCATCCCGTAATCTCCTCGGTAAAACAGGAAGCGCGGAATAATACCAAAGTGGCGTTTTCCTGTCTCTTTATCGACGTTTCCTACGGAGATTTACACAATTTCTGTGAGTCATTTGCTGCTTATGTGGGCAGCGTGGCCCGATTGACCTCCTCGACAATCCAGTCGTGTACCGCTTTGACGCGTCGATCATCGAGAGCCCCGCCAGCGTACACAATGCCGTAGTGTTTGCCGGTATCGACGCGGGCTCGAAAGGGTGCAATCAATGCACCAGTATCCAGTTCGCTGGTGATCAGCGTTTCCCTTGCAATCGCCACGCCCATTCCGGCGATGGCGGCATCCATCGTCAGGTGATTACGATTGAAGGTATAGCCGCGTTCGAGGTTGATTGACGGAGCTCCGACAGCGGCCAGGTAGTGGCGCCACTCGCCGTACTCCTGGCTGCCGCGCCAGGCGGTGATGTCATGCAGTAACGGGTACCAGGCGAGATCCTCAGGGCGGCGCAAGGGGGGACGGCCCTTGAGCAGGCTTGGTGAGCACACCGCAAAGATTCGCTCTTCCATCAATGGCGTAATGATGAGTCCTGGATAGTGGCCATCATTGAGGTCGATGGCGATATCGAAGTCGCCATCGCGCAGCGATATGTTGCTGTCTTCGGCGGTGATATGCAGCTCGATATCGGGAAATCTCGCCTGTAGACGGGGCAGGCGCGGCATCAACCACTTGTTGAGAAATGAAGGTACCGAGCGCAAACGGATCACACCACTCATGACGCCGCTGCGTAGGCGTCGGACCTCGAGTCCTACAGCCTGGTAGGCATCATCGACAACTGCTGCAAGACGCTTGCCTTCCTCGGTCAGTTCCAGACGGCGAGGCAGGCGTCGGAACAGCTTGAAACCGAGCCGGTCCTCCAACTGCTTGATCTGTTGGCTGACCGCTCCCGTGGTGACATGAAGCTCCTCCGCGGCGCGAGTAAAGGAGAGATGGCGAGCGCTGACAGCGAAGCCCTTCAGCCAGGCGTGGGTCTGAGCGTTGAGCAGTCGGCTCATGGAGGTGGCAACCTGTTCAGGAGGGTGGAGGGTTCAACTGAGCTTATGGTTTAGCTGAGCTATAGTGAAAAACAGATATTCTGCGTTGTCTAGCCTGTCCATGGGGGACAGCATAGTGTCGTAGGCATCCATTTGATGCTGTGGCTTTAGCTGGTCTGACGCAGGCCACACAGACAACAAGGTCATGAGCGTGCGATTCGTGTCGCCGTGATCATGACAATAGCGGCCCGGGCCGCAGTGACCGACAGCAAGAGGCAAAACCCCATGGCCATCAGTGTGTTCGACTTGTTCAAGATTGGTATCGGTCCATCGAGCTCTCATACCGTAGGGCCGATGCGCGCTGCCTATGACTTCGTGGCGGCTCTACAGCGTGATGACCTGATTGAGCGAGTTGCCGGTCTGGAAATCCATCTCTACGGCTCGTTGTCGGCCACCGGTAAGGGGCATGCCACCGATTTCGCCACCGTCATGGGGCTGATGGGCGAGCGCCCAGACCGGATTGACCCGGCGATGGTTGCGCCCTGCGTTGAAGAACTGCTCGAGAGCCAGACTCTGATGCTCGATGGCCGTGTAGCCGTGCCCTTTATTTGGGCGCGTGACCTGCAGTGGCACGACGAGAGTCTGCCTTATCACCCCAATGCCATGACTCTCATAGCAAAAGGGCACAGCGAAGAGCTGGCCCGTGAGACGTATTACTCCATCGGTGGCGGCTTCGTCGTTGACGAGGCTCAGGCGCGTGAAGGTTCGTTGGATTCCGATACCACGGCACTGCCTTACGATTTCAATAGCGCTGCAGAATTGATGGCGCTGTGCCGTCTGCATGACCTCTCCATCAGTGAACTGATGATGGAAAACGAGAAGGCATGGCGTTCCGAGGCGGAGGTGCGTGCAGGTTTGTGGGATATCTGGCAAGCGATGCAGGATTGCGTCAATCGTGGTCTCGAGACCGAAGGTATCCTACCCGGTGGACTGAACGTCAAGCGCCGTGCAGCCGCCTTGCATCGTCGTCTGGAAGCCATGGGTGAGGACACCGGCCTGATTGCCTCGACTTTCTCGGCCATGGACTGGGTCAATGTCTTTGCACTGGCGGTGAATGAGGAAAATGCTGCCGGTGGGCGCATGGTTACCGCACCGACCAATGGCGCCGCAGGCATCATCCCTGCCGTGCTGCACTATTACATGAAGTTCCAGCGCGATGCCTCGGAACGTGATGTGGTGAGCTTTCTGCTGACCGCAGGCGCAGTAGGCATCCTGTGCAAGAAGAATGCTTCGATCTCCGGCGCCGAGGTCGGCTGTCAGGGCGAGGTCGGCTCGGCTTGCGCAATGGCGGCGGCTGGCCTGGCGGAAGTCATGGGCGGCTCTGTGCCTCAGGTTGAGAATGCTGCGGAGATCGGCCTTGAGCACAACCTTGGCCTGACCTGTGACCCGGTTGGCGGCCTGGTGCAGGTGCCCTGCATCGAGCGCAATGCCATCGCTTCCGTCAAGGCGATCAATGCTGCACTGATGGCCTGTCGCGGCGACGGCGAGCACTTCATCTCGCTGGACAAGGCAATTCGCACCATGCGTGATACCGGTGCCGACATGCAGGAAAAGTACAAGGAAACCTCAAAGGGTGGTCTGGCGGTCAACGCTATCGAGTGTTGATCCCCGGTGTGTTGTTCTCCTTCCGCGTTGCATGAGATTTTTCGCCGCAGGTTATGGCGACTGCATATTTCAAGACATGGCGATGCCGATTCTGTTTGAATCGGCATGTTTCGTTTGCAAGCTATTGAATATGCTGCATCTACACCATTGGTCGAGTTCGACCAATGCCGCTATTGCCGACTCTCTCTCACTCTTCTAGCTTACGTTTACGTAAAGTGTCATGTAAGCCGCTGATTATCACCTCGGTCTCTCCAATGCTGATCGGGCCACTACAGCAGCGGCGTATAACAAGCATAAATGTACCAAAGGTGGATCACCCGGGCGGTGATCCAGAGAGGACATCGCATGACCGAAGAGTACATCCTGGAAACTCGTGGGTTGACCAAGGAGTTTCGCGGCTTCACTGCCGTAGACAACATCAACCTGAAGGTCCGTGAAGGACACATCCATGCCCTGATCGGCCCCAACGGGGCCGGCAAGACGACGGTCTTCAATCTGCTCACCAGATTCCTGCCATCGACCCGCGGCGAGATTCTCTTCCGAGGCAAGCCTATCACCCGCAGAAAGGCCAGCGATATTGCCCGGTTGGGGATGGTGCGCTCCTTTCAGATTTCTGCAGTGTTCGGCCATATGACGGCATTGGAGAATGTGCGAGTGGCACTACAGCGTCGGCTGGGCACTTCCTTTCATTTCTGGAAGTCCGAACGTTCTCTTGAACCGCTCAACGAGCAGGCGATGGCACTGCTCGAAGAGGTAGGACTACGCGGCTATGCCGATGTGCTTACAGTGGAGATGCCCTACGGCCGCAAACGAGCACTTGAAGTGGCGACCACCATGGCACTGGAGCCGCCGCTGATGCTGCTGGACGAACCCACCCAGGGTATGGGGGCCGAGGACGTGGACCGCATCGTTGAACTGATTCGTCGAGTTTCTGCCGGGCGCACTGTGCTGATGGTGGAACATAACCTCAGTGTGGTCAGTCGGCTGTGCGACCGTATTACCGTATTGGCTCGTGGCAGTGTGCTTGCCGAGGGCGATTACGAGAGTGTCTCTCGTGACCCGCTGGTCCGCGAAGCCTATATGGGGAGCGAGGCGGTGGTAGAGGAGGGTGGCGCATGAACCAGACAGCCGAAGCGCTCTCTGAATATCAAGGGCAGGAAGGCAGCGAGTTCTTGCGGGTCAGCGACCTTCACGCTTTCTATGGCGAGTCGCATATTCTCCATGGCGTTGATTTTGATGTAAGGCGCGGTGAACTGGTCACCCTGCTGGGGCGCAATGGTGCCGGTCGTAGTACGACGCTCAAGGCAATCATGAACATGGTAGGTCGGCGTACCGGCTCGATCGTGGTCAACGGCACCGAGACCCTGGCCATGAAACCGCATCGAATTCCGCGCCTTGGCATCGGTTTCTGCCCTGAGGAGCGCGGCATCTTCGCCAGCCTCGATGTTGAGGAAAACCTGCTGCTGCCACCGACAGTGCGCTCGGGCGGGATGTCCATCGACGAGATCTACGAGATGTTCCCCAACCTCTGGGAGCGGCGCCGCAGCCAGGGGACCCGACTGTCCGGAGGTGAACAGCAGATGCTGGCCATGGCACGCATCCTGCGTACCGGCGCACGCTTGCTGCTGCTCGATGAGATTACCGAAGGATTGGCACCGGTGATTGTTCAGGCGCTGGGCGAGGTGCTGGAGAAGCTCAAATCGCGCGGCATGACGATCGTGCTGGTGGAGCAGAACTTTCGTTTTGCTGCCCCGCTCGCCGACCGCCACTTTGTCATGGAACATGGCCGCGTCATCGAAGAGATCAGCGCCGCCGAGCTGCCTTCACGGCGCGAGGATCTCAATGCACGGCTGGGAGTGTGACGAACCAGATATTACTCCCGGTATCAGGCAGCAACCGTACTGACAACAACAAACGGCCCCTTGTGGGCAACGGAGATGACAATGACGTTCTGTCGCAAGAGCCTTGCCAGCAGTATCGCGCTGACTACCGCCTTGATGGCTTCAGGAAGCCAGGCACAGATGAGTGATGATGTAGTACGTATCGGTTACCTGGCGGATATGTCAGGCACCTATCGCGATCTCGCTGGGCCTGGTGGGTTGGCCGCTCTGGAAATGGCCGTGGAAGACTTTGGTGGTGAGGTAAACGGTGCTCCGATCGAGATCATCAGCGCCGACGACCGCAACAGCGCAGATGTAGGCGCCAATACCGTGCGCGAGTGGCTGGATGTGCAGGACGTTGATCTGGTGGCTGGCCTTGTCGCGTCCTCGGTGACCATTGCCGTGACCAAAGTGCTCGAGGAAGCCGGTGGCCTGGGGATTGTCTCCGGCTCAGCGGCGTCCAGCATCACCAACGAACACTGTACACCGAACCATATTCACTGGGTCT
The DNA here is from genome assembly GCF_001431725.1 of Halomonas huangheensis. NCBI lineage: Bacteria > Pseudomonadati > Pseudomonadota > Gammaproteobacteria > Oceanospirillales > Halomonadaceae > Halomonas > Halomonas huangheensis. The sequence continues at coordinate 3,607,252 of NZ_CP013106.1, read as the reverse complement.
ATGACACCTATCCACTGGCTAATGGAACTGCCAGGGCGGTAGTGGAGCAGGGTGGCGATAGTTGGTTCCTGCTCACCGCCGACTATGCATTTGGTCACGCGCTGGAAGAGGATGTCACCAAGGTGGTGGAAGACAACGGTGGCGAGATCGTTGGCGGAGTGCATCATCCTTTTCCGACCAGTGATTTCTCCTCCTATATCCTCCAGGCCCAGGGGTCCGGGGCGAAGATCATAGGGTTGGCGAACGCTGGCTCGGATACCGTAAATGCCATCACTACGGCCAGTCAGTTCGGCCTGACCCAATCTGGACAGCAACTCGCCGGCTTGCTGATCTTTCTCAACGACGTTCATGCCATGGGGATCGATACTACCCAAGGGCTGCTGCTCACCACGGGGTGGTACTGGGACATGGATGACGCGTCCCGTGAGTGGGCAGAGCGCTACTACGAACGGGTAGGGCGGATGCCAACCATGGTCCAGGCAGGCGTTTATTCCAGCACTCAGCACTACCTCAATGCCATGGCTGAGGTAGGGAGCGACGACCCAGAGGCTGTCAAGGAACAGATGATGGCGACACCGGTAGAAGATTTCTTCTCTCGCAATGGCCGTATTCGTGAGGATGGCCGAATGATCCATGACATGTACCTGGCCCAGGTGAAGGCTCCGGCCGACTCCGAAGGTGAATGGGACGTCTACGAGATCCTTTCCACCATTCCCGCCGAGGACGCGTTCCGACCGCTTTCCGAGAGCCAGTGCAAGCTGGTGCAGAACTGAGCGGAGCCGGCGGCGGCCACGGCCGCCGCCAAGTTGAGGGGAGCTTCATGCTATGACGATGATATTCGGAGTACCGCTGGCGGTATTCATCGGGCAACTGATGCTGGGCCTGATCAACGGTGCCTTTTATGCCCTGCTGAGCCTGGGACTGGCTGTGATCTTCGGTTTGTTGAAGATCGTCAATTTCGCCCACGGTGCTCAATATATGTTGGGTGCTGTTGCCGCCTTGCTGGGGCTGCAGTATCTGGGCATCAACTACTGGGTGGCGTTGTTGCTGGTACCACTGGTGATTGGTGGTCTGGGTGCGCTGATCGAACGCCTCATTCTGAGGCGCATTGCCCATCTCGACCACCTCTATGGATTGTTGCTCACCTTCGGTTTGGCACTGATCTTCGAGGGAGTTCTGGTCAATTTCCTCGGGGTTTCGGGCTCCAGCTATCCGATTCCGGCGTCACTTCAGGGAGGCTTTCAGCTCGGCTTCATGTTTCTGCCGACCTATCGTGGCTGGGTGCTGGTGGCGGCGCTCGGCGTTTGCCTTGCGACCTGGTTCATCATCGAGCGGACTCGTCTCGGTGCCTACCTACGTGCCGGCACCGAGAATCCAGCATTGATGCAGGCGTTCGGTGTCAACGTGCCACAACTGATTACGCTGACCTACGGTTTCGGTGTGGCGCTGGCGGCCTTTGCTGGTGTGCTGGCCGCGCCGCTCTATCCGGTCTCGCCCACCATGGGGTCGAGCCTTTTGATCGTGGTCTTTGCCGTGGTGGTGATCGGCGGCATGGGTTCCATTCTGGGAGCGATTGTCACCGGCCTGGGCATGGGGCTGATTGAGGGGCTCACCAAGGTGTACTACCCCGAGGCAGCCAATACCGTGATCTTCCTGGTGATGGTAGTGGTTTTGATGCTGCGTCCTGCGGGACTCTTCGGCAAGGAGGCATGACATCATGGCAATAACTCAAACCTTGACTCCAGCAATGCAGCGCCGTCGCAAGGCGCAACGGCGTCGCTGCGCGCTCTACATGGTGCTGATTGCCATTGGCCTGGCGGCACCGTTCGTTGCCTATCCGGTATTCCTGATGAAGGTGCTGTGTTTTGCACTATTCGCATGTGCCTTCAATCTGCTGCTTGGCTTTGCAGGTTTGCTGTCTTTCGGGCACGCCGCTTTCCTGGCCACCGGTGGTTATGTCACGGGCACTTTGCTGGCCAACCATCCGGGACTGACTCCAGAGCTCGGTATCCTGCTTGGCACCGTTGCGGCGGTCGTGCTGGGAATCCTGTTCGGAGCCCTGGCGATTCGTCGCCAGGGAATCTACTTCGCCATGGTGACTTTGGCGCTGGCGCAGATGGTGTACTTCTTCTTTGTTCAGGCGCCGTTCACCGGTGGTGAGGATGGGTTGCATGGGGTGCCGCGTGGAGAGTTGTTCGGACTGATCAATCTGCGTGACAACCTCAACATGTATTACTTCGTGTTCGCGGTGTTTCTGATCGGCTTTGCCATCATCCAGCGTACGGTCCATTCACCCTTTGGTCAGGTACTCAAGGCCATCCGTGAGAACGAACCCAGGGCGTTGTCGCTGGGCTACAACGTTGACGCCTACAAGCTGGTAGCCTTCGTGATCTCCGCTGGCCTGGCAGGATTGGCTGGTGCTACCAAGTCGGTCGTCTTTCAACTCGCTTCGCTGACCGACGCTCACTGGCACATGTCCGGCGAGGTGATCCTGATGACCCTGCTCGGTGGGGTGGGCACCCTATTCGGCCCATTGGTGGGTGCCGGTCTGGTGGTCGGGCTGCAGACACAGTTGGCGCAGTCACCATTGGGCAATTGGGTTAGCGTGATTCTTGGCGCAATCTTCGTGATCTGTGTGCTGAGCTTCCGCAGTGGTATCGTCGGAGAGATAGGTCTGATCGTGCGCAAGAACTTCAAGTGAGCGAGTCGTGATCGGCTTTGTGCCCTTGCTCCGTGTGACACCAGCGCCCGCCCGAGATTATGCTCGAGCGGGCGTAGCTGCGTCTGTCTGGAGTCTTCCGCCGGGCATCTCAGGACGACATTCTTTCGCCTGACGCAGCTGTTGCCAGTGACCGTGGTGTCGCACACTCATTGGTGGGTGACAGTGGTCCCGCGCTCGACCGTTGTATCGGGATGAGCGGTATGGCTCCGCGAGTCTACTGCCGATCCGGCGTTCGATGGGGAAGCCGCGATCCCAGATGCTCTGCGAGGTAGTCGATGACCAGCCTGACTCGAGGCGAACGATGTCGGTGGTGAGGGGTGACAGCCCAGACACCTGTATCACCGTGACGGTGGTTGTCGAGTACCGAGATCAGTTCGCCGGTTGCCAGGTGTTGTTCTACGTAGTAATCCGGTAACTGGGCCAGCCCCAACCCCTTGAGGGCCGCATCCAGCAGCGCCGGCCCCGAGTTGCCCTGCCAGGGACCCTTGACGGTCACCTCGCGTGCTACCCCATTCACGGCAAATCGCCAGCGATCACGAGACCCATGCAGGCAGCGATGGTGGCGCAGTTCCGATAGCGTATGCGGCTGCGGGTGGCGCTGGAAGTAATCCACCGAACCGACCACATATTCGCGCCGGTCAGCCAACCGTCGAGCAATCATGGAGCTGTCTTCCAGCGTTCCCATGCGGATACCAATATCGAAGCCTTCCTCGAGCAGATCGGCCTGGCGGTTGGTGAAATACAGGCGCAGGCTGAGTAGAGGGTGCTGGGCCAGTAGATCATTGATCAACGGCGCCACAAAGCGCTCACCGAAGGTAGTGGCGCAGGTCAGTGCGATCTCGCCGCGGGGCTTGGCCTCGAGATCCCTTACCGCCGAGTCGGCATCCCGGAATCCGTCAATCAGCGCATCGCACTGTTGATGATAGAGGCGCCCCGCTTCGGTCAGCCGAATGCGTCTGGTGGTGCGATACAGCAGCGTGGTATTGAGGCGGCGTTCCAAAGCCGCAACCTGGCGGCTGACATGCGAGCTGGATACATCGAGCCGTCGCGCGGCACCGGCGAAGCTTCCCTGGCGCACGACCTCGATAAATGCCTCGATTCCTTCCCAGGGATGCATGGATGCGACTCCTGATCAGTTGCAAGAGAGAAGGGAGAAGAGGGAAGAAGCAATAGCTCTTGGGATGACATCTGACAGCTTGTCGCCTGCAGCCGAACTTTCTTCCTTCTGGTATCTTCTCTCTTCCTTCTGGTTTTCCTGTTTCCTTCATTATTGCAGTATGGCAACAATGTTATTCCGTTGGTGCGGTTTATTACAGTACGTTCTGGCGACTAGACTTCACTTAGCGCTTTCAAGATCCGAGCCTTTGAGATATGAGCCATCGGAATCGATAGCCCCTCTTTTCTCTGGCGTCGCCTGTGCGCGGCGCTGATCCGTCAAGGAGTCGAACATGAAGTCTCGCGCTGCGATTGCATTGGAAGCCGGCAAGCCCCTTACCCTGACCGAAATTGACGTGGCTGGGCCGAAGGCCGGTGAGGTACTGGTTCGGATTGTGGCCACCAGTGTCTGTCATACTGATGCCTATACGCTTTCCGGTGATGACCCCGAAGGCTTGTTCCCTGCGGTGTTGGGCCATGAAGGCGCAGGTATCGTCGAGGAAGTGGGCGAGGGCGTGACCAGCGTCAAGCCGGGGGATCATGTGATCCCGCTGTATACCGCCGAATGCGGCAAGTGCAAATTCTGCCTCTCCGGCAAGACCAACCTCTGTGGTTCCGTGCGCGCCACCCAGGGCAAGGGCGTGATGCCGGATGGCACCTCACGCTTCTCGCTGGAAGGCAAGCCGCTGTATCACTACATGGGCACCTCGACCTTCAGCGAGTACACCGTGGTGCCGGAGGTTTCGCTGGCCGTGGTCTCGAAGGAGGCTCCGCTCGACAAGGTCTGTCTGCTGGGCTGTGGTGTGACCACCGGGATCGGTGCGGTGCTCAATACCGCCAAGGTCGAACCGGGCTCCACGGTGGCTGTCTTCGGTCTGGGCGCGATTGGTCTGGCCGTTATTCAGGGCGCACAGATGGCCAAGGCGTCGCGCATCATTGCCATCGACGTCAATCCCGACAAGTTCGAGCTGGCGCGCCAGTTCGGTGCTACCGAATTCGTCAATCCGAAGGATTACAGTGATCCGATCCAGCAGGTCATCGTCGATATGACCGATGGCGGTGTGGATTACTCCTTCGAATGTATCGGTAACGTCAATGTGATGCGTTCGGCGCTGGAGTGCTGCCACAAGGGCTGGGGTGAATCGGTGATTATCGGTGTCGCTGGCGCTGGTCAGGAAATCTCGACACGCCCCTTCCAGTTGGTGACCGGCCGCGTATGGAAAGGCTCTGCCTTCGGTGGCGTCAAGGGGCGCAGCGAGCTGCCGGGTTATGTTGAGCGTTATATGAACGGTGAGCTGAAGATTGACGACTTCATCACCCACAACATGCCGTTTGAGCAGATCAACGAAGCGTTTGAACTATTGCACGCCGGCAAGAGCATCCGTACCGTGCTGCATTACTGACCACAGGTCATCGCCGAGAGTCGCAGGGGAGTCGCCCATGAGTATGTCTGAACAGCTGGAACTGGTCAGTGCCAATCGCAGCCATGGCGGTTGGCACAAACGCTATCGCCATCGCTCGCGTGCGCTGGATTGCGAAATGACCTTTGCCATCTTTCTGCCACCTCAGGCGGAGGTCGGTAAGGTTCCACTGTTGTGGTGGCTGTCTGGCCTGACCTGTACTGACGAGAACTTCATGCAAAAGGCCGGTGCTCACCGCCTGGCGGCAGAACTGGGGGTGGCCATCCTGTGTCCGGACACCAGTCCGCGTGGCACTGATCTGCCTGGTGAGCATGACAGTTATGATCTGGGTTCCGGGGCGGGATTCTACGTCAATGCCACCCGCGAACCCTGGAAGGCGCACTACCGGATGTATGACTACGTGACCGAGGAACTGCCCTCGGTGGTGCGTCAGCATTTTCCGCTCAACGGACGTGAATCGATCAGTGGTCACTCCATGGGCGGTCACGGTGCCTTGATTCTGGCGCTGCGGCGCCCAGGACACTATCGCTCAGTGTCAGCATTTGCGCCGATCGTCAATCCAACCCAGTGCCCCTGGGGACGCAAGGCTCTTGGCGCCTACCTGGGGGACGATGTCAGCGCGTGGACGCAGTACGATGCCTGTGAGTTGGTGGCGCGCGGTGCATCTCGTCAGCCATTGTTCATCGACCAGGGCGATGCCGATGACTTCCTTGATGAGCAGTTGTGCCCCGAGCGCCTGGAGGCAGTCTGTGCCGAGCATGATCACCCGCTGACGCTGCGTCGCCAGCCGGGCTATGACCACAGCTACTACTTCATCGCCAGCTTCATCGAGGATCACCTTCGTTATCACGCCGAGCGGCTCTACGCCAAACGCTGAAAGCTGTGCGGCAAACAAGCGTCGACAGGCAGGCCAGTTCCGTTCTCGGAACTGGCCTGTTGCATATCTGGCGTACGCTGGCGACGCAATGGAAGCCGGGGTGGCAATGTCGTTTGCGACATGGTTGTTTGCGACATGGTTGTTTGTGACATGGTTGTTTGTGACATAGTTGTTTGCGACATCATTGTCGCAAACAACTATGTAGGGGGGGGGTGATAGAGAATATTTGAATGCGCGTTTCGCAACAGCGTCATAAAGTGGCAGCTCAAGGATGAAAGAAACGCTTCCTTACTCCAGGCAATGCCAAAAATAAAGCAAGCATGGTGGCACGGGACTTGATCTGGCGCGCGGTTCGGCGTTCAGCAGCGGCACCGACCACGATGGAGATGACCATGACTATGACCGTGAAACCTCCGGTGACGCCTGGCGGCACCGCTCCCCAGACTATAGGTTTTCTGCTGCTTGATAATTTCACCCTGATTTCCCTGGCCTCGACTATCGAGCCGTTGCGTATGGCCAATCAGCTGTCCGGCCAGGAGCTGTACCGCTGGTTCACGCTGAGTCTGGATGGCTCGGAAGTTCAGGCCAGTGACGGGCTCACGGTGACACCGGACACCTCGACGACGGTGCCCTTGTCGCTGGATATGATTGTGGTCTGCGGAGGTATTGCGCCGACACAGACAGTCGCCAATGGCCATGTCAGCTGGCTACGAGCTCAGAGCCGCCAGGTGAAGCGTTTCGGTGCGGTGTGTACCGGTGCGTGGGCGTTGGCCCGAGCGGGTTTGCTCAATGGCTATGAAGTGAGCACCCATTGGGAGTGTCAGGCGGCACTCCAGGAAGCCTATCCGGGTATCCGTCTGACCCCGAAGCTGTTTGCCATTGACCGGGAGCGTTGTACGGCTTCCGGTGGTACGGCGCCGATGGACATGATCCTGACCATGATCGGTCGTGATCACGGACGTGAACTGGCGGCCGGCATCTCCGATATGTTCATCTACGATCGAGTGCGTGGTGAGCAGGATCAGCAGCGGGTGCCGCTCAAGCATGTGTTGGGCACCACCCAGCCGCGACTACAGGAGATCGTCGCGCTGATGGAGGCCAACCTCGAGGAGCCCATCGATCTCGACGAACTGGCGAGCTACGTTAGTCTCTCCAGACGACAACTTGAGCGCCTGTTCCAGCGTAATCTGCATTGCTCGCCCTCGCGTTACTACATGCGCTTGCGCCTCAACCGGGCACGGCAACTGCTCAAGCAGACCTCGCTATCGATCATCGACATCGCGGCGGCCTGTGGCTTCGTCTCCACGCCTCATTTCTCCAAGTGCTACCGCGAGTGTTTTGGTATCCCTCCACGGGAGGAACGCCTCGGCTGGAGTAGCTTTTCTCCAGTGGTTTCCCCCACCCCTGGGCCTGTGCCACTACTGGATGACAGTCTGACCATGGAGCCGGTCTCGCGAGCCATGGCAGCGCTTGACCGTGCCCGGGGAGAACCCACCTACGGGAGCTTGCGTATCGCCCCGCGCCCCTGAGACTCGCCTCTGAGAGAAAAACCCTGCTATCACCTTCCTCTACCGATAACGGTAGTGGGAGGTGTCGCTATGCTGCGGTGATGGCTTGAATGCAGGATCGCAGGCAGTCGGTCTGTGGATTGGTATACTGCATCGATATATTTCCCGTCTGGAATCTGTGGCATGGCTGATTGGTGGCGTCCCGCTTCACGAATTGCGCTGCGCGTGGCGCTGGCATTTGCTCTCGGCTCGGTATTGCTGGTGCTGATATTTCGCGTGGTACCGGTGTTCGGCTCGATGGTGATGCTGGAGCGCGAAATCAGTTCGTGGTTCTCCGGCGAGCCGCTGAACATCCAGCAGCAGTGGCGTCCTGACAGGGAGATTTCCGACTATGCTCGGCTAGCGGTGATCGCCGCCGAGGATCAGCGCTTTCCTGACCATGGCGGTTTTGATCTCGTGGAATTGCGCCGAGCCATTGAGAGCAGCATGAATGGCGGCTCCTTGCGCGGCGCCAGTACCATCTCTCAGCAGACCGCCAAGAACCTGTTTCTGTGGACTGGCCGTGACTGGATTCGCAAGGGCTTCGAAGCCTGGTTCACTCTGCTGATCGAAATTCTGTGGTCCAAGGAGCGAATTCTTGAGGTGTATCTCAATATCGTCGAGTTTGATCGTGGGGTCTTCGGTATCCAGGCGGCCAGCCAGCACTACTTTGGCGTTGATGCTGATCAGTTGAGCCAGGCCCAGGCTGCGCGTCTTGCCGCGGTCCTCCCCAATCCACTGGAACGCAGTGCATCGAGTCCAGGCCCTGTCACTGCCCGCCACGCTGCATGGATACAGCGACAGATGAATAATCTCGGAGTGAGGTATCTGGATAGGCTTTAACGATGAGCTGTAAGCGGTAAGTTATAAGCTGTACGTACCCGCAATGGTGAGCGTCGAGTGACGAGAACGCTATGCTCGAGCTTGAACCCCAAACCCTGCGGGCTTTTATCGATGGAACTCAGGTTGTTGTGAGACTGCTCTTTGCTCCTCCCCGAATACCTGTCTGTCGCATTCAGACTGAGCATGACGCTTTTGGAATTCTCGTCGTCGTAATCAGGCGACGGGCGCTATGGATGCAGCGCTATCCTGCCGGCATGACGCGCTTTCGAGCGTGCTGTCCAGCTACCGGTGAGGATCGACGCGATGAACACTCCCTTTACCCATCCGCCCAGTGCCCCTCATCAAGAGCCGAGCACTACGGATGCTTCCGCGCTTCACCGTGAAGCGACGGTGATTGATGGCCTGGTCATTGCCAAATGGAACCGCGAGCTCTTCGAGGATATGCAGCGCGGCGGCCTGACCGCTGCCAATTGTACCGTATCCGTCTGGGAAGGCTTTCAGGCCACGGTCGACAATATCGTCGCCTCCAACCACTTGATGGAGGAGTGTGGCGATCTGGTATTGCCGGTACGCACGACCGAGGATATCCGTCGTGCGAAACAGGAAGGCAAGACCGGCATCATCTTCGGTTTCCAGAATGCCCATGCCTTCGAGGATCAGATCGGCTATGTCGAGATCTTCAAGCAGCTCGGCGTGGGTATTGTTCAGATGTGCTACAACACCCAGAACCTGGTCGGTACCGGTTGCTATGAGCGCGATGGTGGCCTGTCTGATTTCGGTCGCGAGATTGTCGCCGAGATGAACCGGGTCGGAGTGATGTGTGACCTGTCGCATGTTGGCAGCAACACCTCTCAGGAGGTGATTCTCGAGTCGCAGAAGCCTGTGTGTTACTCCCACTGCCTGCCGTCAGGACTCAAGGAGCATCCACGCAACAAGTCCGACGAGGAACTCAAGTTCATCGCCGACCACGGTGGCTTCGTCGGTGTCACCATGTTCACTCCCTTCCTGCGTGCTGGTGTCAACGCCACCGTCGACGACTACGTCGAGGCCATCGAGTACGTGATGAATATCGTCGGCGAGGATGCCATCGGCATCGGCACCGACTTCACTCAGGGCCAGGATCAGCAGTTCTTCGAGTGGTTGACCCATGACAAGGGCTATGCACGCCGCCTGACCTCCTTCGGCGAGATCATCAACCCCAGAGGCATTCGCACCATCGGCGAGTTCGGCAACCTCACTGAGGCATTGCTCAAGCGCGGCCTGAGCGAGCAGCAGGTGCGCAAGATCATGGGCGAGAACTGGGTGCGAGTGCTCAAGGACGTCTGGGGAGCCTGACCCCCCTCACTCTTATGACACGGAAAGCTCCATGCTGGGCGCGACTATAAGCGCCCGGCAGGACCGATTCCGCAATAACGACAAGTTTCCGAGGTACCAACCGTGACCAAGATGGCCCCCGAACTACCGATCGAAGTGGACGTTGAGACTGGCGTCTGGACGACCGATGCGCTGCCGATGCTGTATGTGCCACGGCACTTCTTCATCAATAACCATGTTGCCGTCGAAGAGGCGCTGGGCGCCGAGCGTTATGCCGACATTCTCTATCACGCGGGCTACAAGAGTGCCTGGCACTGGTGTGAGAAGGAGGCCGAGTGCCACGGGCTCGAAGGTGAGGCAGTGTTCGAACATTACATGAAACGTCTGTCTCAGCGTGGTTGGGGACACTTCATCACCGAGTCGATTGACCTCGATGCCGGCACCGCCAGTGTGCGCCTCGAACACAGCGCCTTCGTCTATCAACTGGGCAAGGTCGGACGCAAGGTCGAGTATATGTTCACCGGTTGGTTTGCAGGAGCCATGGATCAGATTCTCTCCGCACGCGGAACAGACCTACGCACGGTTGCCGTGCAGGTTCAGAGTGCTGCCGAGGAAGGCTGCGATGTGGGCCGTTTCGAAGTCCACCCGCAATCTGTGTCCAGCAGCGCCCCTCATCAGGGCTGATCCACCGGACCGAGGAGTCTCATCATGGCCTTTGACGCGATCTTCCAGCCGATCAAGATCGGCAGCCAGACTATTCGCAACCGAGTGGTAAGTACCGCTCATGCCGAGGTCTATGCCACCGATGGCGGCATGACCACCGACCGCTACGTGAAGTACTACGAGGAGAAGGCCAAGGGTGGCTGCGGGCTGTGCATCTGCGGCGGTTCATCCGTAGTCTCCATCGACAGTCCTCAGGCCTGGTGGAGCTCGGTCAACCTGTCCACTGACCGCATCATCCCCCATTTCCAGAATCTGGCCGATGCCGTGCACAAGCATGGCGGCAAGATCATGATCCAGATCACCCATATGGGGCGTCGTTCGCGCTGGGACGGCTACGACTGGTCGACCCTGCTGTCGCCCTCCGGCATCCGCGAGCCGGTCCACCGCTCCACCTGCAAGGCCATCGAGGAAGAGGAGATCTGGCGGATCATCGGTGACTTCGCCCAGGCCGCGCGGCGGGCGAAGGAGGGCGGCCTCGACGGCGTCGAGCTGTCCGCTGTACACCAACATCTGATTGACCAGTTCTGGAGTCCGCGCGTCAACAAGCGTGAGGACGAGTGGGGCGGCAGCTTCGAGAAACGTATGCGCTTCGGCATGGAAGTGCTCAAGGCCGTACGTGAGGAAGTCGGCAACGACTTCGTGGTCGGCATGCGCATCTGTGGCGACGAGTTCCACCCGGACGGCCTGTCCCACGAGGATATGAAGCAGATCGCCGCCTACTACGACGCCACCGGTCAGGTGGATTACTTCGGTGTGGTGGGTTCAGGCTGCGACACCCATGACACCCTGGCCAACGTCATCCCTAACATGTCCTTCCCGCCGGAGCCCTTCCTGCACCTGGCGGCGGGCATCAAGGAAGTGGTCTCCGTCCCGGTGATCCATGCCCAGAACATCAAGGACCCCAATCAGGCCGAACGTATCCTGGAGGGTGGCTACGTGGATCTGGTAGGCATGACCCGGGCGCATATCGCAGACCCGCACCTGATCGCCAAGATCAAGATGGGCCAGATCGACCAGATCAAGCAGTGCGTGGGTGCCAACTACTGCATCGACCGCCAGTATCAAGGTCTGGACGTATTGTGCATCCAGAACGCTGCCACCTCCCGGGAATACATGGGCCTGCCGCATATCATCGAGCGTTCTGAGGGACCCAGGCGCAAGGTGGTGGTGGTTGGTGGCGGTCCCGGTGGCATGGAGGCGGCGCGGGTGGCCGCCGAGCGCGGTCATGATGTGACGCTGTTCGAGGCGGATGAGGCGCTGGGCGGACAGATTACCACCGCTGCCAAGGCCCCGCAGCGTGATCAGATCGCTGGTATCACCCGCTGGTACCAGCTCGAGCTGACGCGCCTCAAGGTCGATCTGCGCCTCGGCACCCGAGCCGACGAGGCCTCTCTCCTCGACCTGCGTCCGGACATCGTGGTGCTGGCTACCGGTGGCCGACCATACCTGGACCAGTACCCGGAGTGGGGCTACTCGGAGAATCCCGAGGAGAGTCTGGTGGTCAGCACCTGGGACGTGCTCAACGGCAAGGTGGAGCCTGGCAAGAACGTGCTGATCTACGATGCCCCGTGTGAGTTCTCAGGCATGTCTGCGGCCGACTACCTGGCCGACAAGGGCGCCAAGGTCGAGATCGTCACCGACGACATCAAGCCTGGTGCGGCGGTGGGGGGCACCACCTTCCCGACCTACTATCGTAGCCTCTACGAGAAGGAGGTGATCATGACCTCTGACCTGATGCTGCACAAGGTCTACCGGGAGGGCGACTCTCTGGTGGCGGTGCTCGAGAACGAGTACACCGGTGTCCAGGAGGAGCGGGTCGTCGACCAGGTGGTGGTGGAGAACGGCGTGCGTCCCGACGAGGCACTCTATTACGCCTTGAAGCCCGGGTCTCGCAACAAGGGACAGATGGACCTGGAGGCTCTCTACGCCATCGAGCCCCAGCCCTGCCTCGCCGAGGAAGGCGACGGACCGCTGCTGTTCCGGCTGGGTGACTGCACCGCACCGCGCAATACCCACGCGGCGATCTACGACGCCCTGCGCCTCTGCAAGGATTTTTAACCCCAGCCATAAGCTGTAAGCCGGAAGCTGTAGGAACTTCTTTCCCAACGTATGGCGAGATGAGCACTGGAGCGGCTCATCTCGTCGACCGGGTTTCCAGGAGGGGTGAGGTGACTTACCGCTTACAGCTCGAGGCTTACGGCTCCTCATCGAGGAGAGGTGAGTACCATGCTCGAGACGCTATTGCCGATCCTGATCTTCGCCGCGCTCGCGCTGGCGGTGATCGGCGCCGGGCGGCGTGTCCGCCTGTGGCGCCAGGGGCGACCTTCGCCCGTACCCATTCTCAAGGGCCTCGCCGCCATGCCGCGTCGCTACCTGGTGGATCTGCACCATGTGGTCGGCCGCGACAAGGTGATGTCCAATACCCACGTGGCCACCGCTGGCGGCTTCGTCGCGGCGGCGGTGCTGATGATCCTGGTCCATGGCCTGGGCCTGGCCGAGGGCGTGCTCGGCTGGCTGTTGCTGGCGGCCAGCACTTGCATGTTCGTGGGCAGCCTGTTCGTGGCCCGGCGTCGGCGCAACCCACCGGCGCGGCTGTCGAAGGGCCCCTGGATGCGCCTGCCGAAGAGCCTGATGGCCTTCTCGCTGAGCGTTTTCCTGATCACGCTGCCGACGGTCGGTCTGTTGCCGGAAGACTTCGGTAGCTGGATCCTGGCCATCGTACTGGTTGTGGTGCTGGTCTGGGGCCTCGGCGAGATGTTCTTCGGCATGACCTGGGGCGGGCCGATGAAGCATGCTTTCGCCGGAGCCTTGCACCTTGCATTCCACCGCCGTGCTGAACGCTTCTCCACCAGTCAGTCCGATCGCGAGGGGAAGGTACATCGCTCGACCGGCCTCAAGGCACTGGATCTGGATGATCCTCAGGCGCCATTGGGCGTGGCCAACCCCGAGGACTTTACCTGGAACCAGCGTCTCGGCTTCGACGCTTGTGTGCAGTGCGGCCGTTGCGAAGCTGTGTGCCCAGCTTTTGCTGCGGGGCAGCCGCTCAATCCCAAGAAGCTGATTCAGGACATGGTGCTGGGCATGACCGGCAACAGCGATGCGCAGTTCGCTGGATCGCCATATCCCGGCAAGCCGCTGGGTGAGCATCAAGGGCAACCCGGCGGGCCGATTGTGGTCGAGGCCGGTGGCGCGCTGCTGGATGCCGATACGCTGTGGTCGTGCACGACCTGTCGGGCTTGCGTCGAGGAGTGCCCGATGATGATCGAGCATGTCGATACCATCGTCGATATGCGTCGTCATCTGACCCTGGAGCAGGGCAAGACACCGGGCAAGGGTGCGGAAGTGATCGACAATCTGATCGCCACCGACAACCCCAATGGCTACGCCCCGGCTGCCCGCATGCATTGGGCGGCGGATCTTGAGTTGCCGCTGATGCGTGACCTGATACAGGTGGACGTGTTGCTGTGGTTGGGTGATGGCGCCTTTGACATGCGCAACCAACGTACCCTGCGTGCACTGGTCAAGGTACTGCGTGCCGGTGGTGTCGACTTCGCGGTGCTGGGAGATGAAGAGCGCGACAGTGGTGATGTAGCGCGACGTCTTGGTGACGAGGCGACATTCCAGCGCCTGGCACGGGCCAATATCGCTACCCTGTCCCAGTATCGTTTCCAGACCATCGTTACCTGCGACCCCCATAGTTTCCATGTGCTAGCCAATGAGTATGGCGCGCTGGGAGGCGACTATCGCGTGCGTCATCACAGTACCTTCATCAGCGAACTATTGGATGCGGGATATTTGACGCTGGGCGGTTGGAACGGTGGCTCAGTGACGTACCACGACCCTTGTTATCTGGGCCGCTACAACGGTGAATATGAAGCGCCACGCAAGGTGCTTGCGGCACTGGGTATCGAAGTGCGTGAGATGGAGCGCTCCGGTTTCCGTTCGCGCTGCTGCGGTGGAGGTGGTGGGGCGCCCATCACTGATATCCCCGGCGAACGGCGGATTCCCGATATGCGTATGCAGGATGTTGGTGAAAGCGGTGCGGAATTGGTCGCAGTCGGATGTCCGCAGTGTACTGCCATGTTGGAAGGTGTGGTTGATGCCACTGCTGAGGTACGTGACATCGCCGAGTTGGTGGCCGATGCACTGGTGATCGGCGATCGGGCCACTCCGGTTCGTGCCGCTGGTCGGTCGGCTGACAACCTTGCTGTGGAGGTGACGACATGAGTCATGGAGAATCCCAGCTCAATCGCCGTAATCCACGCCTGGAGTGGATGGCGCGCAATCGCTTGCATCCGGAGCATGCCCAGGCATTGGCGGCACTGGGTTTGGGAAAGCAGGGGTTGAATGGCCTGGGTCAGAGCGAACAGGCTCAGGCCGAGTGGATGGGCCCCAATGGCCGTATTCGCCGCAATCCCCGCGCTATTGGCTTTGTCGGTGCCAATGGCCGCAAGCGTATTGATCGCAGTGGCGCGCAGACCGGAGCGGCCAGCGCAACGAACCATAAGGCGGTCAAGGATAACCGTAGCCAGGTTTACATCGAGGCCCCGGCCTTCCATATCGCAGTAGTGCCAGACACCTCCGGCGGTCGCCTGACGTCTCATGATCGTGACCTGCTTGGCCTGGCGCGGCGTCTGGCGGACCATGATCCGCAGCAGTCTGACCTCAAGCGACAGGGCGCGGTCCTGGCGGTGATCTTCGCCGATCAGCCGCCACCGGGACTGGATGAGGCCGGTGTAGACAGAGTCATTCTGTTGCCGATGTCTGGTGATGGCTATGTCCCGGAAGAGCGACTGTCCACCTTGCGTGCGCTGGATGCGAGTCTAGTACCGCAGCATTGGCTGTTGCCGGATACCGCACTTGGTGGCGGAGATCTCGGGCGGCGCATGGCAATCAGCTTCGGTGAACGCCCGGCCTGTGGTGTCTGGCGAGCTGATCCGGATGATGACTCCGGGTGGCAATGCCTGTGTCGGTCCGGCTCCGGTCGGCGTGATCAGGCACGTTCGTTGCCGAGGGTCGTACTGGCCCTTGCCGAATGTGGTGAGCCGGTCGTCGAGACGCGTCACGAGGCCAGGCAATTGGCGCTTTCCGAGGTGCTGGGTGGTGAGTTGCCATCTGCCTTGACGCGCATCGAGGATCTGGGAGCGGTGGCTGTGGATCCTGCCGCCATTGCGTTGGACGAAGCCGAGTTCATCCTCTCGGCGGGCAACGGTGTACGTGACTGGGATGGTTTCCATCTGGCGTCCGAGGTGTTGGGGGCGACAGAAGGGGCCTCGCGGGTAGCGGTAGATGACGGCCATATGCCACGCCATCGCCAGGTTGGGGCGACCGGCACCTGGGTGAGTGCCAGAGTCTATGTGGCTGTGGGCATCAGTGGGGCTATCCAGCACCTGCAGGGAATACAGCGCTGTGATCGAGTGGTGGCGATCAATGCCGACCCCGGGTGCGATATGGTCAAGCGCGCCGATCTGTCGGTGATCGCCGATTCTGCTGCTGTGCTCGACGCGCTGGTGGAACTGGCGCGAGCCGAGCGTGGAGATACTTCCGAGGAGAGCCGAGATGTCGCTTGATGAGCGTAGTGCCGGTGATTCGGCCAAGGGAGCACTGCGGGTCGATGTGCTGGTATCAGTGGGAAGACATGGCCTCACCGAACGAGCACGGCGAGCCGATCTGGATGCTCGGGCACTGGAGTTGGCTCTGGGATTGGGTGAAGGCGGTCGTCAGTTGATTCTTGAGGCCTGCCATGCCGGTTGTGACAATTCGGAAACCGAAGGCGCGCTGCGCGATTATCTGGGCATGGGGCTGAATGCGCTCAACTGGATTCAGACCGAGAGCAGCACAGATGTGCTTCCCCTGCTGCGAGATTACCTGCGTCAACATGACGTGTCCTCCGGCCCTCGCCTGGTACTGTGCGGCATGCGTGCCGAAGAAGGTGAAGGCTCTGGATTGGTGCCCGTAGCGTTGGCCCACGAGCTGGGTTGGGCGAGTGTGCCCGGTGTGGTGGCGGTGGAGTCGATAAAGCGTGAGGCGGATCACTGGTATGCCCAATTGCTGCAGGCGTTGCCACGTGGTCAGCGGCGGCGTCTCAAGGTTCGGTTACCGGCTGTGCTGAGCGTCGATGTTGCGGCACCAACGCCTCGTCAAAGTGCTTTTGGTCCCGCTCGTCGAGGACGCCTTGAGCGGCTTGAGCCCGTCGGAGAATTGCAGCCCGATGCCAACCTGCTCGAGTGGCCGCTGATGCCAGCCAGGCCTCGTCCCAAGCGCTTGAAGATTGTCACCGCCAGTAATGCGCGGGATCGTTTCAAGGCCGCTGCGGCCAAGGCCGACAGTGGTGGTGGCAAGTTGCTGAAGGACGTCACTCCACAGCAGGGCGCCGAAGCGATCCTTGCTCTGCTGCGGGAAGAAGGGGTATGGCGTGGAGGCTCGAGCCGGTCGCAATAGCGCTGGGACGTGGAAAGTGTTGTTGCTGTATTCAAGTTGATGACTCCGATGCCCAGCCCGGTACCATTGCGTACTGGGCTGGGCTCGTCGCTTTCTGGAAGGGGTGTGGTGATCGCCATGAGCAGATGGGTTCCGATGGCCATGGCCGATGATCATGCCTTCGAATAGCGTTGGGGCCAGCGATCGTCGTCTGCAGGCGCTTGTTGATGATATGTGGCACGACTGATGCTTGATATCACGATAGACAAACACAGCCGCCAGAAGGGCGGCTGTGTTTGTTTCAGTGGAACGTATGGGCGCTAAAGAGGAATCAGGCGCGGGACAGGCCTGGCCGACGACTTTCCTCGACCAATCCCTTGACCAGCGCCACGCTCATCACCACCAGCACCAGGGTAAAGGGGAGACCTGTTGCCACGGCGCCGGCCTGGAGGGCCGTGAGAGCTTCACTGCCTCCGCCGTAGAGCAGAATGGCGGCGATGGCACCTTCGAGTGTTGCCCAGAACACACGTTGCCCTCTGGGGGCGTCGGTCTTGCCGCCAGCGGTGATACTGTCGATGACCAGTGATCCGGAGTCCGAGGAGGTAATGAAGAACACCAGTACCAGCACAATGGCACAGCTGGAGGTCAGGGTCGTCAGTGGCAACTGTTCGAGCATCTGGAACATCGCCAGTGAAACATCGCTGATCCCCGAAGCCAGCCCACCAAGGCCCATCTGCACCTGATCGATGGCATTGCCACCGAAGGCGGCCATCCATACCAGCGTTACCAGCGTGGGGACCATCAGTACTGCGATCAGGAACTCGCGTACGGTCCGCCCGCGTGACACCCGCGCGATGAACATGCCGACGAAGGGTGACCAGGAAATCCACCAGGCCCAGTAGAACACCGTCCAGCCGTGGTACCAGCTCTCATCGTCACGGCCTATCCAGTTCGACAGCGGTAGCAGGTATTCGAGATAGGCCAGGCTGGCGCTGCCCAAGTGATGCATGAACACGGTCAGCGAGCCGGCGATCATCACGAACAGCAACAGCGCCAGGGCAATCACCATATTGATGTTGGAGAACAGTTTGACGCCGCCATCGATGCCCCGCCATACCGAGAACAGCGCGATGACGGTGACCACAACGATGATCGCCACTTGAGTGACGATGGTATTGGGTAGGCCAAACAGATAGTTCAAGCCGGTGGCCGCTTGAGTCGCACCGAGTCCAAGCGATGTGGCGAGCCCGAAGATCGTCGCCAGTACCGCGAGAATATCCACGATATGCCCCGGCCAGCCTCGGACCTTCTGCCCGAATAACGGGGTGAAGGCGGATCGCAGCGTCAGCGGCAGACCACGGTTGTAGGCAAAGAATGCCAGCGACAGTCCGACCACCGCATAGATCGCCCAGGGATGCAGTCCCCAGTGGAATACCGTGGCCCCCATCGCCGCACGTGCTGCCTCGGTAGTGTTGGCAGCAACATTCAAAGGGGTGCCGTACCAGTCGGTGTAGTAGGCCACCGGCTCGGCGACACTCCAGAACATCAAGCCAATGCCCATGCCTGCGGCAAACAGCATGCTGAACCACGATAGCGTTGAGTACTCTGGGCGAGTGTCGGCACCACCGAGACGAATGCGTCCGAGGGGCAACACGATCAGTATCAGACACAGCAGTACAAACAAGTTGCCGGCGGCCATGAACAGCCAGTCGAAGTGAGTGATAGCCCAGCCGCGCGCGGCAGTAAGTTGGGTATTGGCGGTTTGTGGTGCGATCAATGCATAGATGATGAAACCCAGGATGCATAACGCCGACAGTGGAAAGACAGGGGAATGGAAATCCAGGCCCCAGCGTTGGGTATTGTCCTGGCCCGGAGTCAGTACCGGTTCCTGCTCATGACTCATTGCGTTTTCCTCACGCCCGCAACTCGCCGCTCCGGTCGTATAAGGATGGAGTGGAGTCACGGTTCTGATGTTGTTGTGGGGTGGCGGCTCGGTTCTGCAGTGAGAGCGCCGCGATCATTTTTCGGCGCTATTGGAGCAACGGCTGTCGTGAAAGCGACCTCCAACTGTCTGCTTGCCCCCGCTACGGGGCGTGGAGTGCGGCTGTGTCTTGATCAGATACGTCGATGCCTCAACCAGAACAGTCGGCAAGGCTCGACGCGTTATGTTCGTGGCAAGAGAAGTACTCGAATAAAAGATGCATCCAAGGCTGCCGGACGTTTCGAAACGGTGGCCACTACATATCGCCAGCACGGCAAGAGGAGGTCTTCCGCCATGGGTAGTACCAATCGCGGAGTGGTCTATATGGGCCCCGGCAAGGTTGAGGTTCAGTCAATCGAGTATCCTGAACTCGCGCTTGGTGATCGCAAGTGCGATCACGGAGTGATCCTGAAAGTTGTCACCACCAACATCTGCGGCAGTGACCAGCACATGGTGCGTGGCCGTACCACGGCACCCTCTGGCCTGGTACTGGGTCACGAGATCACCGGATTGGTGATCGAGTGTGGTCGCGATGTTGAATTCATCAAGCCTGGTGACCTGGTCTCAGTACCGTTCAATATCGCTTGTGGTCGCTGCCGTAACTGCAAGGAAGGCAAGACCGGTATCTGCCTCAACGTCAATCCGGCTCGCCCGGGTGCGGCCTACGGTTACGTCGATATGGGCGGCTGGGGTGGCGGTCAGACTGAATATGTCATGGTGCCCTACGCTGACTTCAATCTGCTCAAGTTCCCGGACGCCGACCAGGCCATGGAGAAGATTCGTGACCTGACGCTGCTGTCCGATATCTTCCCTACCGGTTTCCACGGCTGTGTCACCGCTGGCGTAGGTCCGGGCAGCACCGTCTACATCGCCGGTGCCGGACCTGTTGGCCTTGCTGCAGCAGTCTCCGCTCATCTGTTGGGCGCGGCCTGTGTCATCGTTGGCGATATGATCGAGGACCGTCTGGCTCAGGCGCGTAGTTTCGGCTGCGAAACCATCGATCTGACCCAGGAAGGCGATATGGCTGACCGAATCGAGGCGATCCTCGGTGAGCGTGAAGTCGATGCCTTCGTTGACTGTGTCGGCTTCGAAGCCCATGCCTGTGGCTGCAACCACGGCAAGGAAGCGCCTGCCACCGTACTCAATTCCGCGATGGCGTTGACCCGTGCCGGCGGCCAGATCGGCATCCCGGGGCTGTACGTGACCGAAGACCCAGGTGCCGCCGATGACGCCGCCAAACAGGGCGCGCTGAGTATGCGTTTCGGACTCGGCTGGGCCAAGTCTCACTCGCTGCATACCGGCCAGTGCCCGGTGATGAAGTATCACCGTCCGCTGATGCAGGCGATCCTGTTCGGCAAGGTCAATATCGCCGATGCGATCAACGTCCAGATGATCAACCTTGACCAGGCCCCGCAGGGCTATGCAGATTTCGACGGCGGTGCGGCGAAGAAATTCGTCATTGACCCCCACGGCAGTGTGGCCGCCTGATGACGGAGGCCCCGCGTAAGCGGGGCCTTTGCGAAGCGATGGTATTACCGTACTGAGTGCTCGTTGCCCCTTTCGCCACCGAATCGAACTATGCTCTGTTGAGTGGACATGTCCGTTTCGTAGCGAGCATGGGTATCATCAGATGCCATTGCCGGAGGAGATAATCACCATGATGATTGCCGAACTGATCGATGGTGCCGACTTTCGCGAGCGTCTTGTTGCTCTGGGGGTGCGCATTCCCGATGATGCCTGCCCGGAAACCTGTGCGCGTATGGCACGTCTCAAAGCCCGGGAGACCGGGGTGCCGGGCCTTGCCGAGCTTGTTCAGGAATTGATGGACAAGAGTGATGTGTTGCTACCGTCGGTGCACCGCGCCATTCAGGATCACCTATCGTCGTTACCTGACTGATACCGAGAGTTCGTCACTTTCCAGAAGTGCGCTACTTTCCAGAACTCCAGACAGCCCATCGCCGCTGACGTATACGTCAGCGGCTTTTCTTCGTATGTGCTGGACAGGCGTTTTTGCGGTATGTGGACAAGCCGGTTGCTGGACAACCCATACTCTGCAGAATACTTGTTGTTACATATTTGGCATATTTCTTACATTAATTTACGAAATATGCCGATGCCTGGTGGTTGCTGCGTTATGCATGCTGTGCGAAGACGCACGAGGTGGTTCGTGCCGTTTCCTGACGTCACTCGCGTGCGACTCTGACAATGGCGCCTTACCACGGCTGAACAGGATCAGTGGATCAGGTCGCTGGTGCCGCTCGGTCATTCACTGCTTGAGCAGTCGGTGAGGTGATGATGTCCCTTTTGGTTTCGGCGCGATATGGAGTAGTGCTTCCTGTCATCCTTGTTCTGCTGATGGTCTGTAACGTATTGATGGCACTCAATACGCTGCTCGTATCCTATGTCTTTGAGGCATGGCAGCTCGGCGTCCTGATATTGAACCGACAGGAGGCATACGCCACGCTGCTGGTTGCCGCAGGAATTCTCGCTAACTGCCTTCAGCTTCGAGTTGCACTCAGGATGCTGGCGATCGCTATTCTGCTGGTCGCCCTCTATCAGCTGGCCATGTGTGGCTGGAGCTGGTGGCAGGTAACTATGGCATCAGGCTGCATGTCGCTGCCGTCGACTTTTCTGCTCGGCTGGTTTGCCTTGTGCTGCTGGGTGGGGACAGCTTCAGCAGGTGGCCGCCGATATTGGGAGTGTCTGGGTTGGGCGGCGATGGCGGCAGGCCTGGGATTGCTGGTGATGTTGGTCATCAAGGCCATGCTGGGATCGGCGTGGTGGCCTGCTCTAGTCGAAATTCGCGTTGGTGGTGCCCTCTGGATCTTTATCCATGGCATCGTGCTTGCACTGGTGGGGCAATGGCAAATGGACCCGCCGCGGCTGGAGGGAGGGAGCATACGAGTCGCGGTGATTGGTTTGGCGGTCAGTCTTTTGATCTGGTTCAGCGTCACCATGTTTTACCAGAGTCAGCTACGCGATACGGCATTGCGTCACCTCATTGATGTCGAGACGGCAGTGAAACAATGGCAGCGCACCTGGCGTGCTCGCTGGAGTGGTATGACGGTGGCTGGCTTGTTGGAGGCCGACAGGCTCATTGATCCCAATGGCGACTCTGATGGTTTGTGGCACCTCAATGAAATTGAAGCGCTGGCGCTGTTGCGTGGCATGAATCCGCTGCGCAACTATCCGGGGCTGACAGCGGATGGCGCACCACGGCTGCAGCAGTTGCTGAACAAGCCGGGTGTTCGGAATTGGTTGGCTGCGGGTCAGGCCTCATCCGTTGCCTGGCATTTCATGACCGAGGAGGGGAAGGTCTACGCGATCCTGGCGATCATGCTGGATGCCGAGCCCGATGGTCGCCTGCTGACATTGATTGATGTACAGAGCTGGTTACAGCAGGTCAGTGGTTCGGTACCGAGTGAGACCACCCTGTATCTGTTGCATGAAGGGCGCGAACTGGCCAGAGTCGGGCGGGCTGGCGTCGTAGAGGACCATCAGGTAACGGCGCTGCGGCGTGACTCATTGGTGCTGGCCGATGGTACCCGACTGGTGCTTGAGGCGCGTCTGATGGTCGGTGGCTTGATGTCACCCGGTGCCCTCTTGCCGTTGTTGCTGGTGTTTGTGGGGCTCTTCGCAACCTATCAACTGGCGATCTGGGTATCGCTGCCCCGCAGACGCACTCGGCACGCTTTTGTGCTGGAAGTCCGCGAACAGCAATATCGCTCGCTGTTCAGCCATAGCTCAGCAGCGGTGTTTCATGTGCTGCCCGATGGCACCGTGCGCGAGGTCAATGCCGTCGCCGAGGCCTTGCTGGAGGAAAAGGTCGACGACATTGCTGGTATGGAGTTCTCTGCGTTGGCCTGCCGTCTGCTGGGTTGGTTGAGTCTCAGCGCGGAGCTTTTGCATACCTGGCGTACGGCTATATCTGGGGGGCGCGGATGCTGCTGTCGTGTTGCCGGAAGGGGGAGCGAGGCGCGTTGTTACAACGTGCGCATGGTGCCGATTGTGGTCGATGACAGCATCGTCGGAGTGTTTGCCGTCTTCGAGGATGTCTCGGCCTGGACAGAAACCCTGGTGCGTCTAACGATCATGGAGCGCTGCCTGGAGGAAAGCAGCAATGGAGTGGTGATACTGGACGCAACGCTGCCGGGAAATCCCGTTCTGTACTCCAATGTCGCCTTTCGCGAGATGACCGGTTATCGCTCATCACAGTTGACGGGAAAGACACTGTTTCTGCTGGCGGAAGGAGGCACGATAGTGCCTGAGTTGGTGAGGCTGCATCGTGCAATGGCCGAGCATCGCCCTTGTTCGGTCACTACTCAGGCGCGCTGTCGTAACGGCGACACCTTCTGGTGCCAGATATCCCTGTCACCAGTGCGGGATGAAGATGCAGTACTCACCCACTACGTGGCCATCATCGATGACATTTCCCTGCGCCGGCAGCATGAACAGCGACTGGCTTATCAGGCGACCCATGACGCGCTGACCGGATTGATAAATCGCACGATGCTGGCTGAACGTTTGAGTCATGCGATACGTCAGGCTAGATGTCAGCCGGGGATTCTGGCGGTGTTGTTCATTGACCTCGATGAGTTCAAATCGGTCAACGACAGCCTTGGGCATGAGGTTGGAGATCGTCTACTGGTCAGTGTGGCCCGGCGTCTGGAACAGGAGTTGCGGGACAGCGATAGTCTGGCACGGATGGGAGGAGATGAGTTCGTCCTGATCCTTGCCGGACTGGAGAACGGGGAAGCCGTGGAGCGTGTGGCTTTACGTCTTCTCGGAGCCCTCGAGCGACCACATATGATGGATGGTTGGCAGCTGCATGTCACCGCCAGCATTGGTATTGCAGAGCTCGACAGCGAAACCGCCGAGTCCCCGGGTCTGCTGATGCAGCGTGCCGATATCGCCATGTACCGGGCCAAGCAGAAGGGCCGCAATCAATATCAGCGTTTCAGTGAAGTGTTCGATGAGAAACTCCACCGGCGCCTGACATTGCGCAACGAACTGCGGATCGCTATGGACCAGCATGATCTGCAGCTCTACTACCAGCCGGTCATCAATCAGTCTGGTCATATCTGTGGCTGCGAAGCATTGCTGCGTTGGCTGCATGCCGACCTGGGTTGGGTATCACCAGAAGACTTCATCACCATTGCCGAACAGACCGGGCAGATTGTCGAGCTTGGTCGCTGGGTGCTGTGGCGCGCCTGCAATGATGCGCAGTGCCTGGTCCAGTCCCGCTTGATGCCGGGGCGGGTCGCGGTGAATCTGTCGCCACTGCAGTTCTATCGCTCCGACTTTCTCGCGGACCTGGGCTCAGTGTTGGAAGAAGTGGGGTTGGACGCTCACTGGCTGGAGCTGGAACTGACCGAAGGCACCCTGATGCGTGATACTCGAAGTTCGATTGATACGCTCAACAGCCTGGCGGAGATGGGAATCACCACTGCCATCGACGATTTCGGCAAGGGCTGCTCGAGTCTGGATTATCTGCAACGCCTGCCGGTGACCAGAATCAAGCTCGACAAGAGCTTCGTTCATGCCATCGATCATGGGGACTGCAATGCGGCGGTGTGCAAGAGTGTGATCGTGCTTGGGCGGGAGCTTGAACTGGAGGTACTGGCAGAGGGCGTTGAGACTCGGGCGCAGTATGAGTGCCTGCTTGGTCTCGGTTGCGAGAAGTTTCAGGGATACCTGTTTGCTCGTCCGATGCCGTTCTCGGCGCTTTGCAAGCTGCTGCAGGATGGTCCTGGAAAACCGCTTCAGCCCAGACTGTGAGCTGAAGCGGCTCTTGCGTTGTGTCGCTCAGGCCTGTGCCAGGGACAGGTTGGGTGCGTTGCTGAGGTTGTTCTGCAGGGTCTCGTTGTACCAGTCGATGAAGTCGATCACGCCGAATTCGTAGGTCGCAGAATAGGGACCTGGCTGGTAGGCCTGTGAATTGATGCCACGCTGGTTTTCCTCGGCCAGACGGCGGTCCTGGTCGTTGGTGGCGTCCCATACCTTACGCATCTGTTCCGGGTCGTAATCGACACCTTCCACTGCATCCTTGTGCACCAGCCACTTGGTGGTTACCAGAGTGCGCTGTGGGCCGAGCGGCAGTACTCGGAATACCACCGCATGATCGCCCATGAAGTGATTCCATGAGTTCGGCAAATGCAGGATGCGCAATGACCCCATGTCGGCACTGGTCAGTCGTCCCATCAGGCGCTTGCAGGCGGGCTTTCCGTCCATGGTCATTGATACTGTGCCATGCAGCAGTGGGGTGCGGGTTAGACGGTTACGCTTGCCGATACGGGTCAATTGCCAGGGAACATTCATTGCGTCCCAATCGGCCTGCTTGCGTTCAACCAGTTCGCGGTAGGCCGGGGTGGCACGCGGGTCATCGGAGTCATCGAATTCCTGCAGCGAATTGAGCAACTCCGGGTGAGCTCCATTGCAGTGGTAGCACTCGCGGTTATTCTCGATGACCAGCTTCCAGTTGGCCTGTTCCTCAATCGAGGAAGTCACCGCTACCTTGAGGTTCTCGACATCGTAGGGTGCCAGATAATGGTCGAAAGTGGCCTTGAGTTCGTCGATGGCTGGTGGGTTTTCGGCCAGACAGATGAACAGGAAACCGCCAGCTTCGGTGATGGCTATCGGCTTGAGCCCATACTGGCTCAGATCGAAATTGGTGCCCATATCTGTTCCGGCGAACAGTAGGCGCCCATCCAGCTCATAGGTCCATTGATGGTAGGGGCAGACCAGCTTGGCGACCTTGCCACGTTCGGTTGAACACAAACGTGAGCCGCGGTGACGGCAGACATTGTGGAAGGCATGGATGGTTCCGCCATCGCCGCGCACGATGATGATCGGGTTATCACCGACGGAGAGGGTGATGAAATTGCCCTTGGCGGGGATCTCGCAGCTCATGGCAGCAAACAACCATTCGCGCTCGAAGATGCCCTGGATATCGAGCTGGAAGAGGCGTTCATCGTTGTAGAACGGCTGTGGCAACGACATCCCCTGGGGGTGTTGGGCCAGCATTTCCAGAGTTGCCTCGCGGGCTGCTCCCAGTGGGTCATCCAGACTCAGGTTCTTCACGGCATCCATGGGGGGTTCCTCATCATTGTGGCGGTGAGCACTGGCTCAACGGCAGGTCAACGGTGGTCTTGTAGCGCCTCACAGCTAGCCGGTTGCCATAGTGGCAATCGTCATCTTCAAAGCCAGCTGAAGGCGACGACTGGTCTCCGGCCTATATGGCACGCCATCAGAGGCTGGTTATGGGAATTCCGCTCAACCTGAAGGAACAGAACTCCTCGAATTTATGGGCGAATTCTGCGGCAAGCACTGCGCCGTGAGATATCCATTGGCGACACTGGATGATGTCGTTGCGACTTGAAGGCAGGAGAAAGGGGCGATGGCGGGGAATTTGGGCATGCTGATGTCGTGATCAGATAAGTGGCCTGCTTCTGGCACTGGGCAGAATGCGGGCAATCACGGTACGTGCCGTGAACCCAGCCCAGATTTTTCTGATGAATGACCCTGACGAGCGATACTGCCATGTCCATGAACTTTCTCAATCCGGTGACTACCCAGACCTGGACCAACGGCCGGCACGTGGTGCGCTGCGTCAAGGTAATTCAGGAAACATGGGATGTGCGTACCTTCTGCTTCATGGCCGAACAACCGGTGCTGTATTTCTTCAAGCCCGGTCAGTTCGTAACTCTGGAGCTGGATATCAATGGCGAACAGGTGATGCGCTCCTACACCATCTCCAGTTCACCTTCGATTCCCTATAGCTTCTCGATCACTGTCAAACGCGTGCCCGGCGGGCGGGTTTCCAACTGGCTACATGACAACCTCGGTGAGGGTGATGAGTTGGCGGTGCATGGTCCGGTTGGCAACTTCAATGCCATCGACTTCCCGGCCGACAAGGTGCTGATGCTGTCTGGAGGCGTTGGTATCACGCCACTGATGTCGATGACTCGTTGGTTCTTTGACACCAATGCTAGTGTAGACCTGGACTTCATCCACAGTTCACGTACCCCACGTGACATCATCTATCACCGCGAGTTGGAGCATGTCTTCTCACGTATTCCGTCCTTCAACCTGCATATTGTCTGTGAGCGGGATGGAGAACTGAATCAGGCCTGGTCCGGATATCGAGGTTTCCTCACCGAGGCAATGCTCGAGATGATGGTGCCGGACTTCCTGGAGCGAGAAATCTTCTGCTGTGGACCGACGCCCTACATGGAAGCGATCAAGCGCATTCTTGAGCAGCGCGGCTTCGACATGGATCACTATCATGAGGAGTCGTTTGGTGCGACGCCACGTGCGGTACAGGAAGATGTACGGGAGCTGGCCGAGCAGGCGGAGGTCGCCGCCAATGAGGTCGATACCGAGGAGATGCACAGTGTCGAGTTCATTGCCTCGGGCAAGAGCGTGCGTATCCAGCCCAGTGAGACCGTACATTCCGCAGCAGCCAAGCTCGGCCTTCACATTCCCAAGGCCTGTGGTATGGGCATCTGCGGCACCTGTCGCGTAGCACTGAATTCTGGCCAGGTGGAAATGGACCATAATGGCGGGATTACTGACGATGATATCGAGGAAGGTTATATCCTCTCGTGCTGTAGCCGGCCGCTGGGGGATGTGGTGATTGATTTTTGATTCAAGAATCAAAAATCAAGAGGGAAGAGGGAAGAGGGAAGAGGGAAGAGGGAAGAGGGAAGAGGTGGTGTGCCCCTGAAAAAGTAGACACCGGCTCAAGCCGCTAACTCATGGTCCCCGAGTCTACGGAATCGGGGACATAGCAGGGAAAGTCTGACGTGCTTGAATCATATGGCTTGTTTCTGTCTTCTTCGCGCTTCTTTCCTCGCTCTTTTTCCCTGTTATGCTGACGACTGGTTTTCTATCCGGTTCCGGTCCCATGGCGCCAGCGCTGTCTCCTGATGTTGTGCTGCCGACAGCCCCCGCGCTGTCGGTAGGCTTCGTGCTGTTGCCACAGTTCACGTTGATGCCTTTTGCCGCCTTTGTCGATTGCCTGCGACTGGCAGCGGATGATGGCGACCGCAGTCGCCAGTTGCGCTGTCGCTGGCGCTTCATGACCCATGATGGTAGCGATGCCATCTCCAGCTGTGGGGCGGTGATGACAGCCTGTGAGCCCTTTGCTGATCCCTCGGAGTTCGATTATCTGGTGGTAATCGGTGGAGTGCTGCACGAACCTGGCGATGCCGACCAGGCGGCCATCGACTACCTGCGTCGTGCTGCCGACCAGGGGATTCCTCTCGTAGGTGTCTGTACCGGGGTGTTCTCCTTGATTCAGGCGGGGTTGATGCGCCATCGGCGCTGTTGCGTCAGTTGGTACCATCATGGCGATCTGGCCAGCCGCTTCAGCGATATCGAACCGGTGGCGGATCGTCTCTATCTCGATGATGGCGACCGTTTGACCTGCGCAGGCGGCGCGGCAGCCGCCGACCTGGCGGCTTATCTGGTCGAGCGTCATCTGGGGCGCGCCTGGGCGCGCAAGAGCCTGGCGATCATGCTGTTCGATGAGCATCGTGGCGGTGAGCGTGGCCAGCCGCAGCCAGTGGTATTTGATCGGGTCAGTGATCGCCTGGTGCGCAAGGCCATCCGGGTTCTGGAGCAACAGCTCGGCGATCCACTGAGCGTCGATGCTCTGGCCGAGCGGGTCGGCACCTCACGCCGTGGTCTGGAGCGTCGCTTTCGGGCCACGCTGGGCGTTGGCCCTCAGAAGTTCCAGCGCGATCTACGCCTGCGCTACGGCCTGTGGCTACTGCACTACACCGAGCGCAGCATCACCGAGATCGGCGAAGCTTGTGGCTTCGCAGATACTGCGCATTTCTCTCGTCACTTTCGCACCGCCTTCGGTGCGGCGCCTTCTGAATTGCGACGTCACCCCGACACGCTGCATGAACGGCTGGTTGATCCCTTCTTTCTCTACGTTGAAGCACGTCAGAACTGACGTCAGCCGCTGACTGAAATAGCGCTCACAGCGAAATCATCCAACAAATCTGTCGCATTTGTTCAAGCGTTGGCCGCAAGAAGGCGCTTGAATGAGGGCGTGCATGGCGTTGTGCTGAAAAGACCGCAGTGAAATGGTCTGGGCATGTCTTCACCGGTGATGTTGATGTCGTTTCCAGAATGTCCCTCTGTCGCAATTTGCCTAACGTGGCAGACATTACCGCAAGGCAGTATCGGATCCTTTTTCAGTAGCCGGCGCCAGCGGTTCAGTGAACTGACACCAACAATCCAATAGCCCAACAATTCAGCAGCCTGACAACAGCGTTCTCGGCAGCGGTATTGCCGGAAACCGGACTTTCGGTGATGAGCGGGTCCTCGAACCGCCAGCCCTGCAAGCCAACAACATAAGCTGACAACCGTGGAGACTTCCCCATGACAATATCCCGCCTCGCCAAGTTTGACCCGCAGGTCGCTGCAGCCATCTCGGACGAAGAAGACCGCCAGCAGGCGCATGTCGAACTGATTGCCTCAGAAAACTATGCCAGCCAGGCCGTGATGGAGGCGCAGGGCACGCAGTTGACCAACAAGTATGCCGAAGGCTATCCCGGCAAGCGCTACTACGGTGGTTGTGAGCATGTGGATGTGGTGGAGCAACTGGCCATGGATCGTGCCTGCGCACTGTTTGGCTGTGATTACGCCAATGTGCAGCCTCATTCCGGCGCCCAGGCCAATGCTGCAGCCTTCATGGCGCTGGTATCGCCAGGCGATACCGTGCTTGGTATGAGCCTCGCCCATGGCGGCCACCTGACCCACGGTGCCGCGCCGAACTTTTCCGGTAAGCACTACAACGCTATCCAGTACGGTCTCGACGAAGCCACTGGCGAAATCGATTACGCCGAGGTTGAGCGTCTTGCCAATGAGCATCAGCCCAAGCTGATCGTCGCCGGTTTCTCCGCCTATTCGCAGATTGTCGACTGGCGTCGCTTCCGCAACATTGCCGATAGCGTGGGTGCCTGGCTGTTGGTCGATATGGCCCACGTTGCAGGCCTGGTGGCTGCCGGTCTGTATCCCAGCCCGCTGCCCCATGCCCATGTGGTTACCACCACCACTCACAAGACCCTGCGCGGTCCGCGTGGCGGATTGATCCTGTCTGCCTCGGGTGATGAAACGCTCTACCGCAAGCTCAATGGCGCAGTCTTCCCCGGGCAGCAGGGGGGGCCGCTGATGCATGTGATCGCCGCCAAGGCTGTGGCTTTCCGTGAGGCGATGAGCCAGGAGTTCGTGCGCTATCAGGAACGTGTCGTCTCCAACGCCCAGCGTATGGCTGAAGTGTTCCTCGAGCGTGGTTATGACGTGGTTTCCGGCGGCACCAAGGACCACCTGTTCCTGGTGTCGCTGATCCAGCAGGGTGTCACTGGTAAGGATGCGGATGCCGCGCTGGGCCGCGCCCATATCACTGTCAACAAGAACGCTGTGCCGGGCGACCCGCAGAGCCCGTTCGTCACTTCAGGCCTGCGGATCGGCACTCCTGCCGTTACCACTCGAGGCTTCGATGGCGATGACTGTGAGGCGCTGGCGGGCTGGATTTGCGATGTTATCGATGAACTGGCGGCAGGACGCGATACCACCGACATCGAGGGCCGCGTGCGTGAGCAGGTTGCCACACTGTGTGGCCGTCATCCGGTCTATCCGCAGGTAGCTCAGCAGCAGAGCGCGGCTGAAACAGCCTGACTCCACTCTACAGTGACATGCTCGGACAAATGAAATACGGGCATGCGAAACGACAAGCATGAACAAGAGGCTCGGCAGCAAGGCTGCCGAGCCATCGAGGAGGGGAGGCAGCACTATGCAACGCTATTCCGGCTTTGCTCTGGCACGGCACGCACTCAGCCATCACGAGAACTGGCAACGCCAGTGGCGCAATCCAACGCCGAAGAAGGCCTATGACGTCATCATCGTCGGCGGCGGCGGTCATGGCCTGGCCACGGCCTATTACCTGGCGAAGGAGTTTGGCGTCAGGAATGTAGCGGTGATCGAGAAGGGGTGGCTGGGCGGCGGTAATACCGCGCGTAACACTACCATCGTGCGCTCGAACTATCTGTGGGATGAGGCGGCGGCACTCTACGAGCACGCCATGAAGCTCTGGGAAGGACTCTCCCAGGACCTCAACTACAACGTGATGTTCTCCCAGCGTGGCGTGCTTAACCTCGGTCACACGCTGCAGGACATGCGCGATATTCAGCGTCGGGTCAACGCCAATCGTCTGAACGGTATCGACGGTGAAGTGCTGGACGCTGCCGGTGTGCAGGAAATTGTGCCGATTCTCGATTGTTCGAAGCGTGCTCGCTATCCGGTGATGGGTGCCTCCTGGCAGCCGCGCGCCGGTGTCGCTCGTCACGATGCGGTGGCCTGGGGCTACGCGCGCGGTGCCGATGCACTGGGCGTTGATATCCTGCAACAGACCGAAGTGACCGGCCTCAAGATTCGTGACGGCCGTATTCTCGGTGTGCATACCAATCGTGGTGATATCGAAGCGAAGACCGTTGGCTGTGTCACTGCCGGTAACTCCGGTGTGCTGGCCGGTATGGCGGGCATTCGTTTGCCGCTGGAATCACATCCGCTCCAGGCGCTGGTCTCCGAGCCGCTCAAGCCGATTCTCGATACCGTGGTGATGTCCAACCATGTCCACGGCTACATCAGCCAGTCGGATAAGGGCGATCTGGTCATCGGTGCCGGTATCGATGGCTACAACGGTTATGGTCAGCGCGGCAGCTACCCGACCGTCGAGCACACTCTGCAGGCCATCGTCGAGATGTTCCCGATCTTCTCGCGGGTGCGCATGAATCGCCAATGGGGCGGCATCGTCGATACCTGCCCGGATGCCTGTCCGATCCTGTCGAAGACGCCGGTCAAGGGCCTGTTCTTCAACTGCGGTTGGGGTACCGGAGGGTTCAAGGCCACAACGGGCTCTGGGCATGTTTTTGCTGCCAGTCTGGCAAAGGGTGAAATGCACCCGCTGGCTGCTCCCTTCTCGATCGATCGTTTCCACAGCGGCGCGCTTGTGGATGAGCACGGCGCAGCTGGCGTCGCCCACTGAGTTCGCAGAGGAGAACCTGAATGTTTCATATCTATTGCCCCTACTGCGAAGAGTGGCGTGAGGAAGAGGAATTCCATGCCAGGGGCCAGGCGCATATTCAGCGGCCACTTGATCCGGAAACCTGCTCCGATGAAGAGTGGGGGGACTACCTGTTCTTCCGCGACAACCCGCGCGGTATCCACCACGAGCTGTGGGTTCACTCCGTGGGTTGCCGCAAGTTCTTCAACATTACTCGCCATACCCAGAGCTACGAGATTCTCGAGACTTACCGTATGGGTGAGCTGCCTTCGGTGACCGCAGAGTCGGTGCTGCCGAGTGCTGCCACCGCGGAAGCCAGTGTAGCCAATGAAAAGACCGAGGAGGTTCGCGCATGAGACAGCCCAATCGTCTGAAGCAGGGCGGACGCGTCGAACGCTCCCGTCGCCTGACGTTCACCTTCAATGGCAACAGCTATGAAGGCTATGCCGGAGATACCCTGGCCGCGGCACTACTGGCCAATGGCGTGGATGTCGTCAATCGCAGCTTCAAGTATTCACGCCCGCGCGGCATCGTCGCTGCCGGTGCCGAAGAGCCGAATGCGGTAGTGCAGCTGGGGGCGACGGAAGCCGCTCAGGTACCCAATGTGCGTGCCACCCAACAGGCACTCTACGAAGGGTTGACGGCGCGTTCGACCAATGGCTGGCCGAATGTCCAGCGCGACCTGATGGGCTTGATCGGCAAGCTGGGCGGCAAGATGATGCCACCCGGCTTCTACTACAAGACCTTCATGGCTCCCGCCTCGATGTGGATGACCTATGAGCGTTATATCCGCAAGAGCGCAGGTTTAGGGCGCAGTCCCAGCGAAGCGGATCCGGATATCTACGATCACTTCAATCGCCACTGTGATGTGTTGGTCATCGGCGCTGGCCCTGCGGGACTGACCAGTGCGCTGGCGGCGGCTCGCAGCGGAGCGCGGGTGATTGTCTGCGACGAGCAGGAAGAGATGGGTGGCTCGCTGCTCGCCAGTCACCAGACGCTGGATGAGCGTCCGGCCAGCGACTGGGTGCGCGATGTATTGGCCGAACTGGAAGCCAATGCCAATGTGACCTTGCTGCCGCGCACCACTGCCAATGGCTATCACGATCACAACTTTGTGACGCTGCACGAGCGCCGCACCGAGCATCTTGCCGATACCGCGCCTGCCCTAAATGGCCGTCGCCAGGTGCGCGCACGCCTGCATCGGGTGCGTGCCGGCCGGGTGATTCTGGCGACCGGCGCTCATGAGCGTCCGTTGGTGTATGCGGGCAACGATATTCCCGGCAACTTCCTCGCCGGTGCCGTTTCCACCTATATCCGTCGTTATGCGGTGGTGCCGGGGAATCAACTGGTGCTGTCCACCGCCAACGATGATGGCTATCGTGCCGCGCTCGACTGGCTGGATGCGGGGCGTGAAGTGGTGGCCATCGCCGATGCACGCCACGCACCCGACGGGGCGCTGGTCGAAGCGGCACGCAGTCGCGGAATACGCATCATCGAAGGCGCGGCGGTGATCGAAGCACACGGCGAGAATCGCGTGTCTTCGGTACGCGTTGCGCCGATCGATGCCTCGGCATTCCGTATCAGCGGCAATATCGAGATGCTCAAGTGCGATACCGTGGCCAGCTCCGGCGGGTTCAGCCCGGTTATCCACCTGGCTTCGCATACCGGCTCTCGCCCCAGCTGGAGTGACGATATCATCGGCTTTGTACCCAGTTTTCCGAAAGGCATGCTGGCTGCCGGCGGTGCGCTGGGCATCTACGAGCTGGGTGCGGTGCTGCGCGATGGCGCGGAAGCGGGTATTCGTGCGGCGCGTGAGCTGGAGCTTGACGCTGAGCCGCTTGAGGTACCTCAGGTGGCATCTCTGTACGAGGGCGCAGCGATGGCACTGTTCCAGGTGCCCCACGACAAGCCGACCCTGCGTGCGCCTAAACAGTTCGTCGATCTGCAGAACGACGTCACCGCGGCGGCCATCGAGTTGGCCACGCGTGAGGGCTTCGAGTCCATCGAGCACGTCAAGCGCTACACCGCCATGGGCTTCGGTACCGATCAGGGCAAGCTCGGCAACATCAACGGCATGGCGATTGCTGCGCGTTGTCTGGGCCGCTCGATTCCCGAAGTCGGCACCACGGTGTTCCGTCCCAACTACACACCGGTGACCTTCGGTGCCATCGTCGGGCGCCACTGTCGCGAGCTGTTCGATCCTGAGCGCTACACCGCACTGCATCAGTGGCATATGGAGCATGGGGCTGAGTTCGAGGACGTCGGGCAGTGGAAGCGCCCCTGGTATTTTCCACGCACCATCAATGGCAAGCACGAGACGATGCACGAGGCAGTGGCTCGTGAGTGTCTGGCGGTGCGCGAAGGGATCGGGATTCTCGATGCCTCGACCCTTGGCAAGATTGATATCCAGGGGCCGGATGCCCGCGAATTCCTGGGCCGGGTATACACCAACAAGTGGGCCAAACTGCCGGTTGGCAAGGTTCGCTATGGCTTGATGTGCAAGGACGACGGCATGGTGATGGACGACGGTACCACCAGTTGCCTCGCCGAAGACCACTTCCTGATGACCACCTCGACCGGCGGCGCCGCAGCGGTACTCGAATGGCTGGAGCTGTGGCACCAGACTGAATGGCCGGAACTCGATCTGACTTTCAGCTCGGTCACCGACCACTGGGCGACCATGACCATTACTGGGCCGAAGGCTCGGGACCTGCTCAGTGAACTGAGCGATATCGATCTCGATCGTGAGGCGTTCCGCTTCATGGATTGGCGTGAAGGTAAGGTCGCGGGTGTTCCGGCGCGGGTGTTCCGGATCTCCTTTACCGGTGAGCTGGCCTACGAGATCAATGTCCAGGCTCGTGCAGCGATGCATGTGTGGAAAGCGTTGTTCGAACATGGCGAGAAATATGATCTGACGCCCTACGGCACCGAAACCATGCACGTACTGCGTGCCGAGAAGGGCTTCATCATTGCCGGTCAAGACACCGACGGCTCGGTGACACCTGAAGATCTTGGCATGCAGTGGGCAGTGGGGTATGACAAGCCGTTCTCGTGGATTGGCAAGCGTGCCCTGACTCGCTCTGACACGTCACGCAAGGATCGCAAGCAACTGGTGGGCCTGCGGCCGAAGGATGCCAGTGTGGTGCTGGAGGAAGGGGCGCAGATCGTTCTCGATCCTCAGCATGCGATTCCGATGCCGATGGTGGGGCATGTGACCTCGAGTTACTACAGCCCGACTCTGGAATCCGGTTTTGCCCTGGCGGTAGTCAAGGGTGGTCATGAGCGCATGGGCCAGACCGTTTATCTGCCGATGGTCGATGGCAAGGTGCACGAAGCCGAGATCGTCAGCCCGATCTTCGTCGATCCCAAGGGAGAGCGTCAGAATGTCTGAACAACACATCGCCGATAACACCGGGCGTGCCAATACCTGGGACGCCTGCCCGGATACCGGGATCGCTCTGGAGTCGCCGCTGGCCTGGTCATACCACAATGTGGGGGCTCCGGCTCCCGGACCCAATAGTCGGGTGACGCTGCGTGAGCTGTCCGATCGTGACCACCTGATCCTGCGTGGTGGAGCGATTGTCCTTGATGAAGCCGTACGCCAGGTGCTGGATGTGGGCTTGCCTGCACGTCCTCAGCAGTTGACGCTGTGCGAGGATGGCATCAGCAGCGTGCAGTGGCTATCGCCGGATGAATGGCTGGTGATCCTGCCGTTCGGTACAGCTTTCCGCATCGAGAATGAGTTGCGTAGTGCGTTGGGAGATGCCTCGGTAGCCATCAGCGAAGTCAGTGGCGGCCAGACATTGCTTGAGCTGGAAGGTAATGCGCAAGCATTGCAGGAACTACTGATGAAGTCGGTGATCTACGACGTGCATCCGCAGCACTTCACGCCTGGCAAGGGTGTAACAACCGTGTTTGCCAAGACCAACGTGATTCTGCGTCGCCCCGATGAAGCACGCTGGGAGTTGGTGGTACGGCGCAGCTTTGCTGACTATGTCTATCGCTGGTTGCTGGATGCCGGTGATGAGTTTGCCATCGGTGTCGTGAAAGGTGGTGAACAGCGGGGAGCGGCGGCATGAGCATGACCTGTGTTCCCTCCGTTACCGAAAACTGGATTCTGACTGCACAGTGCCCAAGCCGTTTGGGCACTGTGGATGTGGTGACGCGCTATCTGCGTGAGCGTAACTGCTATGTCACCGAGCACCAGTCTTTCGATGACCGAGCATCGCAGCAGTTCTTCATCCGCGTCGAGTTTCGTCCCGAAGGCGATGAAGCGTTGGACATCGCCAGCTTCGAGGCCGGTTTTGCACCTCGAGCCAGTGAGTTCGGCATGACATTTGAACTGATTCCGCCGGGGCGTCTGACCCCGGTGGTTATCATGGTGTCGAAGGCCGACCATTGCCTCAATGATCTGCTGTATCGCTATCGCACAGGGCAGTTGCCGATCACCATCAAGGCAGTGGTGTCCAACCACCCTGACCTGGCGCCGCTGGCCGAATGGCATGGTCTCGACTATCACCATCTGCCGATTACTGCCGAGACCAAGCCCGAGCAGGAGCAGGCGGTATGGCGCATTGTCGAGGAGTGTGGCGCTGAGCTGGTGATCCTTGCCCGCTATATGCAGGTGCTGTCCAGCGAGATGTGCGAGCGGTT
The DNA here is from genome assembly GCF_001431725.1 of Halomonas huangheensis. Taxonomy (NCBI): domain Bacteria; kingdom Pseudomonadati; phylum Pseudomonadota; class Gammaproteobacteria; order Oceanospirillales; family Halomonadaceae; genus Halomonas; species Halomonas huangheensis. The sequence continues at coordinate 3,570,521 of NZ_CP013106.1, read as the reverse complement.
GTCGGGGCGGGCGATCAATATCCATCACTCGCTACTGCCGGGGTTCAAGGGGGCCAAACCCTACCATCAGGCCTTCGAGAAAGGCGTCAAGCTGGTCGGGGCCACCGCGCATTACATCAACGATGACCTGGATGAAGGCCCGATCATCAGCCAGGGGGTGGAGCCGGTCAGTCATGCTGATTCAGCAGATGATCTCGTCGCACGGGGTCGGGATATCGAGTGCCTGACCCTCGCGAGGGCGGTGTCGCTGCATGTTCAGCGTCGGGTGTTTCTGAACGGGGCACGGACGGTGGTGTTCCAGCGTTGATGCCATGCCTGGCGCGAGAGGCACAACGAAAGCCAGGTGTGGGTTGAGCTCCGTCGCCGTCTAATCTACTCCTGGTATAGTGAAGTCATGTGCACTTTCATGCAGACCGGGAGAGGACGATGGCGACGGTATTGGCATTCGATGTCTATGGCACGCTGATTGACACCCATGGCGTGGTGGCGGAACTGGAGGAGCGTTTGCCTGCCGATGGCCCGGAGGGGCTGGCGCAGGAGTTTTCGCGACGCTGGCGTGAACGCCAGCTCGAATATAGCTTTCGCCGAGGGCTGATGGGCGCCTGGGTGGATTTCTCCGAGTGCACCCGTGCAGCACTGGAGTTCACCGACCGCGCCTTGCAGACCTGGTTGTCCGAAACCGACAAGGAACACCTGATGTCGCTATATGCGCGTCTGCCGGCCTTTGCCGAGGTAAAGCAGGCGCTCGAGCAACTGCGCGAAGCGGGTGTGACCTGTGTTGCCTTCTCCAACGGTGGTTTTGCCGCGGTCGATGGCTTGTTGGTGCAGGCCGGTATTCGCCACTATTTCCACGACATCATCAGCGTCGAGGAAGTTAAACGCTTCAAACCAGACCCTGCCGTGTACGCGCTGTTGCGCACGCGGCTGGAGGTCGCATCGGGAGATTGCTGGTTGATCTCCAGTAATCCCTTCGATGTGATCGGTGCACGTCATGCCGGGCTGCATGCGGTGTGGGTACGGCGTTCGTTGGATGCCCCCTTTGATCCCTGGGGGATCGAGCCTGATATGACGGTGGCCAATCTGGTGGAGTTGGCGGAATGTCTGAACTAGCCGATTTCCTCATTGACCAACTGGCGCCGCTGGGCCCTGTCTCGAGGCGGCGTATGTTCGGCTGCGCGGGGCTGTTTCAGGACGGACGCATGTTTGCCTTGATCAGTGGCGATGGACGTCTTTATGTCAAGGCGGACGCGGATAACGTCGCTCGCTTTGCCGAGCATGATTGCCCTCCCTTTACCTATGTGACTCGTGGACGACAGGTCGCACTGTCGTATTACGAACCACCGGAAACGGTATTCGACGATCAGGATGAGCTGCTCGATTGGGCGCGTCAGGGGTTGGAGGCCGCAGCTCGCGCGCCCGAGACTCGATCTTCGCGCAATGTCGGGGGCTAGCTGGTTGTTGCTGGTCCTGTCTTCATATCAGGGGCAGCTCAGAGGTCTGGCATCGGATGAGAAGGCCAATCGGCTGAACCAGGCGCTGGCATCCACACCAGCGTTGTCGCCATCACTCATCAGTGCAATACCGTCAATGGTTTGCGGATCGCTACCGAACAGGGCGCGGAAATCAGCCCTGACATCGCGCACCACTGACATCCATTGACCGACACGCTCGCTGCCACTTTCCACCGCCAGCAACTGTGCCTTATCGGTAAAGGCATTGGGCCAGCTGGTACCGCTGGGCTGGTTGGAAGACCAGACGTAGTTGACCGACTCCACCTGCCACGGCAGTAACCCTGTGCTGCGTGCAACGTAAACCCGCGCAGGGTAGTCATCGCCGGCCCTGGTGCGTTCGTTGAGCTGGGGGTGAACGCCGGAGATCTGCCAACACCATTTCAACCAGGGCGTACGCTGAAGATCGATCTCGCGCTCCAGGTAGAGCGCCGAGGCCTGACCGTTGGCGCGTGACTGCAGGACCGCGACACCATCACGCTGGACAATTTGATATTGGGTATGGCCGTCAAAGGATTTCTCCGGCCAGTTGAGTATGGATTGTGGTGAGAAGGATATCTCGGCGGCCTGCAGTGGACTGGCCACGATCATCAGTGCGGTAACCACCGCTAGGGTCGGAAGGCCTGGATGATTGACCATCGGATTCTCTCGCTGGCATTGGTCTCGCTGGTATTGGTGAAGGCGAATTTATCGCAGTCGTGTCTGTGCTTGGTCGCTGTGTTGATGTGATCCTTACAAGCTGTTTTTCGATGCCTGGCGTGTGATCCTGTGTCGACTCAGGCCGGCCCACGGCGCGCGAGATAGTGTCAGGTGTCGTTGTTCTCGTTGCCTTCACTGCGAGCTTGCTGGCTTCTGTCGTCGGAGAGTTTTCTGGCCTGTTCGACGGCTTGCCGATGTCGTTGAGCATTCTCGTCACTGTCCGGCAGGGCATCGATGAAGGGATCTCCAAGGTCATGCAGCATGCCGAATTGTTGCTGGCAGCGGCGGCAGGCCTTGCACATCATGACATGAACACGCAGCGTCAAGGTCTCTCTGACGCTGAGGGGACCATCGAGTTGTTTGGACATAAGTCGTGTCGCGGCTCGGCACATCATCATGCGGCGTTCTCCATCCATCCCTTCTCAATGCAAGAGCGTAGCTTCAGGCGTGCTCTATGGAGAATGACCCAGGCGTTGTTTTCCTTGATGCCAATTTCCTGACAGATCTGTTCCGTGGTCAATCCCATCAATTCGCGTAGCGAGAAGACACGCGCGACGTTCTCCGGTAATGACAGCATGCAGGCGTCAAAAACCTGCCAGAAGGCCTGGTTTTCCAGGGCTTGATCCGGCTCATCCCAAGCCTTCGGTATTGCGCCTGGCGCCCAACTTCCACTACGTTTGAACATCTGGTCCAGGGCTTCATCACCGGCCTCTTCGTCAAAGGGCTCCCACTTTCCCTGACGCTTCTGCTGGCGCATTTGATCGAGAAGCTTGTACTTGAGAATACCAAACACCCAGGTCTCGTAGCCTGAACGGCCTGAAAAGCTGTCATTCTTCTCTATCGCAGCAATCAGCGCTTCCTGCACCGCATCTTCAGCGGCAGCATGATCGCGTAAGTGGAGGCGAGCGAAGGATAATAGGCGTGGCCGAACCCTGGCCAACTTCGTATAGCGGTCTTCAAGCGTGTCGTCACTCACGATGAAATCTCCAATCCATTGCATCCCATTGTCATGCGTATGTGTGCGTCGCTCGCCGAGGCTTCGTCAGGGCAGCCACATGACCAGTGTAGTTTCTCGCTGGGCGCGAGCATCTTCGCAGTTTCGCACAAATGGCGTGAGGTGATTTCCGTGAATGGTATGACTGTCATAGGTGTTGTTTTCCGCAGCGAAACTTCTCGTCCAGAGCGTAGAGTCTGTCGAGATCATCAGGCCGGTCGACATCCCAGACGGTGCTGGGGCAGGTGTGCGACCACTGTATTTGCTTGAGTCGACGCAGAGTCTGCGCCATCACCGCCGATGTCCCCCAGTCGATATCGGTGAAGGGGTGCAGCGATGGCCGGCGCATGCCTACCAGTCCATACCCACCGTCCTCGGCGGGAAGAAACACGCTATCGGCGTGTTCCAGGCAATGCTGGCAGTGTCGTAGCAGCTCAGCATCGAGCATGGGGCAGTCGGTGCCGATCAGTACACCCCGAGATTGCATGGCGCTCAGCGCATGATACATGCGTACCCCAAGGTTGCCGGAAGGTTGCGCTTTCAACGTTATAGCGGTCTGTTGTGCCAGTTCGACAAACAAGGGGTGGCGGTGCTCGAGTGCCGTCCACAGAGTAATGGCTGAAGCGTTGGTGGCCTGCAGGGCCGTAGCCAGAGTATGACGTATCAGTTGAGCCTGCAGAGCGGCAGCTCCTTCGGCTCCCAGAGCGGGGATCAGCCGGGTCTTGGCCTTGCCGGGAACCGGCGCCTTGGCCAGAATCGCCAGCGGGAAGTGGCCTCGGGAGCTATGTTCAACAACCGTCTCAGCGCACATCCCGGTACTCCCTGGCCAATTGGGCCGGGTCGGTGCCACGCCAGTAGCGCCAGCGCAACCGCCACATCAACCATATGGTTGTGAATACCCCATGCTGCTCCCAACGGCGTCCATCAGTCACCACTTGAACGCTCAGGCAGGCGGGGGCTCCGAGGCGTTTGAGGCATCGTGATATCTCGATATCTTCCATCAGTGGTTGCTCGGGAAAACCCCCGACCTCTTTCCACCAGTCGTGTGTCATGAAGATGGCCTGGTCGCCGGTAGCGATACCGGTAAGCCGAGAGCGTAGATTGATCATCATGCCGATCAATGACAGCCAGCGGGAGCATCCGTCGATACGCACGTCGAAGCGCCCCCAGCCATGACGACTCAGTCCGCGCTCGATGGCGATCAGGGCGTCGTCGGGCAGCTGGGTATCTGCGTGGAGAAACAGCAGATAGTCGGCGTTGGCCTGCATGGCACCGACATTCAACTGGTGGGCACGACCAGCAGAAGTGACCAGAAGCTGGTCCGCCAATGGCAGAGCCTGTTCGACGCTATCATCCCGGCTGCCACCGTCGACCACAATCAGTTCGCAGCCCTGGTCGCGCAGCGGGGCAAGGGCTGCGAGACGTGCATGAATGCTGCTGGCCTCGTTGAGCATGATCACGATGATCGATAGGCATGGCGCAGTGGGTGGCGCAGGGGGCGTCTCAACTGGAGGCATGCAAGCCTCGCGTTGGTCTGTCGTTCTCAGCAGTGGCTGCCAGTGGCGTGAGGTTGATCACCGGGCCGCCCGCATGCGCTGCATCTGCTTCGTCGTGTGTCACCATCAACGCTGGCAGGCCACATTGACGAATCTTGTCGAACACCAGTTGGCGCATCTCATGTCGTAGTGCGGTATCCAGACGCGAGAAGGGTTCGTCCAGCAGGATGGCTTGCGGTTGCGACAATAGTACGCGCATCAAGGCAACCCTGGCGCGTTGTCCGCCGGATAGGGTGCTGGGGTCACGCGAAGCGAAGCCACTCAACTCGATGTCTGCCAATGCCTGCTCCATCTGTTGGCGACGCTGCCTGCGCGATGTGCCTGGCGGCATTCCGAAGGCGAGATTACCGCCTACGCTCAGGTGCGGGAACAACAATGGGTCCTGAAACAGCAGCCCCAGACGTCGGGCCTCGGCAGGAAGGTGCGTCAGCTCGGTATCACCGAGGCACACGCGACCACTGGCACGGAAAACCGGCGCCAGAAAGCCGGCAGCGAAGGCCAGCAGTGTCGATTTCCCGACGCCGGACGGGCCCATCACGCTGACGACTTCACCTGGTGTGATGCTGGTGTTCAGCTTGACGATGGGTTGGTTGCCGAGGTGCAGCTCAACCTGCTCGAAATACAGCACCTGGGGCGATGCGTTTTCAGCTGGGGATAGAAAGTCCTGACGGGTCATATGTCTTTCCTCAGCGGCATTCAGTGTCGCAGTGCGTGGCGGTGGCGATAGACCAGACGCGGCAGCACCAGTGCAAGGGCAAAGCCCAGTGCGGGTAGCATCAACTGCGCCAGAGCATAAACGGCGGTCAGGCGGCGATCTCCGCCCGAGGCCAGCGTCACGGCCTCGGTGGTCAGGGTGGCGACGCGGCCCGCGCCGAGCAGCAGCGTCGGCAGGTACTGGCCGATGCTGATGGCCAGGCCGATAGCCAGAGCTACGGCAATCGGTGCCAATAGCATAGGCAAACGAACTCGGAGGAAAGTCATTGCCGGTGATTGGCCCAGGGAGGCTGAGAGTTGTGACCAGCGTGGGTCGAGGCGTCGATAGCTCTCTGCCAGCGATAGAAACATGTAAGGCAGCACAAACAGACAGTGGCCAAGAATCACCGGTAGTTTTCCGGGGGGAATAGCGAGCTGCACCTGTAGCTGAACCAACCCCTGTAGAAAGGCTACCGGGGGAACCAGTAGCGGCAGATAGAGGATCAGCATTGCGCCCCTACCCATGCGGGTGCGATTGACCGTCTCACTTTCCAGGCAGCCGATAACCAGCACAATGGCGATCAGCGAGGAGCAGAGTGCTACCCACAGTGTATCCAGGGTCGCAGGAGTCAGCCCGCCCAGCGCACGTTGCCAGTTGTCAAACGTCAGTGGTTCAGGCCAGGCCGAAGGGAAGGGCCACCAGGCGGCCATTGACCACAGCATCAGTCCAATGAGGCCAGCAACCAATAGGCCTATGCTGGTCCAACTCAGGGTAACGCCCAGCAGCTTGCCAAGGTTGGCGGCCGTTCGTCGTTGGCCATCCTCCAGTAGTGGCCGACTCAGCCAGACAACAATGCGTTCCAGTAACCACCAGCTCAGTAACGCTGTAAGCGTAACGCCAAGTTGCAGTAGAGCGCCTGCAGATGCCATGAAACGCTGACTGAGGTCCGGGTCGGCTAGCCAGTGAACGACGCTGACCGCAAGCGGTGGTGGTGTCGAGGGGCCAAGGATCATGGCGACCTCGACGTTGGCTGATGAAAAGGCGATGACCGCGTATACCGGTAGTCGGATCAGCGGGTAGAGAGAAGGCAGTACTGCCTTGAAAAAAGCGGTTACCGGGGCATAACCCAATGCCAGTGCCACCTGCCGTCGTTGAGCTGCCTGACATTGCGGTAATGCAGCCAGACTCATGAGTAGCAGGAAAGGGACTTCCTTGACCACCAGGCCAGCAATCAATGCCAGACCCGCACGATCGCCGGGAAACAGGTAGTCCGCGGGTACCTCGAAACCGGTCAGCATTGGTGAAAGCAAACGCATCACCAGCCCGGATGGGGCGAGCAGGAAGGCAATGCCGATGGCTGCGGCGGCGTGTGGTACCGCCAGCAGTGGCGATAGCAGGCGTTGAATCCACTTGAAGGCGGGCGTGCCGAGGAAGGACGCGATGCTCAGCACCACGATTATCAGCGCGAGGATCGTGCTTGCCAGGCCCGTGAACAGACTCAGGCGGATCATGCTGCTGAGGCCCGGTGCCTGAAATAATTCCCGCCATGGGTTGATGCTGAACTGATTGCCGCCCAGCGCCGGCAGCCAGCCGAAGGCAGGTCCGGCGGCGCCGAGGAGCCCCGCAGCCACCGGGCCGACCAGCACAATGACCGTGACTATCGGTGCCCAGGCGACCAGCCGGGACCACCCATGTCGCTGATGTCGGCCATCACCAACAGCAGGAATGTCAGCGGCTGCCATAGCGCTTCAGCCACCCTGCCTCGACGGCCTCCATCCAGCTGGGGTGCGGCTCGGGGAGTGTGTTACTCAGAGCTCCCGGTGGCAGCCGAGCGGATGACTCATCTGCGGGGGTCAGTGCCATGCGTTGTTGATCATCCAGCAACTCAAGGTCGAGTACTGTGGGATCGCCCCACACATCAAGGCGCTGCTTGTATGCCTGAGCTTCGGGCGACAACAGGAAATTGGCTGTCACCATTGCTGCTGCCTTGTGGCTGGCATTGAAGGGAATTGCCACGAAATGCACATTGCCGATGGTGCCATCTTTCAGGACATAGCTGCGTGTTGACGGCGGAAGCTGGTAGTTGGATACGGCGGCGGCGGGTTCCGCAGGATTGAAGGTAAAGGCCAGTGATAGCTCACCATCTCCCATCAAGCTCTTCAACTCGGGCCCTGATGCCGGAAAATGCCGACCTTCCCGCCATGAATACGGGTGCAATTGGTCGAGATACTCCCAGAGTGGTGCGGTAATGGCTTCTACATCGGCCTCCGTAACTGGCTGCTGCAGCACCTCGGGATTGTCGGTGAGCTCGATCAGTGCCTGTTTGAGGAAGGTAGAACCGTGAAAGTCGGGCACCAGCGGATAGGCAAAACGTCCAGGGTTCTGTTGTGCCCAATCCAGTAGCTCGGTGAGATCCTGTGGCGGTGATTTGATGCGCTGACTGTCGTAGTAGAACGTCAGCTGTGCCTTGCCCCAGGGAGACTCATAACCCTCGGTGGGGATAGTGAAGTCGGTGATCATCTCCTTATGCTCGGAGGGATTGGTCAGCGCGAAGTTGGGCAGGCGTTCGGCATAAGGGCCGAACAGCAGATCGTTGGCCTTCATGGCCGCGAAGTTCTCGCCATTGATCCAGATCAGATCAATGGCACCCTGGTCGTTGTTGCCGGCCGATTTCTCGGCCAGTACTCGTGATACGGCAGCGGCGGTGTCATCGAGTTTGACGTGGATCAGGTCAATATCCCAGCGCTCATCGAGTTGATCTGCGACCCACTCGATATAGGCGTTGACGTTGGCATCACCGCCCCAGGCGTTCCAATAGACACTTTGTCCTTGAGCTTGCTGCTCGACTTCCTGCCAGTCCTCGGACAGGACCCTGGTGTTGGCGATGGCGGAAGTGCTCAGCAGTGCAATGCCGATGGCGCTGGCCAGGCTTTGGTATCCGCGGCGGCGAGATAGGATCATGTCGGCTTCCTTGTCGATGTAGGAGGTGTCTTCATGCTGGTGGCGTTCGTCTGAACAATCGCAACGAAAGACTCAGTGCGTCGGCCGGAGAGGGTTGGGTTGGCGAGCCTGGAAATCCTGAATAACCTGGTGAGTGAATCAGGCAGCATCGGCAAGCTCCGCGAGTTCGCGCATGACGCGCTCGAGAATCGGCAGCGAGAGGTAGTGATCGACACGACCCCGTACATGGCGAATCAAGCCGTCGTCACTGAGTTGAGCGGACCAGTCTTCACCGCTGTGAGTGCTGTCAGCCAGCCGACATTGTGTCGCTTTCCACTTGGCGCACCAGGTGACTGACCACAGCCACATAGCCTGGCGACAGGCAATCAGGTCTTGCCAACTCTGGCTTCCTCGGCCGTCATCCATCTGTTCCTGCCAGCGTTGATAGAGCGCTACGATATCCTCGGTGAACAGGATGGCGCGAGTGTTGATATCCCAGGTGGTCGAGGTATAGAGGCTCAGGTGAGCCAGGTCAAAGCCCGGGAAGGAGTAGCGGCACTTCTCGAGATCCACCAGTACGGCACGGCCGCCAGGCTCGATCAGAAAGTTACCGGGATGGGCATCGAAGCTGATCAGGCGGATGGCATCACGCTGGTGTTCAAGGTGCTCAGGGAGTGTGGCCAGAGCACGTTCGATAGTTCGCATACTGGCGGCGCTGAGTCCAGCATGACGCAGATACTTCGACTGATGACGAATTTCGCGGCGCATGTCCTGCCAGGGATCAGTGGGAGAGCCGAGTGGTGGGCGCTGGGTCTCTGGAGGCAGGGGTTGTCCATGTAGGCTGGCCAATGTTCGGCCCATGGCCAGAAGATCGCCAGGTAGGTCGGGCTGACGTCCGTCAATAGCCTCTACCAGAAGAGCGCCACGCGGTAGTAGGGCATCGCAGGGCAGACAAGCGTACAGCAGAGGAGTATGGCCTCCAGTCTGGGCGCGTTCGAAACAGGCAGCCTGATAGTTCAGGTTGTGTTCAGCGTCGAGCTGCATCTGGCTCTGTTTGGGAATACGTGCCACCCAGTCTCCATGGTGGGCTTCGATTCTCGACGGAGTGGTTCCCTGCGGGCGTGGTAAGCGCACGTGCCAGTGTGCTAACCCGGTATCGGGCAATGGCTGCAGCTGGTCACGTGTGATGTCGAAGCCCTGTTGCTCGAGGCTGCGTTGCAAGGCGTCAAGCGGTGCCTTGTGCCGTGCGGCCTCCTGCTGCTGGGCACACTGTTCCATGTCTCATTCCTGAGCTGTTTTATGGTGGGTCGTAAAAGCGGAGGGAATCCTTACAACTGGAGCCCTTGAATCAGGCGCCCTTACAACTTCAAGCGAGTACTGTTTACTTTGAAAGTGCGGGAGTATAGACGTAAAGATCGCACGTTTCGGGTTAGCCATCTGGAGTGCCATTCAATGCCAAATGCTGCTAGACTTTGGTCCGGCTCTTTGTCTGGCCGCGATTGCGGGCCACAAGAGCACAGTATCGCAAGGCTACCTCATCAGCAGCGAATGTCAGTTCAACTGATGGCTGATGGGCGGTTTCCTTGACGAACTCTTCTTTGATAAGCAAGGGAATTTCATAGACGTGATCGTCTTCACCTCAAGGCGTCTGACTCCGCCCTAGGTTTCCTCCTCTGACGCCACTTCTGCTGGCGTGACTTCCTGTGCCGCTGTCTTCCGAAAGGACTGGCGAGCATGGCTGTAGCTGTACCTCCACCATTCTGATTTCAAGAACCTGTGCCATGTCTTCGCGGCATGGTTGCCCGCATGTGGACCTGCGAATGATTAGATCGATAAAGCAAGATTGGTTTTCCAATATCAAAGGCGATGCCCTTTCCGGCATCGTAGTCGCCCTGGCGTTGATCCCTGAGGCAATCGCCTTTTCTATCATTGCCGGGGTGGACCCCAAGATTGGCCTCTATGCCTCCTTTTCCATGGCGGTGATCATTGCCTTTGCCGGTGGTCGTCCCGGGATGATCTCGGCGGCAACCGGGGCCATGGCGTTGTTGATGGTCACGCTGGTCAAGGAACATGGCCTGCAATACCTGCTGGCGGCGACGCTATTGACGGGTGTATTGCAGATCATTGCCGGGTACCTGCGCCTCGCTGACTTGATGCGCTTCGTATCACGCTCGGTGGTAACGGGATTCGTCAACGCGCTGGCGATCCTGATCTTCATGGCGCAATTGCCAGAGCTGACCAATGTCAGCTGGCATGTCTATGCGATGACAGTGGCCGGACTGGCGATCATCTATCTGTTCCCCTATGTACCGGTAATTGGCAAGACATTGCCGTCGCCGCTGATCTGCATTCTGGTGCTGACTGCCGTCTACATACTGACAGGTATGGATATTCGTACGGTAGGCGATATGGGGGAGCTGCCGGATACCTTGCCGATGTTCCTGTGGCCGGAAGTACCGTTGAACCTTGAAACCCTGATGATCATCTTCCCCTATTCGATCATGCTGACGGTGGTCGGCCTGCTTGAATCGATGATGACTGCCACAATTGTCGATGACCTGACCGATACCCCCAGTGACAAGAATCGTGAGTGCAAGGGCCAGGGCCTGGCGAACATCGGTACCGGCTTGATCGGGGGTATGGCGGGTTGCGCGATGATCGGTCAGTCGGTGATCAATATCAAGTCCGGTGGTCGTGGTCGGTTGTCGACCTTCCTTGCTGGTATCTTCCTGTTGTTGATGGTGGTGTTTCTTTCCGACTGGGTCTCGCAGATTCCCATGGCGGCCCTGGTCGCGGTGATGATCATGGTATCGATCGGTACCTTCAGTTGGAGCTCACTACGTGACCTGCGTAAGCACCCGCTGTCGACCAATATTGTCATGGTGACCACAGTCATTGTGGTGGTGGCGACGCATAATCTGGCGATTGGTGTTTTCGTCGGTGTGCTGCTGGCAGCGCTGTTCTTTGCCAACAAGGTGGGCAACTTCATGCACATTGCCAGCGATGAGCTGGAGGATGGGCGTGGACGCAGCTACCGTGTGATAGGTCAGGTGTTCTTCGCTTCCTCGAAGCGTTTCTCCGCGGCGTTCGATTTCAAGGAAAGTGTCGAAAAGGTGGTCATCGACCTTTCGCGTGCGCATTTCTGGGATATCACCGCGGTACAGGCGTTGGATATGGTGGTGATCAAGTTCCGTCGTGAAGGCACCGAGGTTGAACTGATCGGGCTCAACGAGGCCAGTGCAACCATCGTTGACCGCTTCGCTGTTCATGACGATCCGGCTGCAGTGGAAAAGCTGATGGGTGGCCATTAGTCCTGCATGAAAAGTTACCGTCCCGGAAAAGGGTTGGAACAAGGAATAGCACAATGACAGAACAGGTAATGGCCGCGATCGACGGCTCACAGTTTTCCGAAGGTGTTTGTGATGGTGCAGTCTGGGCCAGTCAGGCGTTGGACGCACCACTGACGTTCCTGCATGTGGTGGATAATCATCCTCAGACAGCGGAAGCCGACTTGACCGGCAATATCGGCCTGGGTTCTCAGGAGCATCTGCTCGAGGAACTGTCCAGTCTTGATGAGCGACGGGCCAAGGTGGCTCAGGAGTATGGTCGCGGTCTGCTCAAGTCTGCGACGGAGCGTGCGACGGAGCAGGGTATCTCCGAGCCGGCATCACGTCAGCGCAATGGCACTCTGGTCGAGACTCTGGCGGAGCTCGAGGACGACATTCGCCTGTTGGTGCTCGGTAAACGGGGTGAGAGCGCTTCGCATGCCAGTGAACATCTTGGCACCAACCTTGAGCGGGTGGTGCGCAGCATGCACCGTCCGATTCTGATGGTGCCGGGAGCCTTTACCCATCCGCAGCGCGTGATGATCGCCTTCGATGGCAGCAAGACCACTCGCAAGGGTGTGGAAATGCTGGCCCAGAGCCCTCTGTTCAAGGGCGTGTCCTGCGATGTGGTAATGGTGGGCGCAGATACCGGTGACCTTCGTGCCCAACTCGAGTGGGCGCTGACCACACTGCGTAACGCGGGACACGATGCTGAAGGCGATATCGTGGTCGGCGAAGTGGAGGAAGCGCTGCGTAGCTGGCAGCAGGACCACGAGATCGACATGGTGGTGATGGGGGCATACGGTCATTCGCGTATCCGCCATCTGCTGGTCGGTAGCACCACCACTAGTGTGTTGCGTGGTGCAACGGTGCCGGTGTTGTTGTTGCGCTGATCGAACCGCTGACCACTCAAGCCTCGGGCCATGCTCTCCGTCAGGAGGGCATGGCCCGAAGTGTTTTCAGAATAGCGTTGCACTTTTCTGGCGTATCCTTGATCACCCTATTGGCTAAGCCTGGTTACGCATCACGAGCCGTAAGTCGATCAATAAGGTGATCCAGTGACAGCATACCTGGTCCACGCAGGATCAGTGTCAGCAGACATGCGGCCCACATGCCGTGGGTGACCCAGGCATCGGGATAGACGAATGTCTGGATCACCGCGGTCATCACCAGTAGTCCCAGTGCAGCAAGTCGGGTGCCAAGACCTGCCCAGAGCAGCAGGGAAAACGAGAACTCGCCTGACGTTGCCAGCCACGCGGCCATCACTGGTGGCAGCAACGGCAAGGCATATTCTTCGCGGAACAGATATATGGCGCTGGAGCTCAATGCGAAGCCATCAACCTTGGTCAGCGCAGACAGAAAGAAGACGCTGCCGATGACGATACGCATCAGCAACAACACAGGCCCCAGTGGACAGCGGTCGAGCACTTCAAGCAGACGATTCCGGTAGGCTGCGCTCAGGCAATGGATAGTGGTCATGTTTGCTTTCCTGACGGGTCAATGATCGTTGGACAGCGCCGTCGCGTCGCGCAGGGCACCCAGCGCAATCAGGTTGCCCAGCGCCATACCCAGCACTTGAGTGCTGTCCAGTTCGGTCAACAGGTTCTCGAAGATATCGCCGAATGCTGATTCTGAGTCGAGGGCTCGATAGAGCCGAGCCGCGGTGCCATCCAGTCGTGTCAGGCGCACACGATCGTGATGACGCACTGCCAGCCAATAGCCCGCACCGCTATCGCCAAGGCCTGCCGCCGGCGCGCCCTGTTCAAGGCTTTGCCAAAGCGCTTCGACATCGTACCGGCAATGGATACAGCGGCTGGCGGGGACCGGCGCCACATGCCGCGACTCGATGTCGATCGTTGCCAATTGTTCAACCGTCAGGGCAGAAGCTTCATCGGCATGACTGACCTCCAATCGAGCACGTTCGAGGCGGCAGATATCGGCAACAAAGCGATAGCGATTGAGACTGGGCAAACTGTCGAGTTGCTCGGCCAGATTCGCTCCGTAGCGATTCAGGCGTGGGTCTGTCGGTGGGGTCTGTTGAACGTAGGCGTTGGCCAGACCGGAAAAGAAGCGCTCACCCAACAGTTGGCGAGTGTGTGGATAGGCCTCAGCGAGAGCCTCGATCAAGCTGGTCCGAATGTTGTTGCGGTAGACATCCAGACCGCTACGTTGACCAAGGTCGGTAGCCGCATCTCCCGGTTGCTGTATCGCGTCGATGAAGCGTTTCTGCCAGTTGGCGAGTTGACTCATTACAGGGCCCTCAAGGCAATGGATCTGGATTCCCGTTCGCCGAATACTCCGCAGCGTTCTCGCCTTGCCAGTTCGGCCTCCTGAAGCCAGCGATCCAGTGCTGGCACATTGTTGTCCCACTCGATCAGGGTCGGTACTTCCGGTGCCATGCGAATGACTTGCCGGTAAAGTCGCCACACAACATCCGAGACGGGGCTGCCATGGTCATCGATATAGAGCGGTGGTGAGGCCTGCTCATCCAGGCTGTGGCCTGCCAGGTGCCATTCACCAATGGCGTGCCAGGGGATATCAGCAAGGTAATTTCCCAGATCTCGCCCGAGGTTGGAGGCACTGATGAAGGCATTGTTGACGTCGAACAACAGGCCACAGCCGGTGCGTTCTACGATCAGGTTGAGAAAGTCGACCTCACGGATGGTATTGATTCCATCGAGGCAGACGTAGAGGCTGGGGTTCTCGACCAGAATGCGGCGCCCAAGGCTTTGTTGAACGCAGTCGATGTTGGCACACAGGAGGTTCAACGATTCTTCTGTCAGAGGCACCGGCAGTAGATCGTTGTAGCTGTGGCCATCGAGGCGGCTCCAGGCCAGGTGCTCGGAGACCAGTATCGGGCGGAGAGTATCGACCAGTTGCCTGAGGCGCTCCAGGTGTCGTGTATCGATTCCCTCGGCGCTACCCAGCGACATGCCAACACCATGCACTGACAAGGGATAACGTCTTGCTAAAGCCTGCAGGCGCTCCTGTGCAGGACCACCGGCATTCATGTAGTTCTCGGCATGCAGCTCAAGGAAATCCGGGCCCCGGTCGATCTCGAGCAGAGTCTCGGCATGCTGATGCTTGAGGCCGATGCCGATAGCGCCGAGGGCCTGGTCAGGACGATTGCAGTGTATTTGAGTCATGGCCATGGAATTCCAGCATCGAAGAAAGACAGGCGTTGGTCACATCGTGTTGGGCATACGATGTGACCAGCGGCGACCGGCTTGCGATCAAGGACGCTCGATTTCGCTCAGACTGCCGTTGCCGTGCGGAGTCTCGATGCTGGTGCAGCTACCCTCAGGAACCAGTGTCCAGGCGTTGCCCTGGTAATCGACGCTGGAAGTGCCTGCGCAGGTGGTGCCGGGACCGGCCTTGCAGTCATTCTCACCGGCGAGGGACACGCCGTAGCACTTTTCCATGGCTTCATGCTCATCTGCAAAGGCACTGGAAGCCACTCCCGCCTGGGCCATGGCTGTGGACAGTACGGCGGCCATCATCATTGAACGTTTCATGTGGTAGATCCTCATGGTCACTAAAGTGAAGCAGCTCGTCATGTGCTGCCTCTCTTGTGTCGACCCGTGAAAGGATTCCTGACATTGGAATTCGATGATGATGGCTATGTATTTAAGGCAATAATTCGTTATATTTGTTGAAGTTTCATAGTTGGTGCGGAAGTTGATGTTTTTTATGGCTGATGTTTCTGCATTTTTGTATTTATACAGTATATAAATCTTTCTTTGGAGATCGAGAATGAGCATCCAGCGTCATGACACCCAGACCCGTATGAGCCGTGCGGTGATTCACAATGGCGTTGCCTGGCTGTGTGGTCAGGTGACCGGCCCGGAGGCGCGTCAGGGGGACATCAAGGCACAGACCGAGAGCATGCTGGCTCGCGTTGATGCCTTGCTCCAGGACATCAACAGCAGCCGTGAGCAGATGCTCAGTGCGACCATCTATATCAAGGATGGAGCGGATTTTGCCGCCATGAATGAAGTCTGGGATGCCTGGGTGCCGGCAGGGCATGCACCGGCTCGCACTTGTGTGGTCGCGCCGATGCCGGCGGACGAACTGCGCGTCGAAATCACGGTTACCGCGTTGGTCAGCGAAGAATAATCACGAGCTACGAGCACGCTACGCTCGAGCTTGAACCCCGAACCCCGGGCTCTTGTCTGCGAACCTCATCGGGTGCACTAGACCGCTCGAGGCTCGCGGCTTCGGCTTACGGCTTCACCCTAGAACGTCCACCTGAGCATTGCCTGAGGTACTGACTCATCGGTGCCTTCAAGGCCGAACTTGTTGTGCCAGTATTGGTACTCGATACCCAGCCCGATGCTGTCAGTGGCGTGCCAGACCAGCTGTGGCTGGGTCAGCACCTGTTCGGCCAGGTCGCCTTCTTCGGTGATGTAGTCGAGAAATCCTTCGAAGGAAAAGGTCTCGGAGCCGAGTTCGAAGGTGCGAGACCACACCAGAGTATATTGCTCGGAGCTGCCTTCGGCGGCGTCGCTCTCATCATTGCGATACAGCGCATGAACCTTGAAGAAATCCAGGCCCGGGACGTCGAGGTCGATACTCAACCCCGCGAGATGCGCGGTTTTGCGCGTTGTTGCGTTGCGGTCGAAGTCGAGTTGCGCGGCAGCGTAGATGCCCTTGACCGGTCCGAAGGACAGGTCGCTGTTGAACAGCTCGCCGAGGTTGCCGCGTACGATCCATTCGGCATGAGCGCTACCGAAGTCCTGTTCCTCATCGCTGCTCTGATCGTAGTTGGTGAGATCGATGAAGAAGAAGCTGTCACCCCAGTTCCAGCCACTGGCATTGGCGAATGTCAGGACGCTGTGGTGGGGGTTGTCGATGGGAAAGCCGGCATCGGCCTCATCCTGATAGTCCCACCCATAGAGGGCTTCAACCTTGGTAGTGCTGTATTGGGCTGCGGCGACCGGAAGAGCGGCCAGCATGGTCGCGCCTGCGACCAGTGACAGACGGATATTCTTCATAGAAATATTTTCCATTGTTTTTGTATTAGCGATCAAAGTATTGGATTTATGTATACATCTTGTCAAATAAATTGATCTCAATTGTTTGGCGTTCCTGTATTCATTGAGTGGTTGCAGCGCTGGTGAAAGGGTGGGTCTTGTGACCAGCAGTGGTTTGCAGGCATATTGAGCCCTGACTCATTGCCAATAACGATTCCCTCAAGACTCAGGGACTCTCCAACGACCTCGGTATCACGGGGCAACAATGCAAGGACACGCCATGACTGCCTGGCTCCCATCACGTCTGTCTGTTTCCATCGCGGGTGTGTTGCTCGTAGGTGCGACGCTGGCTACCTCGGTCGAGGCCCGCGAACTATCCGTTTCCACTGTGCTTTCCGATGCCTTTCCATGGGGACAGGCGGCACAGAAGTGGGCCGATCTGGTTGAAGAGCGTTCCGGTGGTGAACTGACACTGCGTGTCTATCCCAACTCGCAGTTGGTCAGTGGTGATCAGACTCGTGAGTTTTCAGCCATGCGTTCCGGGTTGATCGATCTGGCGGTGGGGTCGACCATCAATTGGTCCCCTCAGGTGCCGGAACTCAACCTGTTTTCACTACCGTTCCTGATGCCTGATGAAGCGGCGGTGGATGCCGTTACCGGTGGCACGGCAGGAGAAATGGTGTTCGACGCAATTGAGTCGCGTGGTGTCGTTCCGCTGGCCTGGGGGGAGAATGGCTTCCGTCAGGTGTCCAACTCGCGTGGAGTGATCGATGAACCGTCGGATCTCGAGGGACTGAAGATTCGCGTGGTCGGTTCGCCGCTGTTCCAGGACACCTTCACCGCGCTCGGCGCCAACCCTACTCAGATGAGCTGGGCTGATGCCAAACCGGCGCTGACCACTGGGGCGGTAGACGGTCAGGAAAATCCGCTGTCGGTATTCGATGTTGCGCGTATCGATCAGGTCGGACAGAGCTATGTCACTCTCTGGAACTACATGAACGACCCGCTGATCTTCGCCGCCAATCAGCAAGTGTGGGGCTCGCTCTCCGACGATCAGAAGACATTGTTGCGTGAGACCGCCATTGAAGCCGGTGCCTGGGAAATCGAGATGACCCGCGAGCAGGAAGCCGAGCGTCTGGCCGCCATCGAGGAGCGTGGAGTTACCGTAACCGAACTGAGCGAGGAACAGCTCGAGGCTTTTGTCAGTGGCACCGCGAGTGTTTACGACAAGTGGGCTCCGCGTATCGGTGAAGAGGTGCTTGAGGCTGCCCGCAGTGATATCGGTACGCCCTGAACTGACGATGCATTGATACTCTGATCGACTCCGGCTCCTGCGACAGGAGCCGGTATCCTGTTTCCCCCTGCAGAATAAACATCCCTGATGAAACGCCCTGACGCTGTTGTTGAACGCGTGCTTGCCACTCTGGCCATTCTGATCATCGGTGTGATCAGCCTCGGCAACGTGGTAGTGCGCTATATCACCGGAGGCTCCTTCGCCTTTACCGAAGAGTTCTCGGTCTTTCTGCTGGTGTTGCTGACCTTTGCCGGCGCCTCGGTGGCACTGCGCACTCATCGCCATATTCGTATCGGACTTCTCGAACGGGCCGTTCCGGCGCGAGTGCGTCCAATATTCATCATCGCCCAGGGGCTGTGCGGTGTGGTGCTGCTGGGTTTGATCACCTGGTTCGGGGGGCGCATGGCCTGGCAGGAGTACCAGTGGCAGTCGCTGTCACCTGGGTTGGGGCTGCCGCAGTGGTGGTATCTGGTCTGGTTGCCGGTATTGTCGGTATTGATGCTGTTTCGCCAGTGCCAGTTGACGCTGGCTCGCCTGCGGGGAGACTTCGCCGATGACGCCTGATCTATGGATGCTGTTCAGTTTCCTGGCGCTGCTGTTGATTGGCGTACCGGTGGCCTTTTCACTTGGTCTGTCCGGGGCAGTGGGAATCTTCGTTGGGCTGTCGCCCAATATGCTCGCCACTCTGGGCACCAACACCTACAACAGCGTGGCCAAGTATCCGCTGATCGCCATTCCATTGTTTATTCTCACTGGGCTGATCTTCGAGCGTGCCGGAGTTGCCGCACGCCTGGTGCGCTTTGCGCAGGCACTGATCGGACCGCGTCATGGCGGCCTGGCCGTGGTAGCAGTGCTGGTCTGCATGATCATGGGCGGGATGAGCGGCTCTGGTCCAGCGGATGCTGCCGCCGTTGCCATGGTCATGCTGCCGAGCATGACGAAGGCAGGCTATCCGCGCCCATTCTCCGCGACATTGATCGCTGCTTCGGCATCCACCGCAATTCTGATCCCTCCTTCAGTGGCGCTGATCCTGTACTCGATCGTGGTGCCGGGAGTGGACCTGCGTGCGTTGTTCGCCGCTGGGCTGTTCCCGGGCATCCTCGCTGGACTGTCGCTACTGATACCGGCCTGGCTGCTGGCGCGTCGCTATGGCTGGGAAGACCCACATGATGTGGAGCGTCCGCCATTGGGTGAAAGTTTCCGCAAGGCGATCCCGGCGCTTTTCGCTCCGGTTCTGATCCTCGGCGGTTTACGTAGCGGCCTGTTCACGCCAACCGAAGCTGCGGTGGTGGCGGTGGCTTATGGCGTGGTCGTCGGTCTTGCATTGACCCGCGAGCTGAACTGGCGCGACCTCTGGGAGCTGTTGGGAGAGGCCGCAGTGATCTCGGGTGTGGTGATGTTGATCATCGCGTTGGCGGGGATCTTTGCCTGGGCGGGCACCACCCTGGGGACCTTCCGTCATCTGGCCGAGTGGGTGATCGGGCTATCGGATAACGGTGCATTGCTGCTGGTGTTGATCATGCTCGCGGTGCTGGCCGCAGGCATGCTGCTGGATGCCATTTCGATCTATCTGATCATGATGCCGATCCTGATTCCGGTGATGCAGCACTTCGGCTGGAATCCAGTGTGGTTTGGCATCCTGCTGGCGATGAATATCGCCATTGGTCAGTTCACGCCTCCGGTGGCGGTCAACCTGATGGTGACCACCGAGGTGGCGAAGATACGACTGGAGCAGACGGTTGGCTGGGCACTGGTGTTTGTCGCCGCCATGGCAACGGCGTTGGCACTGGTGGCAATCTTCCCCGAGATCGCACTGTGGCTGCCACGGGTGTTGGGATATAACGTGTAAGGGGAAGAGGGAAGAGGGAAGAGGGAAGAGGGAAGAGGGAAGAGGGAAGAGGGAAGAGGGAAGAGGGATGACTCTCTATTCTGACTTCTGACTTCTGACTTCTGACTTCTGACTTCTGACTTCTGACTTCTGACTTCTGACTTCTGACTTCTGACTTCTGACTTCTGACTTCTTACTTCTTACTTCTTGATTCTTAATTCTCTCCATCTGTCAGCTGTTCCAACCAGCGCTGGTGTACTGCCAGGCTGGCTTTGTCGAACAGCACGAAACGCACCAGTTGTATGCTCGGGCATGTGGCCAGGCTGGTCAGCACCGTGGATACGGCGATTTCCGTGGCTTCTTCCATGGGATAACCGAATGCGCCAGTAGACAGGGCGGGGAAGGCGATGCGCTGGATGCCGTGCTGTTCGGCGAGTTCCAGTGCCTGGCGGTAGCAGGATGCAAGCAGCTCAGCACTTGGCTCATCCATGCCATATACCGGGCCAAGGCAGTGAATGACATGAGTATTGGGCAGATTGAAGCCCGCTGTGATCACCGCCTGACCGGGCCGGATCGGCGCCTGGGCCTCGCCGGCGCGGGCCAGTTCGGGGCCGGCTGCACGGTGCAGCGCACCAGCCACGCCGCCACCGGTCTGTAGCTGCGCATTGGCGGCATTGACCACGGCGTCGATATCTTCCTGTGCTGCAATATCCGCCTGGACACACTCGACCAGCGGATGCTGAACTGTGGGCATTCTGGACTCTCCAGGAGTTGTCATGGGGCGCAGATATCAGCGTAGCAGCCCGCCAGCTGGCGTCATCAGTATATCCATTGAGGACTTTCTGCATGGTTGACCTCCCCTCAATAGGCAGACGTTGGTTCTCGTGGCGCGATAGAGGGGCGGATCCTGGTGGGATACAGGAAATATAGCGTGTAGCCAGGCGGCAGGGACTCTCGCTGCCTGCTTCGCTCTGAGTCAGCGATAACCAGCCATCAATTCGCGGATCAACGGAGTATCGGCATCGCGAAGGGTGGGAAGCTCGAAGCGGGCTCGGGCAATCGCCTTGCGTGACAGGGTGGCCGTGATCAACATCTGACCATCCTCGGCGCGAGCGAGAAACTCCCCGCGAGGCCCGAGGATGCAGGAGCCGCCCCAGAAGTGGCTTTCGTTCTCGGCGCCGTAGCGATTGACCATGATCACCGGAGTGCCGTAGGTCATCGCGTAGAAGCGCACATTGACGTGCCAGTTCTGCTCGTTGGAAAAATCCTCGCTGACAATGCCCGAGGCGGAGTTGATGGGCGCGCAGAGCAGCGTCGGGCGTGCCAGCAGTGCGGCGTGGACCAGCGCCGGGTTCCACATGTCGGCGCAGATCAGCGGCGTGTTCGACCAGCCTGGTCTCACATCTGTATGGGTCAGCTGGTTGCCGTGGGTAAACCACTTGCCTTCTTCCAGACCACCGTAACTCGGTAGGTTGAGCTTGCGGTGTACCGCGACAACCTCACCGTACTGCAGGATCGCCAGAGCGTTGTAGTATTCGCCGGGGCTTGCTTCCTCGACAAAGCCAACTATTGCCTGCATGTCCCCGCAGGCCGAAGCCAGTGTTTCGAGACGCGGGTCCTCGCGAGGTATGGCGACGTCCATGACCCTGGGGCCTAGACCATAGCCGGTCAGGGACAGTTCCGGGAACACCAGGAGTTCGACATCTTCACCCTTTGCCTGGTCGATGTACTCGAGATGAAGATCGAGGTTGGCATCCAGGTCGGCGAACTCGCAGTTGATCTGGGCGGCGGCTACCTTGATCGAATCCTGATGACGCATGCGTAGCTGACTCCATTGACGGATGGGGGCGAGAAGGATTCCCGGCACAGGCCAGAGGCTGAGTTCCGGAATTTGCAGGTGGATTGGCCGGGGGCCGGTTCACTCGGTGAACGATACCTGGTCATCGGGTCCTCGTCACTGCCTGGATCGCGGAGGTTGCGACGCGTTTTGCTGGTACAGCCATCAAGGCGACACTCGGGGACAGCAAGCTGCCATTCCAGCGCATCAGGTTATCGAAGTCGCCAACCGTTATCACAATGCATTTCTCGCTGCAGGAAAGGAGCGCCTCTATCGGAGAACTAGCGTGATGGCCGGGAGTGTCTATGCTCATTCAGAGGACGGGACCGGGTAGCAGACCCATTCCCTGTTTTCCCGATGCGCATATGTGCCGAATCGTGCGCAGTGGCGAGACAAATTGATGTCCTGTGGTCGATTATTCCATCTACACTGATGGCGTAGCTGGAAGTTATTGAATCATTCAGGTAATTTTCGCGCTGCAAGTAGCATGATGTGGACGCTGCACCACCCGCCAGGGAAGTCAGCAGGGGATCGTCCCGTTACAATATCGAGAATCCAGAATAAAGAGGTATAACCATGAAGCGCCATGCGTTCTCTGCCGCCGCTGTCTCCGGCGCCATTCTTGGAGCCGCCATGTTTGCGTCTCCGGCTATGGCCCAGGAAGAAAAGTTCATCACGATCGGTACCGGTGGACAGACGGGGGTCTACTACGTAGTGGGTCAGTCCATCTGCCGCTTCGTCAACCAGAATGCAGAAGAGACTGGCATCCGCTGTAATGCCCCCTCTACCGGTGGTTCTGTTGCCAACGTCAATGGTATTCGTGGCGGTGAATACACCATGGGTGTTGCACAATCCGATGTGCAATATCAGGCATACAACGGTACCGGCAACTTCGAAGGCAATGCCTACGAAGACCTACGTGCTGTGTTCAAGGTGCATGGCGAGCCGCTGACCATTCTGGCGCGTGCTGATTCCGGTATCGAGACGCTGGATGATCTGGAAGGCAAGCGCGTCAACATCGGTAACCCGGGCTCCGGTCAGCGCAACACCATGGAAGTGGTGATGGATGCCAAGGGTTGGACGCAGGATTCCTTCTCTCTGGCCTCACAGCTTGATGCCGCTGAAATGGCCTCCGCTCTGGCCGATAACAACATCGACGCCATGGCCTATGTCGTGGGCCACCCCAACGGGGCCATCCAGGAAGCCACCACTACTGTGGATTCCCACCTGGTTCCGCTCAACGATGACACCGTCAAGTCGTTGGTCGAAGAGTACCCGTACTATTCCATGTCGGTTATTCCCGGTGGTATGTACAAGGGTAACGACGAGGATGTCGAGACCTTCGGTGTTGCCGCCACGTTCGTGACATCTGCCGATGCCGATGAAGATCTGGTCTACGAAGCCGTCAAGGCGGTCTTCGATAACTTTGATCGTTTCAAGCGTCTGCACCCGGCTTTTGCCAACCTCAAGCCGGAAGAAATGGTCGCCGACGGCCTGTCAGCTCCGCTGCATGAAGGTGCCGCTCGCTACTATCGTGAGCAGGGCTGGATCGAGTAATACGCTCGAAGCTGCATCAAGTGGCATGACTCATACTGCGCGGTCCCCAGGAGGGCGGCCGCGCAGTGCGTTGTGGGCGAGGAGTAATGCCTGGCTGGATGGATTGCTGCATAATCCTGCCCCGTCGTAACGCCGTGCAGTTTCGCTGGGGCGTCATATAGTAAAAGGTGTGGGGATGTTGGAAGGCCTCAGCACGTTCATCAATCTTCTTCAGACAGGGCTTGCTTATGACTGAGGACAAACAGAAAGCCGCGGGGTCCAGTGTGGACCTCGAGGATATGGTCGCATCCAGCGACTCCGGGGCCCGCAATCCCGAGGGTTTTCCGGGCAAGTTGCTGGTTGGCATAGCGGCGGCATGGTCGCTGTTCCAGCTGTGGGTGGCCTCTCCTCTGCCGTTCATTATCGGCTTTGGTGTCTTCAATGCCACGGAAGCACGCTCGATCCATCTGGCCTTTGCTCTGTTTCTGGCCTTCATGGCCTATCCGGCTACCAAGCGTTCGCCGCGTGACCGTATTCCTATTCAGGATTGGATCATGGCGATTGTCGCTGCCAGTGCCGGTGCTTATCTCTTCACTTTCTACGAGCAGTTATCGGCACGCCCTGGCGCTCCGATCATGCAGGACGTGGTGGTCGGTATCATCGGTCTGTTGCTGTTGCTCGAGGCGACACGCCGTGCCCTGGGCCCGCCGCTGACTATCATTGCTTCGATATTCATCATCTATTCTCTGGCCGGCCCATGGATGCCCGGTATCCTTGCCCACCGCGGCGTAAGCCTGCAGGGCCTCGTCAATCACCAGTGGCTGACTACCCAAGGGGTGTTTGGCATCGCGCTGGGGGTCTCCACCAGTTTTGTATTCCTGTTTGTATTGTTCGGTGCCTTGCTCGACAAGGCGGGCGCGGGTAACTATTTCATCAAGGTCGCGTTCTCGTTGCTGGGTCATTATCGCGGTGGTCCGGCCAAGGCCGCAGTGGTGGCATCGGGCCTCACTGGTCTGATTTCCGGCTCATCGATTGCCAACACCGTAACCACGGGTACCTTCACCATTCCAATGATGAAGCGTGTCGGCTTCTCCTCCGAGAAAGCGGGTGCGGTTGAAGTGTCATCCTCGGTCAACGGGCAGATCATGCCGCCGGTCATGGGTGCGGCAGCCTTCCTGATGGTCGAGTACGTGGGGATTTCCTACGTTGAGGTCATCAAGCATGCCTTCCTGCCGGCGCTGATTTCCTATATCGCGCTGATCTACATCGTTCATCTCGAGGCGCTCAAGGCCAATATGCAGGGGCTGGAATCGGCCAACCCGCCCAAGCCGCTGGTGCGCAAGGCGATTGGCTTCCTTGCTGGCCTGCTGTTGGTGATGATCACCGCGCTGGTGGTCTACTACGGTCTGGGTTGGCTCAAGCCGATCCTTGGTGATGCAACGCCCTGGGTTGCGGCAGTGGTACTGGCTGCAGTCTACGTAGGCTTGCTGGCATTGGGCTCCGGTTATCCCGAGCTCGAGTTGGATGACCCCAATACCCCGATCTTCAAGTTGCCTCAGACTCGGCCGACCGTCATGGTCGGGCTGCACTACATCCTGCCGGTTGTGGTACTGGTCTGGTGTTTGATGGTCGAGCGCCTGTCACCCGGCCTTTCGGCATTCTGGGCCACGGTATTGATGATCATCATCATGTTGACACAGCGTCCGATCATGCATGCCTTCCGCGGACGCAGCAATCTGGCAGCTGATTTGCGCGAGGGAGCCATGGACCTGTGGGTAGGTCTGGTCAGTGGTGCACGCAACATGATCGGTATCGGTATCGCTACCGCGACCGCCGGTATCATCGTGGGTGCGGTGTCGCAGACCGGGGTTGGCCTGGTGCTGGCGGACATGGTCGAGATCCTGTCGATGGGCAACCTGATGCTGATCCTGCTGTTGACCGCAGTGCTCAGTCTGATCCTCGGTATGGGGTTACCGACTACCGCCAACTACATCGTGGTCTCAGCGTTGCTGGCGCCGGTCATTGTTCAGTTGGGTGAGCAGAATGGACTATTGGTACCATTGATCGCTATCCACCTGTTCGTCTTCTACTTCGGTATCATGGCTGACGTGACACCGCCGGTGGGGCTTGCCTCCTTTGCGGCGGCGGCGATCTCCAATGGTGATCCGATTCGCACTGGTTTCCAGGCGTTCTACTACAGTCTGCGTACTGCGGCACTGCCGTTCCTGTTCATCTTCAATACTGATCTGTTGCTGATTGATGTCACACCGTTGCAGGGGGTCGTGGTCTTTATCGTGGCGACAGTCGCCATGCTGATCTTTGCCGCGGCAACTCAGGGCTTCATGCTGACGCGCAACCGTTGGTACGAAACCATTCTGTTGTTGCTGGTCGCCTTCACTCTGTTCCGTCCTGGCTTCTGGATGGACAAGATTCATGACCCCTACCGCAGCATTCCGCCCTCGCAATTCGAGCAGGCACTGGGAGATGTGGAGCGAGACAGTAATCTGCGTGTACAGATCAGCGGTCTGGATGCGTTCGGAAAGCCGTTGACGACCTGGATGACGATGCCGATACCGGAGGGAGAAACGGGTGAGGAGCGCTTCCTGAACCTCGGTATGGAACTGGTAGAAAGAGATGGCAAGACCATCGTCGACCTGGTGACCTACGGAAGTGAGGCACAGAAGCTTGGCTTTGACTTCGACCAGGAGATCGTCACGGTACTGGCGCCAGTGGATAGTTGGCGGAAGGAGTTCATGTGGTTCCCGGCACTGCTGGTATTCGGTCTGGTGGTATTGATGCAGCGGCGCCGTCGCGCCAGGCAGATCACCGAGGCTACCGCCTGAGGAGTGAGCGTCATGTACAACAGGATTCTGTTGCCCGTCGACCTCAATGAAGAGGCTTCATGGGAGAAGGCATTGCCGGTCGCGTTGACGTTGTGCCGGACCTTCGGAGCGTCACTGCAGATCATTACGGTGTTGCCGGATTATCGGATGCCGATGGTGGGATCCTACTTTCCGTCTGACTTTGCCGAGAAGGCTCGCAATGGCCTGAAGGAGGTTCAACAACGGTTCGTTGCGGAACATGTGCCGGATGATATTGAAGTGCAGGCTACGGTAGTCGATGGCTCCCCGTGGGAGGCCATCATCAAGGCGGGAAAGCGGATCAATGCCGATCTGATCGTCATGGCTTCGCACACGAAACGTAAGCTCGCCGACTATGTGATTGGCCCCAATGCCGAGCATGTGGTTCATCACAGCAAGCAGTCGGTGATGATCGTGCGCTGATACGCTTCGGCGTTACCCGGCCAGCCTCCTTGCCCAATGGGTGAGGGGGCTATCTGTTTCTGTGGTTTCTGCCCTGCCTGCTGGTTGTATTGAACAGTGGGGCAGAAGGCGCCCTCCTGTCGAACAGTGTGTTCGCAGCCCCAGTTCTACCCCCGAATCCAGTAACCTATGCCACAGATCGACCAGCAACAGGAGAATACATGCGGGCGCGATGCATACGACAGGTCATCCTCGCAGCGGCATTGATGTTGCTGATGTCTCCGGCCATGGCAGCCATTGCACCCCCCAAGGGGCCGGTATTGCTCAAGGTGACGGGCAACATCCACCATACCAATGTCGGCGGTGAGTTGTGGCTGGACCGTGAGATGTTGAAGGAACTGCCGTGGCACACCATCGTGACTGACACGCCATGGCATCGAAAGCCCAGTCGCTTCGAGGGGCCGCTGCTGCGAAGTGTGCTGGAAATGGCAGGCGCCGAGTCGGACATGGTGGAAATTCATGCGTTGAATGATTTTTTCGCCGAACTCCCGGTCAGTGATACCGAGAACTATGATGTGATACTGGCCATGAAGCGCAATGGCGAGCAGATGACGATCCGCCATTTTGGCCCCTTGTTCGTGCTCTATCCCTTTGACGATCACCCCGAACTGAAGAATGAGGCAATCCAGTTTCGCTCGGTTTGGCAGGTCAATCAGATCAAGGTGCTGTAACGTAATGTCTTGTGTGTTGATGGTGATGTCGAGCTACCTCTGGTGGCATTGCTGATCGCTGTCAGGAAGAGGATGGCTCATTTGTGTTGAAAATCCGGCCTCTGGTGCTGTGGTTGAACACCTATCCGTTACGGCTGAAGGTCAGTGCAGGGGCTGCACTGGCATTCTTTGCTGCGGCGATGGTGGTCATGGGACTGGTGGTCTGGCGTCAGGATAGCCTCGCGCATAATGTCGCCGAGGATGCTGCCTGGCACGCCTACAAGCTTGATCGTGATGTGGTTCAACTGCGTAGTCAGGTCCTGTCCATTGACTCTTCTACCCATGATGCCCTGAGCGACGTACGCCTGAGCTTCGAGCTGCTCTACAGTCGCATCAATATCATCCATGGCAGCAATATCATCCGGGTGATCAATATGGTGCCCGGTACACGGCAGAAGCTGGACGATATCGAGCGCCAGTTGGCCGACCTTGATGCACTGCTGTCCTCGACGGAGCGCCTGGGTACTGATGCCATTTCACTGCTCGACCACCGCCTTGTGCAATTGAGCTCGACCAGTGAGCAGTTGTTGATTGCCACCAACGAGAATCTTGCTCGTGTCGCAACGGAGGACCGCCTACGTCTGCAGCAGCTTTATATGCTGCTGATGTTGCTGATACTCGGTATGAGTGCTGCCGGTGGCGTGATGCTGATGATGCTGCTGCGCGAAGCGCGTGACAATGAGGCATCGCGCAAGGCACTGGAAACCCTCAGCGATGAACTGGAAGTCAGTGCTCGGCGGGCGCAATCGGCGAGTCAGGCCAAATCCGACTTTCTGGCGACAGTCAGCCATGAAATTCGGACGCCGCTCAATGGCGTCATCGGCATGAGTGAACTGATGCGCGACCTGCCATTACCGGATCCTGCTGGCCGTTACTCCGACACCATTCACCACAGCGCTCGTCAGTTGATGAGCATGATCGATGACATTCTCGACTTCTCGAAGATCGAGGCCGGGCGCATGGATCTCGATGTACAGCCGGTGGACCTCGTGGCATTGATCAGGGATGCCATGGCGTTGTTCATGCCTCGGGCCGAGGCCAGTGGTATACGTCTGGTTGCCTATCTCGACCCGAAATTGCCGGAGCGGGTCCAGGGGGATCCAGGGCGCTTGCGTCAGGTGTTGCTCAACCTGCTGACCAATGCCATCAAGTTCACCGATGAGGGTGTGGTGCGCTTGTCAGTGCAGGTTGGGGCCCGCCAGAAGATGCTGTTCGAGGTAGTTGACACCGGTCAGGGAATAGAAAAGGCTCAGATCAGCCAGTTGTTCGAGCCGTTCCGTCAGGGCGACCCTACTATTGCTCGCCAGTATGGTGGCTCGGGACTGGGCCTGGCGATCTGCAAGCGTCTGGTTGAGGCGATGAGCGGTACTATCGGCGTCGAGAGTCAGGTGGGGCTGGGTAGTCGCTTCTGGTTCGAGTTGCCGTTGCGAACCTGCAGCGAGGCCGGGGATGAAGCCGCCGAGGCAGCGTTGCCCCAGGCGTATCTCAAGGAGCTGGCCGAGGCCAGATTATTGGTGGTCGAGGACAACCCGGTCAATCAGGAAGTTGCCATGGCCATGCTTGAGCGTATTGGTTGCAAGGCCACATTGGCGGTATCGGGCCATGATGCTCTATCACTCTGCGAGGAACGGCGTTTCGACCTTATCCTCATGGATATCCAGATGCCGGATATCGATGGTCGTGAGGTGACTCGTCGTCTGCGCAGCCATGATGACTGGCGTTCGGAGGTGGCGATTCTGGCAATGACCGCCGGCGGTGCAACCCATGACCAAACCGAATGCCAGGAAGCCGGAATGGATGGCTATCTCACCAAACCGCTACTGACCGGAAACCTGACCGAAGCACTGCGGCGCTATCTGTTGGGGGAATGCCGTCGAGTATTGCCGGTCGTCGTGGAGCCCGGCTACCGAGCCAGCAATCTGCTGAGTGATGAGACGCTGGAGTCGCTGCGTGGCAGTCTCGGTGATGAACGTTGCCTGATGCTGGTTGATCTTTTTCGTGAGCAGGTTGAGGATCGCCTGCAGGCGATTCAGGTAGCGATTGGTCGCGAGGACAGTGACCTGGTTCGCCGTCTCGCGCACCAGCTCAAGGGCGAGTCGGCCGGAGTTGGCGCTGAAGCTGTAGCGGCGCTGGCGGCGCTGATCGAATCACGCTCTCGGGAGCACTCACCTGCGGAGCTGAGTGAATTGGTGGAGCGGCTGCGTCAGGTTTTCGAGGAAACCCGGGTAGCCTTTGATCTGGCTTTCACTCATCAGCCCCTCAGTTGATGGGCAGTCTGAGTCCGGTCCAGTGTCTCCTCAGGCGAATCACAGGATCATCTCCGCCAACGCGGATGGCGAGGTACCACCACCAGGTGCGGGTGATAGTTACCACGGGTGGCGCCCAAAGCCAGTTCCAGGGCCTGGCGGGCAATGGTTTCGTGATCCTGAACGATCGAGTTGATCGGCACTGGCAGGAAATCCAGCAGGCGATTGTCACCGAAGCTGGCCATGGCCAACTGCTCGGGCAGGCCGCCGTTTGCCAACAGGGTGTCCAGTACTCCCTCCAGTAGCGTGTAAGAGGCCGCGACCAGCGCATCGGGCAGACCATCTTGCTCCAGATACTCGGCAAACAATGCTGCGCCCTGTTCACGATCATAGCGTTCAGCACTGATTATGCTGCAGTGGAGATCCCGATTGGCCACCGCTGCCTTGAAACCGGCGCGTCGCTCCATGCTGATCGATAGGTGGGGGACCGCATCCATCCACAGCACGCGCTTGATCCGCGAGTCTTCGACGACGGAAGCAGTAAGCTCCCGGGCCGCGTCTGCATCATTGCTGACCACACTGGCGAAGTGCTGCGGTGCCAGCCCTCGGTCAACACCGATAACCGGCAGGCCATCATTCATCAATTCCAGGTAGAAGGGATCGTCGGAGGGGAGGCAACTGGCAGTGATCAGCGCCTCACAGCGCTGGGCACGCAGTGACAGAGCCAACTCTCGTTCGCTGTCGGAGCGGTCATCGGAACCGACGATCAGCAGTTGGTAGCCATGTTGGCGTGCACCACGTTCGAGGTGTTTGGCCAGCCGGGCATAACTCGAGTTTTCCAGGTCCGGAACGATCAGACCGAGAATGCGGCTCGAGCCACGACGCAGCGCGGCGGCCTGAGCATCGACTCGATAGCCGTGTTCACGCACCACCGCCATGACTCGCTCCACGGTTTCCTCGCGGATGCGCCTTTCACGTGCCTTGCCGTTGACGATATAGCTGGCGGTAGTTCGCGATACTCCCGCCAGTCGGGCGATTTCGGCAAGCGTCATGAGCATGCTCCGGTCGCGTTGTGGCGGCGCGCATGAGCGTTGGTCATCGGGCGTGTCATCGGATGTCCTGTGATCAGCGGGGTGGGCGAGGGCTTCACCGAGTTTCCGCTCGGCATTCTACTATCTTGCCGAATGGCGGGGCTATTGAGCGATGGATTGATGGCTACCCTGCGAAAGTTGTAACAGAAGGTTCTTGCCAATGCAGCTGAATCGTACCAGCATTGATAACATGTTTAGTGACACGATTCAGCAATTCGATTTGGCAACCGCCAGGAGATCCATCCATGCTGACGCTACGTGCTGAAGATATCCGGCTGGCCTGCACAGCCAGTTCATGGCAACAGGCGCTTGATGCAGCCTTCGACACCCTCAGCAGCGCCGGGTTGGTGGAGCAGGGCTATCGTCAGGGGCTTCTCGACCGTGAGTCACAGTCCTCGACCTGGCTGGGCAACGGTATCGCCATTCCTCACGGCACCCCAGCCAGCCGTGATGCGGTGAACAACACCGGTGTTCGTGTGCTGCAATTTCCCGAGGGCGTGGAATGGCACGATGGCAATCGAGTGTACGTGTTGGTCACCATCGCCGCGCAGAGTGATGAACATCTGGATATCCTGCGCAGCCTGACCCATGTTCTCGACCAGGAAGGCGTGGCTCAGCGCCTCGCTGAGGCAGATACCGCTGAAGGCGTCGCCGAGCTGCTGTCGAAGCCGGTGATTCAGCCGCGCCTGGATCGCGAGACTCTGTGTCTGGCGCATGCTGGTGAGGATCTGCTTGAGCTGGGCGTTGCCGGTGCCCAACGTCTGCGTCGAGAGGGACTGGTGGAGGCCGAGTTCATTGCCAGTCTGGTGAAGCAGCAGGCCACGTTTCTCGGGCGCGGGCTCTGGCTGTTCAGCTCGGACCAGGGGGTTGTTACACCGGCATTGTCGCTGGTGACACCAGGCTCTGCGCTACAGCATCAGCAACAGGCGGTGGAGGCAGTACTCTGTCTCGCCACTCAGGGCGAGGCCAGCCGGCCCTTGCTCGACGCGGTTATCGCGCTTCTCGAAGACGACCAGTCAGGTTCATTGCGTGAGTTGGATAGCGATACTCTGTTGGCGCGGTTGGCTGGCGAATCCGCCGATACTGCCAGCCGCAAGGTACGGGTACTCAACGCCCATGGTTTGCATGCCAGACCGGCCAAGGTGCTGGTGCAGAAGGCGCGTGAACTGGCGCTGCCGATCCAGCTACGTCTCGCGGATGGCGGTGGTCAGCCGGTATCGGCAACATCGCTGACCAAGGTCATCGGACTGGGTGCTCGGCGTGGACAGCAGTTGGTGTTGTCCGCGCGTGGCGATGGTGTCGAGCAGGCGTTGGAAGTGTTGGCTGCGGCCTTCACAGAGGGGCTTGGAGAAGAGGTCGTGGCTTTCGATGAGTCTCACCGCTCCCCGCAGCGCATGGATGAGGAACCCGATATCGCCGAAGCGCCCGCGGCCGACACGCCCTTTACCGCAGTGGCGGCATCGCCGGGATTGGCAGTAGCTCCAGTGTTCGTACTGCGTACCCCCTCGTTCGAGTATTCCGAGACCGCCACCGATGCGGGACATGAGCGACAGCGGTTACGTGGGGCGATTGCTGCCGGGGCCTCCCAGCTCAAGCATCTGGTTGCCGGCACTGCTGGCGGCGAAGTCGCAGCGATTCTGTCGATGCATGAGGAGATGCTGTCCGATCCTGAGCTCGAGCAGGCGGCGTCGGAGGGCATTCAGGAAGGGCTTTCCGCCGAGGCCGCCTGGTGGCGTGCCATTGATGCGGCAGCGAGTGCCCAGGAGCAGCTGGCGGATCGCCTGCTGGCCGAGCGTGCCGCCGATCTGCGCGATGTTGGTCGTCGCGTGTTGGGTGTGCTCTGTGACGTGCGTCTGCCGGAACCTCCCGAGACTCCGTATGTGCTGGTCACGGATGATATCGGTCCGTCCGATGTAGCGCGCCTTGATACCCAGCGGGTACGCGGCATCCTGACCGCGCGCGGTGGGGCGACTGCGCATAGCGCGATTCTGGCTCGAGCGCTGGGGATCCCGGCGGTGGTCGGCGCCGGGAGCGGTGTGCTGGCACTGAGGGATGGCGACGAACTGTTACTCAACGGCGAGAGTGGCCGAGTGGTGGTGGGAGCCTCGCAGGAGCGCCGACAGCGCTTCGTGGTTCAGATGGAGCAGCGTGACAGCCTGGCCCGGGAGGCCTGGGAGGCACGTTTTGAACCTGCCATGACCGCGGACGGAACACGCATTGAAGTTGCGGCCAATCTCGGTAATACCGCCCATGCGCTGGACGCGGTATCCCGGGGAGCTGAGGGCGTCGGACTGCTGCGTACCGAGTTTCTGTTCATGGCCCAGGCGGATATGCCGGACGTGGCTACCCAGGAGGCACTGTACCGCGAGGCAATGGATGCGTTGGATGGCCGCCCGCTGGTGGCGCGCAGCCTGGATGTGGGCGGTGACAAACCGCTGTCGTACTGGCCGCTTCCTCAGGAGGATAACCCCTTCCTCGGACTGCGTGGTATTCGCCTGGCGTTGACGCGACCCCGGGTATTGCGTGATCAGTTCACGGCGCTGGTCAAGGCCGCTGATGGCAGGCCTCTGCGCATCATGCTGCCGATGGTCAAGGACGTTGCCGAGTTCCGTGCTGCGCGTCGACTGTTCGATGAAGTGCTGGCCGAGCTGGGCGTCGAGTATGATCATGAGGCGTTGCAATTGGGGGTGATGATCGAGATTCCCTCCAGTGCCCTGCTGGCGCCGAGCCTGGCCAGTGAAGTCGATTTCTTTTCGGTGGGCACCAATGATCTGACTCAATACACCCTCGCCATCGATCGCGGCCATCCGCAGCTTTCGGCGCAATCCGATGGCCTGCATCCGGCGGTGTTGCGCTTGATCGAGATGACCGTTCAGGCCGCCCATGCCCATGGCAAATGGGTAGGGGTATGCGGTGAGCTGGCCAGTGATCGTCAGGCCGTGCCGGTGTTGGCCGGTTTGGGCGTCGATGAGCTGTCGGTCAGTGCTCGCCAGGTGCCGATGGTCAAGATGCATCTACGCGGAGTGAGCATGGATGACGCTCGCCGTCAGGCGCAGCTGGCACTTCAGCAGCCGACCGCTGAGGCGGTTCGCGATGCTCTGGAGACAAGTGCTCTGGAGACAGGTGCATCGGAGACAGGTGCATCGGAGGCGCAAGGATGAGCCGCTCCTGCAAGGTTCTGACGATCTCGCCCAATCCGGCCATCGACCTCAGTGTGGCGCTCGACAGCCTGCAACCAGGTACCGTCAATCGTGCGACTTCCATGCAGATGATGGCGGCTGGCAAGGGCGTCAATATGGCCCGAGTATTGGTGTCACTAGGCCATCAGGTCACCGTCAGCGGCTTTCTGGGCATCGATAACGAGGCACCCTTCATCGAGGCTTTTGCCGCGCTTGGGGTTGAGGATGACTTCCTGCGTCTGCCCGGCGCCACGCGCATCAATACCAAGCTGTCCGAGGCAGAGGGGCGGGTCACGGATATCAATGCGCCGGGTCTGGCGATTGACCAGCGGAGCTGGGACGACCTGATCAAGCGAGTCGAGCAGCAACTGCAATCACCACTGCGTCGGCCGGATGCGGTGATGATCGGCGGTAGCCTACCGCCGGGTGTTGCCGTTGAGGCCCTGGCGGAGCTGATTCGTTGCATCCGTCAACATGATCTGCCGGTATGGGTAGATACCAGTGGCGATGCACTGGCCGCTGCCGTTGAAGCCGGGGCCTCGGCGGTCAAACCCAACCGCGAGGAGCTGAGCGAGTGGGCGGCAACGCCACTGCTGGACGACGATGCCACGTCTTGTGCGGCGCAGGCGCTGTCGGATCGCGGCCACGACCACGGCGGGCTGGCCCACACACTGGTGTCGTTAGGTGCACAGGGGGTGCTGTGGCTTGCTCGTCACGGCAGATGGGATTCCCGGCCACCCGAAGTCAAGGTGACCAATACCGTGTGTGCCGGTGACACCCTATTTGCCGCCATGCTGCATGCCGTATTGACCGATATGTCACCAGAGGATGGCTTGCGGCTGGCCACAGCGCTGTCCGCTGAGGCGGTCCGTCATCCCGGCGTCGGCGATATTCACGCCAACGATTTTCACCATCTTCTTGAGCATACCAGGGTGCGTCGTCTCAGCGATGCCGCCACCGGGGGAGCATTTGTATGAGCACAAGTACAGGCATGAACGTGATTCTGATTGCCACTTGCCATAGCGGGACGGCGACCAGCTATCTGATCGCAGAACGTCTCAAGCCCGCTGCTCAGGCATTGGGCTGGCAGATGGAGCTCGAGGTGCACTCGAGTCTCGAACGCCTTGCGCCGGTTTCAGCAGAAGCCATCGCCAACGCAGATTTGATCATCGCTGTCGGTGATCATCTGCCTGACGCACAGCGCTTCAGTGGCAAGCGGCTCTATCGTGGCCAGACGAGTCAGGCTCTGCCGCAGCCCGGTGAATTCCTGCAGCAGGCACAGCATGATGCCAGCGTCTTTACGCCGTTGAATGAGGAAGTCCAGACGAGTGTAGCAGCGGCAGCGAGCAGCGCAGGTGCGCAGCGCATTGTCGCCGTGACCGCTTGTCCGACCGGAGTCGCCCATACCTTCATGGCCGCTGAGGCACTGGCCGAGGCCGGCCGTGGTCTCGGCCATGAGATCCGTGTCGAGACTCAGGGCTCGGTAGGGGCTCAGGATAAGCTGACCGATGAAGAAATAGCGGCTGCGGATCTGGTGATTCTGGCCTGTGATATCGAGGTTGACCCCAGCCGCTTTGCCGGTAAACGGATCTATCGAACTTCTACCGGTAACGCACTCAAGAAGTCCCGCCAGACCATAGGGTCCGCGTTGACCGAGGCTCAAGTGGAAAGCGACGCTCAAGCGGGAGCCAAGGCGTCTTCCGAAGGCGCGCGCAGTTTCAAGGACAAGGGCGTCTACAAGCACCTGCTGACCGGGGTGTCCTTCATGTTACCGATGGTGGTGGCCGGGGGCTTGTTGATTGCCTTGTCCTTCGTGTTCGGGATCGAGGCATTCAAGGAGCAAGGTACTCTGGCGGCGGCACTGATGGATATCGGTGGCGGTACTGCATTCGCGCTGATGGTGCCGGTGCTGGCCGGTTATATAGCCTACTCGATTGCCGACCGCCCCGGCATTGCTCCAGGCATGATCGGCGGTATGCTGGCGGCTAATCTCGGCGCGGGTTTTATTGGTGGCATCATTGCCGGTTTCCTCGCCGGCTATGTGGCGAAGGCAGTGATCCACTATGTGCGCCTGCCCTCCAGCGTGGAGTCGCTCAAGCCGATCCTGATTGTTCCACTGGTAGCGAGCCTGATCACCGGGTTGGTGATGATCTATGTGGTCGGTGAGCCAGTGGCGCGAATCCTGTCTGCCTTGACCGTGTTCCTCGAAGGCATGGGCTCCACCAATGCGGTACTGTTGGGCATTCTGTTGGGCGCGATGATGTGTTTCGATCTCGGCGGGCCGGTCAACAAGGCGGCCTATACCTTCGGTGTTGGACTCCTGGCCTCCGAGACCTACGCGCCCATGGCTGCGATCATGGCAGCGGGCATGGTGCCGGCGATCGGCATGGGCATCGCCACTTTCGCCGCCCGCAGCAAGTTTGCCCAGGCCGAGCGCGAGGCCGGCAAGGCGTCCTTTGTTCTTGGGCTGTGCTTCATCACCGAAGGTGCGATCCCCTTCGCCGCACGTGATCCGCTGCGGGTAATCCCGGTATCGATGCTTGGTGGTGCAGTGACCGGTGCCATCTCGATGCTGGTGGGGGCCAAGCTGATGGCGCCGCACGGAGGTGTCTTCGTACTGCTGATCCCCAATGCCATCACGCCCGTGGTCGGTTATCTGCTGGCCATCATCGCTGGCTCACTGTTCACCGGGCTGGGCTATGCAATGCTCAAGCGTCGGGAAGCCGAGCCCATGGCGGTGATGCAGAGCGGCTGACGCATGGCCTGGATACGAGCTACGAGCTACGAGCTATGCTACTCGTAGCTCGTAGCTCGTATTTTATGGTTCATGGCTTATCCCTCCCTTTCCTGGCATAATGTCGCGAAATTTTCGGCATGTATCTTGCTAGATAAATATTCAGGGAAGCGCTGATCCTGACGCTCACATCGTCGATCGGCAGCTCCCGGGCCTTACCCAGGCTCGACTCAACCTGAATACGACAGGGAGACCCCTATGTCGCATCACCACCAGTCGTATCACCACCAGTCACATCAACCCGTTACCTTGATGGTTGCGCGTCGCGTGGCCAGTAGGCGCTATGCGGATTTCAGCCGATGGCTGGATGAGGGGCGTGAGCTGGCTGCTGACTTTACCGGCTATCTGGGCTCCGGCATTCTGGCGCCACCGCCTGGCGACGACGAATATCAGATCATCTTTCGATTTCAGGATGCCGAGACGCTGGAGCGTTGGGAGCATTCGGCCTCTCGTCGTGCCTGGCTGGAACGGGGCACAGGGCTGTTCGCTGCACCAGAAGAGCACCGCGCGGTAGGCATGGATGGATGGTTTACCAGCCCCAGTCCACGCACACCGCCACGCTGGAAACAGGCGATTGCCATCTGGCTGGCATTTTTCCCCGTCTCGTTGATGTTCCAGCTGTTGTTTGGTGAAGCGCTCGCCGACTTGCCTGTGGTGCCGCGAGTGCTGGCCAGCACGCTAATGCTGACCCCGGTCATGGTGTTCTTCTTCATTCCGCTGGTGACACGTCTGCTGGCTCCATGGCTACAGGCACAGCCGGGACGCAAGCTGCGCCTGCGCTTCAAGCGGGGGTAAGGGCGACGGCAGGCAAGAAGCACCACGGAAAGTGACATGACTCCCCTATGGTCGCGTTGAGAACCGCTGGGACTCCTGAGACGATGTCCTGGATGACGTCTCCGGGAGTCCTTGCATGGCGCGGCTTCAGCCCCTCTCTTCTTCTTTCCACGGCATGCCTGGTGTGCGCATTGCGGTCAGCCGCAGCCAGAATGCCAGGCAAGTAGCGCAGGCGCTGCATCATGCACTGATGCATGACGATCTTGGCTTCGTACTGTTCTTTGTCAGTGCAGAATATGCGCTGGATCCCCTCGGCGAGGCCTTGAACGCAGCATTTGCCGAGATTCCCCTGGCTGGCTGTACCACGGCAGGGGAGATCACGCCAGCGGGCTATGAACGTGGCTGCATCGTTGCGCTTGGTTTCGATCGCCGCCACTTCGGGGTTGCCGCCACACTGATGGACGAACTCGGTCATGTCACGCTGGTGGAGGCTCAGCGACGGGTCGATAGTCTAGTTCAAGAGGCTCGTCAGCGTTTTGCCGGGGAGCCTGGAAGGGACATCGGGACCTTTGCCCTGACGCTCCTTGATGGCCTGTCATCCAGTGAGGAGCAGGTCCTGGCCACCCTGGATGCGGCCCTTGGTGGCATTCCCAGCTTCGGCGGATCGGCCGGGGATGATAATCGCCTGACGAATACCCATGTCTTTGCCGGAGACCGTTTCCATAGTGATGCTGCTGTGGTAGTGCTGATCACGACCCATCACCCCTTTGAAGTGTTTTCCGCCCATCATCTGGTATCACGTGGTGAGAAGCTGGTTGTGACGCAGGCAGATGCTTCCGCGCGCCGGGTGATGGAGCTCAATGCATTGCCGGCAGCGGAAGAGTACGCTCGCCTGGTCGGTCTGCCGGTCGCAGCGCTGGATGAGGTCGTGTTCTCCCGTCATCCCCTGGCGGTGAAGCTGGGTGACGCCTGGTTCGTGCGCTCGATTCAGCGTGTCAATACAGATGGCAGTCTAAGTTTCTACTGTGCGGTGGAGAATGGCATCGTTCTGACGGCCATGCGGGCTGCTTCGCAGCTACAGGCCCTGGATGAGACGGTGGCTGGACTGGAGTCGCGCCTGGGGCGTCCAGGGTTGATCATCGGCTGTGACTGCTTCCTGCGCCGCCTGGAGCTCGAATCGCTGGGCATGATCGCAGAAGGTTCGCGCCGTCTGGCTGACGCTCAGGTGATTGGATTCAACACCTATGGCGAGCAACATCACGGTATGCACGTTAACCAGACATTCACCGGAGTGGCGATTGGACTTGCGCAGTGAGGTTGCCGATGGCGAGCCGAAGACTCCCCTGGAACAGCAACTGTTCGAGGAAAACCGGCGGCTGCGGCGTATCTGCCAGGCATTGATGGAGCGAGTGGAGTCCGCTGGTGCAGGCAGGGCTCCCTATGGCGCATTCGAGCATGCCGTGTTGCTGGCCGAGCAGGTGCGCGAGCGTACTGACACTCTGCACCGAACGTTGGATGAACTGGCTGAAGCCAATGCCCATCTGGAAGAGGCGCGGCGCGAGGCAGAAGCCGCCAACCATTCCAAGACACGCTTTCTCGCTGCGGTCAGCCATGATGTCTTGCAACCGCTCAATGCCGCTCGACTGTTCACCAGTGCGCTGGAGGAGCATCCACTGGACAGTGAAGCTGACGTTCTGGTGAACAGGATCGGTCGTTCCCTGCGGGACGTGGAGCTGTTGCTGGGAACCCTGGTGGATATCTCACGCCTGGATGCGGGGGTGATGACATCGGATGTGGCGCCTTTTGCGGTGGATGAACTGCTCGATACCCTGGCAGAAGAATCTCGCCAGATGGCGCAGGCCAAGGGGCTGGGGTTCTGCTATGTGGCCAGCTCAGCCGTGGTGGAATCGGATCAGGCCCTGTTGGCCCGAGTGATACGCAACCTGATTGCCAATGCCGTGCGTTACACTGACAGTGGCCGAATCATGCTGGGGTGCCGACGTCGTTCGCAGGGGCTGGAAGTTGTCGTGGCGGACACCGGCCCTGGTATTCCGGACGCACGCCGCGAGGAGATTTTCCTCGAATTTCGACGTGGTCACGATCCAGTGTCGCGGCAGTCTCCTGGCTTGGGACTGGGCTTGGCCATCGTGGATCGCATCGTGCACCTGCTCAACCATCCTTTGCGTCTGGCCAGCCAGCCGGGACGGGGCACACTGTTTGCCGTGATGCTACCGTATGCCGAGCTTGCGCCCCCCATGACACCTGTGGTGACTCACCACCAGGCGGGAGGGGCGCTGGATGACGCCAGGCTGTGGGTGCTCGATAACGATGCCAGCATTCTCGACGCAATGAGCGCGCTGCTCTCCGGGTGGGGCTGCCACGTTCGCGTATCCAGGTGTGCTGCGGAACTGGAAGCACAGTTGAGCGAAGTCGAGGACAGTATGCGCCGCGGTGTGCTGCTGATCGATTATCACCTGAATGCCGAGGACCAGGACGGGCTGTCCCTGGCCGAGCGGCTGGTTCGGCGCTACCCCCATCTCATGCCGATGCTGATCACCGCCAATCACGATGCCGAGATCAAGCGCCGTTGTCGTGAGCGCGGTTTCCCCTGCCTGTTCAAGCCGGTCAAACCCTTGCGCCTGCGCCAGACCCTGATTCACCTGCTGGGGAAGGGCAGACGACGAGACGGGTGACCGCCAGCCATGGGGGTATCAGCAGCCTTGCGATGATATCTCTAGTATCTGTCAGACTACTCAATGGTCAACGTGACCAATCTGACCACGACTGGCCTGACGATGAGCACACAGATAAAGGCTATTGGCATGGCCAGTTGATAGGCCTCCCACACCGTTTCCATGTAGCTCTCTCCCAGGCCGCCATTGGCAGCAGTGATCACCAGGCACATCAAGAACGCCATGATCCCTGCCATGTAGAAGGCAAATACCACGGGTGTGCAGCGATGGGGCAATCCTCGCTTTTCTATCACCTGCTTGATGATGTTCTTTCTGGCGGTGTCCTTCCTGATGACAGTGGAGCGATCAGAGGCTGCGTTGGCTTGTGGTTCCATTGATGACTCCTGGGTGGTGTCTTGAGGGTTGCTACCCTATCCCACCCGGATGTCAGCGAGTAGACTTGCGGGACTAATCACTCTATTAACTGATGGTTAATAATTCTGTATCGTATTCTTCATTATGACTATCCTTTGCAAGGACGACTGTTTTTGCAGGCAGTTTTCGTAAAGGCGATTTTCAGAATAGATGGATACTCTGCGCGCTATCGAATGTTTCGTGCGAACGGTGGAAGCGGGCAGTATCGCTGCAGGTGCCAGGCAGCTGGGCATCAGCTCTGCGGCGGTCAGCCAGAGCATTGCGCGCCTGGAAACCCAGCTTGATGTCAGGCTGCTGTCGCGCACGACGCGCCGAATGGCGCTGACCGACAGCGGCACGGTCTACTACAAACGGGTCAAGCACATTGCCCGCGATATCGAACAGGCCCACAACGCCATCGCCTCTCTTCATGCAGCTCCCCGTGGGCGATTGCGGATCGCTTCCACCGCGGCCTTTGGACGCCATGTGCTGGCGCCCTTGATCCCGGAGTTCAATGCCGCCTATCCCCATCTTTCACTGGAGTTGCTGACCACGGATCGCAGCGTTAACCATATCCGCGAGACCGTGGATGTCAGTATACGCATCACTCCACAGTTGGAAGATGGGCTGGTAGCGCGTCATATCGCGTCTATTCCTTTCCTGTTTTGCGCGTCTCCGGCCTATCTGCGCCGCGCAGGCACGCCTCACGATCCAGCAGAGCTCAAGCACCATGATTGCCTGGCGTTTCGCTTTCCCATGGATGGGCGCTTTCTGAGCTGGGGATTCGTTCGCGATGGCATCCGTTTCGAGCCGGATATCAAGGTGGCCATGATCAGTGATGATATCGATGTCCTGGCACGCATGGCCCTTGCCGATGGGGGGATCACCCGACTGGCCGCCTTCATTGCCGGACCCTTTCTCGAGCGAGGGGAGCTGGTATCCCTGTTTGAGGCGGGTAGCGACGACAAGGTGCGTGCCGTATCCGAGCCCATGGATATCTATCTATGCGTCGGGCACCGAAAGGATGTGACGCCCAAGGTCAGGGCATTCATGGACTTTCTGAGTGATCGCTTGCCACCGGCATGGCGCCGGAGCTGATCGGCATCATCGGTTGCGGCGTCTGGCCAGGGTATCTGCCAGGAGGGCCTCTTCAACTGCCACGATCGCTTGCACTCGGCTGTTCACTTCGAGCTTTCTGAGGATGGCGGAGACATGTGTCTTGACCGTGGTTTCGGCAATGTCGAGCTGTCGGGCGATGCCCTTGTTGGACCCCCCTCGGATCAACAGCATCAGGACTTCGAGCTGTTTGTCAGTGAGCTGCTCGAGACGTTGGTGCTGTCTGTCTGATGTTTCTGCGACGGAAGGAGGGGGGGGAGTGCTGGGGATTGGCGGGCGGCGTAACAGTTCGGCAGGTAGGTAGACCTGACCATCGAGGATCTGGCGTAGCGCGCTCATCAGGGCCGGGCGTGGTGTCGACTTCGGTACATAACCGACTGCCCCGAGATCCAGGGTATCAAGCACCGTGCGGCGGTCGCTTTGCGCCGAGATGACTGCAACGGGGACTTCCGGAAAATGCTGTCTCAGTCGGGACAGGCCATCGAGACCGGTGGTGTCAGGCAGGTTGAGGTCGAGTAGTACCAGGTCTACGTCATCGCACTGTTCCAGGAGCAGGAGCAGATTGCTGAAACAGTCGGCTTCATTCAGGGTGCTACCCGGCAGAGTGGATTCGACCACGCCGGCCAGGGCGTCACGAAACAGGGGGTGGTCATCGGCCACCAATAGCCGGTACATGGGCGTGGTTCCTCCTTGGGGCTGGTCATGTCAGGTATCTTTCAGGATCTGCCTGGCCTCCTACCGAAGGAGGAGGCTGACTCCTGCCAGGGCAGTATGTCGCAATGCGCACCAGTGACCAAGACTGGGTAGACCAAGTATGGATTCGATCACAACCATAACGACGTCGCTTACGACGGCGAACCCTAACAGGAGTCGCGCCATGATCTATGCCAACCCCGGACAACCCGATGCGGTTGTCAATTTCGATGAAACCTATGGCAACTATATCGGTGGCGAGTTCGTGCCACCGGTGAAGGGCCAGTACTTCGATAACATCAGTCCGATCAATGGCGAGGTGTTCTGCCGGATACCGCGCTCGACGGCGGAAGATATCGACAAGGCTCTCGATGCCGCTCATGCCGCTGCTCCGGCATGGGGCAGGACATCTGCCGCTGAACGCTCCAATGTGCTGCTGAAGATTGCTGACCGCATCGAGGCCAACCTCGAGATGCTGGCGGTGGCCGAAAGCTGGGACAACGGCAAGGCGGTGCGTGAGACGCTCAATGCCGACATTCCGTTGGCGGTGGATCATTTCCGCTACTTCGCAGGTTGTATCCGGGCTCAGGAAGGTACAGCCGCCGATATCGATGCCAATACCGTGTCCTATCACTTCCATGAGCCGCTGGGCGTGGTGGGACAGATCATTCCGTGGAACTTCCCTCTGTTGATGGCCACCTGGAAGCTGGCACCGGCATTGGCTGCCGGTAATTGCGTGGTGCTCAAGCCTGCCGAACAGACGCCTGCCTCGGTTCTCAAATTGATGGAGCTGGTCGGTGACCTATTGCCGCCAGGCGTAGTCAATGTCGTCAATGGCTTTGGCCCCGAGGCCGGCGAAGCTCTGGCAACCAGCAAACGCATCGCCAAGATCGCCTTTACCGGCTCGACCCCGGTGGGCTCGCATATTCTCGAGTGTGCCGCGGCCAATATCATCCCCTCGACCGTGGAGCTGGGCGGTAAGTCACCCAACATCTACTTTGCCGACATCATGGATGCCGAGCCGGAGTTTATCGACAAGGCGGCGGAAGGCATGGTGCTGGCCTTCTTCAATCAGGGCGAGGTCTGCACCTGTCCATCTCGCGCGCTGATTCAGGAAAGCATCTATGAACCCTTGATGGCGAAGGTCATGGAGAAGGTCACGAAGATCAAGCGTGGTAACCCGCTGGATAC
Organism: Halomonas huangheensis; assembly: GCF_001431725.1. NCBI lineage: Bacteria > Pseudomonadati > Pseudomonadota > Gammaproteobacteria > Oceanospirillales > Halomonadaceae > Halomonas > Halomonas huangheensis. The sequence goes on along the minus strand of NZ_CP013106.1, from coordinate 3,527,133 downwards.
GGATGTTCAGGTGGGTGCCCAGGCGTCGAAGGAACAATTCGACAAGATCATGTCGTATATGGACATCGCCCGTGAGGAAGGTGCGGAATTTCTCACCGGGGGCGGCAAGGCTGAGTTCGACTCCAAGTATGACAATGGCTATTACATCCAGCCGACTCTGCTCAAGGGCAACAACAGCATGCGGGTCTTCCAGGAGGAAATCTTCGGCCCGGTGGTTGCCGTGACCACCTTCAAGGATGAAGCCGAAGCATTGGCCATCGCCAATGACACCGAGTTTGGACTCGGCGCTGGCGTCTGGAGCCGCGACATCAATGTCGCCTTCCGCATGGGGCGCGGGATTCAGGCTGGCCGAGTATGGACCAACTGTTATCACCAGTATCCGGCTCATGCTGCCTTCGGTGGCTACAAGAAGTCGGGCGTAGGACGCGAGACCCACAAGGTCGCGCTGGAGCATTATCAGCAGACCAAGAACCTGCTGGTCAGCTATGACACCAACCCACTGGGGTTCTTCTAGCCCCGGCATCGCGCTGCCGATGAGCTGATTTAATCGGTTGTGAACCGGCTGCTGACTCGGCTTGCAAATGACATTCACGTCACTGCGGGTCAGCAGTCCCAATATCCTTATCTACTGTAATCCGGCTTCAGCATCGATGAGGTTGGCGGGGCCGGTATTGCTCGATTATTGGAGATCGTGATGGAAAATGTCATGAAGGCTGCAGTGGTACGCGAGTTCGGCCAGCCACTACGTATCGAGGAGGCGCCTGTTCCGCGTCCGGGACGTGGTGAGATCGTCGTCAGGATCGCCGCATCCGGAGTCTGCCACACCGACCTGCATGCTGCGCATGGTGATTGGCCGATCAAGCCCAACCCGCCGTTCATTCCGGGTCATGAAGGCGTCGGCCATGTGGCGGCGGTTGGCGAGGGTGTCAAACATGTCAAGGAAGGCGACCGCGTCGGTGTGCCCTGGTTGTACAGTGCCTGTGGCCATTGCGAGCACTGTCTGGGCGGCTGGGAAACCCTGTGTGAATCGCAGCAGAATACCGGTTACTCGGTCAATGGTGGCTTTGCCGAGTACACCCTGGCCGATGCCGGGTATGTGGGACATATCCCGGATAATGTGGGGTTCGTGGATATCGCACCAGTGCTGTGTGCGGGCGTAACGGTCTACAAGGGGTTGAAGCAGACGGATACTCGCCCCGGGCAATGGGTCGTTATCTCGGGTATTGGTGGTCTGGGACATATGGCAGTGCAGTATGCGAAAGCCATGGGGCTCAACGTAGCCGCTGTCGATATCGATGATGCCAAGCTGGATCTGGCCCGCCGCCTGGGCGCGACGGTCACCGTCAATGCCATGAAGGAAGACCCGGTTGCCGCTATCAAACGTGATATTGGAGGAGCCCACGGTGTGCTGGTGACGGCGGTATCACCCAAGGCATTTGAGCAGGCTCAGGGGATGGTGCGGCGTGGCGGCACCATCTCTCTCAATGGCCTGCCGCCGGGGAATTTTCCGCTGCCGATCTTCGAGACCGTACTCAATGGCATCACCGTACGTGGTTCGATTGTCGGCACACGCAAGGATCTCCAGGAGGCGCTGGAATTCGCCGGGGAAGGCAAGGTGAAAGCGACGGTTTCCACCGATAAGCTGGACAATATCAACGACGTCTTCGAGCGGATGATCAAGGGAAGCATCGAAGGTCGCGTGGTTATCGACATGCAGGCCTGAGGGGCAGAAGTGAAAATCCGGGAACAAGCTCTCGGAGAGGCAGAGGGGGGCGTGAAGAAAAGCGTTCTGTGTAGCAGAAGTGCCCGGAAATACCTCGTTCTATCGCAGAAGGCCGATGTTGTCACCGGCCTTCTGCACTCTCAAAGCCATATCTCGATTATCTAAAGTTTGACGCCGTTTTGCCGATAGTCTCGCAGCGCTTGCGCGCTGACGGGATGCGGCTCATCGAATGGGTTGCGTGAAACAGGTCATGGCAAAGGCTCCAGCAATGGTGAGAGCAATACGCAATCTATCGGTAAAGAGTGGCTTGATACTGGCCCTGGTATTGATGGCCGCGGTGAGTGTGGCCATCAGTGGTCTGGGGTTTTATGCCTCCAACCAGGGGGAGCGGCAGACGGATCAGATCGAGAACCTGGGGATTGTGCAGGGGCTTTCCCTGAACCGTGCAATCAATCGCCTGACGCTGGCTGGCGATATGCTGGGACTGTATCGCAATACCCTCAACGAGGGGCAGCGGGACAGGGCGGAGGAGTTGGCGTCCGAGATCAGTGCGGTATTGGGTCGTGCGGATGGTTCCTTCACTACCTTCATGGAGGCACCGAAGCTCGAGGCAGGAGCCAGCATGGCCAATGAGCTTCAGGATGCCTTCCAGGCGGTTCGCTCGGAGATCGAGTATCAGCTTGCCGCGGGTAATTCGGTGCATGCCAGTGCCCTTGAACTACGCATGGCACCAAAGAAGAAAGCGCTGATCGACTTGACGGGAGATTTCATTGATCAGATCTACGAGGTGACGAATCAGGTCCATGCCGATATGGCGAAAACCGATCGCACACTGCTGGTGCTGTCCATCTCGGCGTTGGTGTTGGGGGCCCTCGTGGCCTTTATTGTCTACCTCGGCCTGATGCGTGGAGTGGTCAGGCCGCTGGAAGAGGCGGTGGGACACTTTACCGCCATCGCCAGGCTGGATCTTTCCAATACCATTCCCGAGCGTGGTCGCAACGAGGTCGGACGACTATTCAGCGCCATGCGCGAGATGCAGCAGAGCCTGTTGACGGCGATTGGCGGTGTACGCGATGCCAGCGCCTCGATTCATGTCGGCACCAGCCAGATTGCGGCGGGCAATGCTGATCTGTCGTCGCGCACCGAACAGCAGGCGGCATCGCTGGAGGAAACGGCTGCCAGCATGGAGGAAATGACCTCTACCGTGCATCAGAACGCCGATAATGCGCGTCAGGCCAGCAGCCTGGCCAATGATGCCTCCGTCATGGCGGAGCGCGGCGGCCTGGTGATGGACGAGGTCAGTCAATCCATGCAGGGCATCAGTGAACGTTCGCGCCAGATTGCCGACATCATTGGCATGATCGATGCGATCGCCTTCCAGACCAATATCCTGGCTTTGAATGCTTCGGTGGAAGCCGCGCGGGCAGGGAATCAGGGCCGTGGCTTTGCAGTGGTTGCCGATGAGGTGCGCAACCTGGCGGGTCGCAGCTCTCGAGCGGCAAAGGATATCAAGGAGTTGATCGAAGCCACGACCGCCGAGGTGCAGCAGGGATCGTCACAGGTTGAAACCGCGGGGACCACCGTGGCTGACATCGTGAATGCGGTCAAGCGGGTCAGTGACTTCATGGATGAGATTGCTGTCGCCTCACAGGAGCAGCGTGACGGTATCGAGCAAGTCAGCATGGCGGTGACGCAGATGGAGCAGGTGACCCAACAGAACGCGGCACTGGTGCAGGAGGCTTCAAGCGCCGCGACATCACTGGCAGACCAGACCCAGCGTCTCGAGTCGGTGGTAGCTACCTTCCGGCTGGCCCCGATCGGTGACCACAGTCCGCTTCGCCCAGCGTTAGCCCCGGTTGCCCCGGAGGTAGCGTCGGCACCGGCGGTCAAGCGTCGCAGAACCACTCAAGAAGCCGAGGAATGGGAAGCCTTCTGATCCCCATAGACACTGGCCACGGTGCGGGAAGCGAGCTCCGGCGACATGCGACGCTATATCCGATGCCGGGATAATACCGTCGCCATGCAGGAGGTGGTAGCGGTGTCAGATGGCACCGCTATTGCTGGTCAGGCTGGTCGATCTCAGCAGTTGTGATGCCGCCGCCATATCCCGGTGTAGCGGATGTTCCTCGTCATAGAAATCGATATGGTGCCGCAGGTGGCTACGCGCCTCCTCGGTGCCATGCCCGAAGCAACTACCCTCAATCAGGTCCAGTGCCTGGCCTGCCAGCAGGTATTCGATACCGAGCACGTGGAAGCCATTGCTCAATGCCTGGTCGAGCTTGAGCGCTGCGCTTTCTCCCAGGCTGAGGTGATCCTCCTGCAGTCCCGATGTCAGATAGTTATCCGTCACTGCTGGCTGAGCGAGACGCTTGTTGTCGGCGACCAGTGATGCGGCGCTGTACTGGGCGATCATCATCCCCGACTTCACGCCACTGGCTTCACTCAGGAAGGGCGGTAACTGGTTGGCCTGAGGGGTGACCAGGCGATAACTCCTGCGCTCCGAGATCGAGCTCCATTCACACACGGCGATGGCCAGCAGGTCGCAGGCCATGGCCACGGAAGCACCGTGAGGATTGGCCTGTGAAACGATGCGATGGCCGTCCTGTGTGGCGATAACCAGTGGGTTGTCCGTCGCCGAGTTGAGCTCGCCATCAATCTGGCGCGCGGCGTGATTGAACTGATCGCGGCAGGCGCCATGCACCTGGGGAATGGCGCGTAAACTGAGCGCATCCTGCAGATGATCAGCGTGGCACTGCTCGAGCCATTCGCTGCCTTCGATCATGTGACGCAGATGCCGGGCTGAGGTCTGGATGCCGGGTTGAGCCTTGAGACGGATGACGGCATCGTCGAAGGCATCACGCTGACCGCGTAGTGCTTCGAAGCTCATGGCGGAAATGGTATCGGCCCAATTGGCCAATTGCTCGGTATCGGCCAGCGCCAGGCAGGCCAGCCCGGTCATGGCCGGGGTACCATTGACCAGGCTCAGGCCATCCTTGGGGCCCAGCGCGGCAGGGGCGATGTTCTCTTCGGCCAGCGCTTGTTCCGCAGAGCGGCGTTGGCCTCTGTGCAGCACTTCGCCCTCACCAATCAGTGCCAGACCGATATGTGCCATATGCGAGAGGTAGCCCACAGACCCTTGAGCAGGCACCACTGGAATGATGTCGTGATTCAGGCATTCGACCAGCGCATCGACGATGTGTGGACTGATGCCCGAATGTCCCTGACTGTAGTTGGCCACCGCACAGCACATGATGGCGCGAACCTGCTCTCCGCGCAGAGCTTCGCCGACACCGCAGGCATGGCTCATCAGCGTATGGCGTGACAAGCGTGCCAGTTCGTCATTCTTGAGCACCACATGGCAGAGCGCACCCAGTCCGGTATTGATGCCGTAGTGTGGTTTGTCCGAGCGAGCGATCTTCTCGACCACCTGACGAGCAGCGGCAATACGCTCGCGAACGTCACCGGACAGCTCCAGAGGCCGGCGGTCGCGAGCGACCGCGACCACCAGCTGCCAACCGAGTGGTGCAGTGGTGATCTGCACCGCCTGGACGTCATTCATGCGCGCTTTCCTTGAAGGTTGTGAGCTTGTTTTCATCATCCAGGGCCTCTGCTTCCAGTCTCTCTGCTTCCATTCGCCCTGCACCGGAACCGATAAAGGTGCGTGCCGCCGAGATCAGGATCAGCACAAACAGGAATACCACCGCGAAGCCACCGGCTGCGGCCAGATACTTGATGCCATCCACTCCCTGGGCGCCGCCACCGAAAGCCACCATGATGTAGGCGATGATGGCGATCGACAGTCCCCACAGCACCTTCTGGCGCGTCGGTGACTCTTCGTCGGCGGAGATATTGCGGGTGCAGATGGTGGCGATGGTCGAGGACATCGAGTCCGCGGCAGTGGAGAAGGAAATGACCAGTGTGAAGATCGCCAACGGCACCAGCAGCGCTGCCAGCGGCAGATGCTGCAGGAAGCCCCATAGACCGGAGACAGCACCGTTCTCGGTGACGATACTGATCAGATCGATACTGCCATCCAGTTGCCATTTGATGGCGGCACCACCCCAGATGGCGAACCATACCAGGCCGAACAGCGACGGTAGGATCCAGTTGATGATCAGGAATTCACGCAGGGTACGGCCATAGGAGATACGCGCCAGGAACAGGCCCATCAGCGGTGCATAGGCGATCCAGATCGACCAGTCATACATGGTCCACCAGGTGACCAGCGCCTCACCACCCGCTTCCTTGGTGTCGAAGGACCACAGCAGCAGATTGTCCAGCCAGTAACCGAAACTGGTGACCGATAGGCTGAGGATGTAAGTCAACGGCCCGACCACGACCAGAATGGCGACGAAGGCATAGAAGATCCAGGCGTTGAGCGATGACAACATCCGAATGCCGCGTTTGAGCCCCGAGATGGCGGAGGTAATGAAGATCGCGGCGATGACCAGACTGATGAGCAACCAGGTGGTGGCATTGGGCACAACACCGTATTGCGCCTGGAGTCCAGAGCTGATCAACGCCAGGCCAGCGCCCAGCGATGAGGCCAGCCCCAGGGCAATTGCCAGCACTGAAATGATGTCGACCACTGCGCGCACCCCCGGTTTATGGGCATGACTGCCAAGTACCGGAGTGATCGTCGAAGAGATGGAAAATTTCTGGCGGCGATTGAAGTGCATGTAGCCGATCATCAAGCCGACGATGGAATAGATGGCGTAGGGAATGAAGCTCCAGTTATGGAAGCTTCTGGCCAGTGCGAAGATCGCTGCTTCACCGCTGCCTGCGGCGAAGTCCTGTTGCGCGATTTCGCCGTAGATATTGCCCAGATAGATGATCGGTTCGTTGACCGAGTAGGTGACGACACCCGTGGCGATACCGCCGGTCAATGCCATGGCGAAGTTGGAGGCAACGGAGAACTGCGGTTTGGCATCCTTGCCGCCGAGGCGGATGTTGCCGGCCCTGGAGAAGAAGATAAAGGTAGTGATGAGGAGCGCGGATACGGCGACCAACTGATACAGCCAGCCGAAATCCGATAGCGAGATGTAGAACAGCTGCTTGGCCACCTCGACCAGCAATTCGTTGTTGATCAGCCCGACGGCAACGGCGAGCAGGATGATAGCGAAGGACGGTAGGAACACGCTGAGTTTCAGGCTGCGCCTGCTGTTGCGTGTATCGTTTTGCGTATCCATTGTGGAGGCACTCGGCAGCTGTTGTTGATGTGGAAGTAGTGGGTGTGACGTACCGCTGGTGTCAGCGGTACCTTGTGTAGCTCACGATGCTATTGGCTACCGTCAGGATCAGAGCGTCATGGCAGCGATCCAGCCAAAGGCCACCAGCGGGATGTTGTAGTGCAGGAAGGTTGGTACCACGCTGTCCCAGATGTGGTCGTGCTGGCCGTCGGCATTGAGGCCGGCCGTTGGCCCGAGGGTCGAGTCGGACGCTGGCGAGCCGGCATCGCCGAGAGCGGCGGCGGCGCCCACCAGGGCAATGGTCGCCATGGGCGAGAAACCGAAGTTCAGCGCCATGGGAACGTAGAGCGAAGCGATAATCGGAATGGTCGAGAACGACGAGCCGATTCCCATGGTAATGAACAGCCCTACGAGCAGCATGACCAGGGCGGCCAGTCCCTTGTTGTCGCCGATTATCTCGGTGGAACTGGTGACCAGCGCCTCGACCTGGCCACTGGCCTGCATCACGCTGGCGAAGCCTGCCGCCGAGATCATGATGAAACCGACCAGAGCCATCATGCGCATGCCTTCGGTGAAGATACCGTCCTGCTCATGCCAGCGGAATACACCACTCACCGAGAGCAGAGCAAAGCCGAAGAGCCCCCCGACGACCATCGATCCGGTGAACAGTTGGACCGTGACGGTACTGACCAGGGCTGTCGCCAGTACCAGCATCTGCCAGGGCTTGAGGTGCTGGGCGGCCTGTCTGGGTGTCTCATCGCCGTGGGCCAGCTCGATGTCCTGATAATTGCGTTTGCGACGATAGCTGAACAGTAGGGCTACCACGAGGCCGATGGCCATGCCGCCGATGGGCACGATCATGGCCATCGGCACCATGCCTGGTGTCGCGTTCAGGCCATTCTCGTTGAGATTGGTCAGCAGGATGTCGTGCAGGAAGATCGAGCCGAATCCGACGGGCAGCAGCATATAGGGTGCGGTGATACCGAAGGTGATCACGCAGGCCACGGCGCGGCGATCGAGCTGCAGGTGGTTCATCAGCTTGAGCAGTGGCGGTACCAGCACCGGGATGAAGGCGATATGCACCGGAATCAGGTTCTGGGAACTCACCGCTGCGGCCAGCAGCACACCGAGCAGGGTGAAGACGATCAACTGGCGGTTGGGAATTCCGTCATCCAGCCCCAGCCTGGCGATGGCCTTGTTGGAGAGCAACTGGGTGATGCCCGAACGTGACAACGCTACGGCGAAGGCACCCAGTACGGCGTAGGAAATCGCTACCTTGGCACCGTTACCCAGGCCGTCGTTGAAGGCGGAAATGATCTCGCCTACCGGCATGCCAGCGTAGAGGCCGCCGATCAGAGCAGCGGTGATCAGCGCGAACACGACGGATACACGCATCAGGCTGAGGGTAACCATGACCAGGATGGCCAAAACGACTGCGTTCATATCTTGCCCCTTGTGAGAAGGTCGATTGTTGTTGTTGTCGCCCGGTCCCGGTTACCGGCCTCCGGCCAGACTGTAAAAGGGCGACGAGGTTGCGTCTCATGCAGGAAAGCGGCGGATGGCGCGTGGACATCGAGGAGGCGGTGTACACGCGCAGTCATCCAGCGGCTCCCCGGAAAGCCTTGATGTTGGGTTGATCGCGGCACAAGGATGTGGCGCCGATGTGGCGCCTCCGGACCAGGGACCAGGGACCAGCACTAGCCGCTGGCCCGCCCCACGCCAGCGGACGTATCCATCTGCGCCAGCGTGGGGAGGGCGGCAATCAACGCGATCTGGATGATCGGTTCGATTGCTGGATCAATACTGAGCCTGACTGGGCAACAGGTCGGCAGGTGCCAGGCGACTGAGGTGGCGTTCCGCGAGGAGTGCGCTGGCGGCTTCGATATCCGGCGCGAAGAAACGGTCCTTGTCGTAATAGGCGACACGCTCGCGCAGTACCCGGCGAGCTTTTTCCAGTGTGTCGGTGGTCCTGAGACCGTTGCGGAAATCCAGCCCCTGACAGGCGGCCAGCCATTCGATGGCGAGAATGCCGCGCACGTTGTCGGCCATTTCCCATAGCCGCTTGCCAGCAGCCGGAGCCATGGAAACATGGTCTTCCTGGTTGGCCGAGGTCGGCAGGCTGTCGACGCTATGCGGGTGCGCTAGCGCCTTGTTCTCGCTGGCGAGCCCGGCCGCTGTCACCTGCGCGATCATGAAACCCGAGTTGACGCCGCCGTGCTCCACCAGGAAGGGTGGGAGCTGGGACATGTGCTTGTCCATCATCAAGGAGATGCGTCGCTCGGTGAGCGAGCCAATCTCGGCGATGGCCAATGCCAGGTTGTCCGCAGCCATGGCGACCGGCTCGGCGTGGAAATTACCGCCGGAGATGATGTCTCCCTGTTCGGCGAACACCAGAGGGTTGTCCGAGACGGCGTTGATCTCGGCGGCCAGGACCTCGGCGGCCTGACGGATCTGGGTGAGTACGGCGCCCATTACCTGAGGCTGACAGCGCAGAGAATAGGGGTCCTGGACCTTGCCGCAATCGACATGGGAGTCGCTGATCTCGCTGCGCGCGCCGAGCAATTCCCGGTAGGCTGAGGCGGCATCGATCTGGCCACGCTGACCGCGAACTTCATGAATGCGCGCATCGAAGGGGGAGCGTGAGCTAAGGGTAGCTTCCACGGTGAGCGAGCCACAGATCGTGGCGGCGGCGAAAAGGTCCTCGGCATCGAACAGGCCCTTGAGCGCATAGGCAGTGGAGACCTGGGTGCCATTGAGCAGGGCCAGACCTTCCTTGGGTGCCAGGGACAACGGCTCGAGCCCGGCGATCTCGAGGGCTTCTGTTGCCGACAGCCATTCGCCGTTGTGGCGAGCCTTACCTTCGCCGAGCAGCACCACGCTCATGTGCGCCAGTGGAGCAAGGTCTCCGGAGGCTCCGACCGAGCCCTTGAGCGGGATATGTGGATAGACCTCGGCATTGAGCAAGGCGATCAGGGCATCCAGTACCTCACGGCGAATACCGGAGAAGCCGCGGGCCAGGCTGTTGACCTTGAGCACCATGATCAGGCGCACCAGATCGTCATCCATGGCGCTGCCGACACCGGTGGCGTGGGACAGCACCAGTGAGCGCTGCAGGTCCTCGAGCTTGTCCTTTTCGATACGAGTCTGGGCCAACAGGCCGAATCCGGTGTTGATGCCGTAGACGGTGCGGTCCTCTTCGACGACACGATTGACGCAGTCGACGCTGGCGCTGATCCTGGCATCGGCGCTCGTCGGCAGGCTGACCTGCAGGGGGGCTTCGAAGACCCGGCGCGCTTGTGCCAGGCTCATCTTGCCGGGGTGTATCTCGAAATGGTTCATGGGGAATTCCTTATCTCGCCGGGCCGGAGCTTGCCGGTGGCAGGCACTACGCGAAGGCGCTGTGAGCCCATCCCTGGGCGCTACCGATGCCATCCAAGGCATCGAATCTTCGCTTCGACCTGCCACCGACGCTCCGCGTGCCAGCGAGAAGCATGGCTGTGGATGTAGAAGGTTTTACTTATCGACCATTGGCAGGTCGAGGCCATTCTCCCGGGCGCACTCCCTGGCGATGTCATAGCCGGCATCGGCATGGCGCATGACGCCAGTCGCCGGGTCATTGCGCAGTACACGGCCCAGACGAGCATGGGCGTCGTCGCTGCCATCGGCCACGATCACCACCCCGGCATGCTGTGAGAAGCCCATGCCGACGCCGCCGCCGTGATGCAGCGATACCCAGGTGGCACCACCGGCGGTGTTGAGCAGCGCATTGAGCAGCGGCCAGTCGGAGACCGCATCCGAGCCATCCTGCATGGCTTCTGTCTCGCGGTTGGGACTGGCCACCGAGCCGGAATCGAGGTGGTCACGACCAATGACGATGGGCGCCTTGAGCTCACCATTCTTGACCATCTCGTTGAAGGCCTGGCCGAGGCGAGCGCGATCCTTGAGGCCGACCCAGCAGATACGTGCCGGCAGGCCCTGGAAAGCAATACGCTCACGAGCCATGTCGAGCCAGTTGTGCAGGTGAGGATCGTCGGGGATCAGTTCCTTGACCTTCTGATCGGTCTTGTAGATATCCTCGGGATCGCCGGACAACGCCACCCAACGGAACGGGCCGACCCCCTGACAGAACAACGGACGAATATAGGCGGGCACGAAGCCGGGGAAATCGAAGGCATTGTGGACACCTTCTTCCTGAGCCATCTGACGGATGTTGTTGCCGTAATCGAAGGTCGGCACGCCCATCTTCTGGAACTCGAGCATGGCGCTGACGTGTACCGCCATCGACTGTTTGGCCGCCTTGACGGTCGCTTCCGGCTCGCTCTTGCCACGCTCCACGTACTCGTCCCAGCTCCAGCCGGCCGGCAGATAACCATGCAGCGGATCGTGGGCGCTGGTCTGATCGGTGACCATGTCCGGTTTGATGCCGCGCTTGACCAGTTCAGGCAGCACGTCGGCGGCATTGGCACACAGGCCGATGGAGATTGCCTTGCCCTCGGCGGTATAGCGCTGGATACGCTCGAGAGCGTCATCCAGATCGCTGGCCTGTTCATCGAGGTAACGGGTACGCAGGCGGAAATCGATGCTGGTCTGCTGGCATTCGATATTCAGTGAGCAGGCTCCGGCCAGGGTTGCGGCCAGCGGCTGGGCACCGCCCATGCCACCGAGTCCAGCGGTCAGAATCCAGCGTCCCTTGAGATCGCCATCGAAATGCTGGCGCCCGGCCTCGACGAAGGTTTCGTAGGTGCCCTGAACGATGCCCTGGGAGCCGATGTAGATCCACGAACCAGCGGTCATCTGGCCGTACATCATCAAGCCCTTGCGGTCGAGTTCGTTGAAGTGCTCCCAGTTGGCCCAGGCGGGGACCAGGTTGGAGTTGGCGATCAGCACGCGCGGAGCATCCCTGTGGGTTTCGAATACACCCACTGGCTTGCCGGACTGGATCAGCAGTGACTGGTTGTCTTCCAGACGACGCAGGGTTTCGACGATTCTGTCGAAGCATTCCCAGTCGCGCGCGGCACGACCGATGCCGCCATAGACCACCAGGTCTTCGGGACGCTCGGCAACATCCGGGTGCAGGTTATTCATCAGCATGCGCAGCGGTGCTTCGGTCAACCAGCTCTTGCAGGACAGCTCTGTACCGGTGGGGGCAGAAATACGGCGGCTGGAGTCGTGGCGCTTATCGTGTTGAGTTTTCAATGACTGCTCTTGGGAAGACATTTGCTGTGGGTCCTCGTAAGGGGGATGACGAATCGGGTTGTTAATGGAGAGCCAGGTCGGCGCGATCAGCCGTTGACGGTCAGCAGGTGGATGAGGCGCGCTGCCAGCCTGGCGGTGCGGTTGTCCTGGTCGAACTCGGGGTTGAGTTCAGCGATGTCGGCCAGCCGCAGCTTGCCGCTATCGCGAATGATCTCGATCAGTGGCTCCAACTGCGCGAGAGACACGCCGCGTGCCGCTGGAGCACTGACGCCGGGTGCTTCGGCGGCGGGGAACACATCGAGATCAATGGTCAGATAGAGGTGGTCGCAGCGTGAGATGAAGCGCCCCAGCTCGCGAGCCACGGCTTCGCAGCGTGGGGGCGTGAAATCACGATCCTCGTGCACCAGCACACCGAGTGACTCGGCGCGCTGGAACAGTGCGCGAGTGTTGGCCGCACGGCTGACACCCAGGCAGGCGTAGCGGAAGGGCCAGCCGCGTTGCTCGCAACTGTCTGCGATCTGCGCAAAGGGCGTGCCTGAGGAATGCCCCTGGCTCGGATCGCGTAAATCGAAATGGGCGTCGAGGTTGATGATGCCAATGCGGGGTCTTGTCTCTCGGTCGGCAAGGTGGCGCGCCAACCCCGACCAACTGGCGAATGCCACTTCATGGCCACCGCCCATCACCAGCGGCTTGTGGCCCGCATTGAGCAGTTCCGCAAGGCGAGTAGCCAGCTCATGCTGGGCATCTTCCAGTGCATCGCCCTGACAGCGCACATCACCGGCATCGTGGGCCGGGCCGTGACGATGCCAGGCCAATGGGGCGAGGGCGCGCCGAATGACAGCCGGACCACCGGCGGCACCGATGCGGCCCTTGTTGCGAGCCACGCCGGCATCACAGGCGAAGCCGATCAATGCCACACCGGGCTTGGCGTCCGCGGCAAGGGCACGCACACGCTGGTGCCAGCGATCACTATCGGGTTCAGGGTCGGTGCGTCCCTGCCACAGGGACATATCAATGGTCCTCGGGGATTGGCGTTGACTCATGAGTTCACGTCTCCCTTGAAGAGGCGTTGGCGCAGGCGACCCGGTTGCACGGCATAGGCCAGCTCGGCAGGCGTGGTGATATCCCATACGCAGAGGTCGGCGGGGGCGCCCTCATACAGGCGGCCGACTTCCTTCATACCCAATGCACTGGCGGCGTGTGCGGTCATGCCGGAAAGTGCCTCGCGCGGAGTGAGCTGGAACAGCGTGCAGGCGAGGTTGAGCATCAGTGTCGGCATGAACAGTGGTGAGCTGCCGGGATTGGCATCGGTTGCCACAGCCATTGGCACGCCAGCTGCACGTAGCTCGGCAATCGGTGGTTTCTGCGTCTCGCGCAGGGTCAGGAAAGCGCCAGGTAGAATCACCGCAACGCTACCGGACTTGCGCATGGCATTGATGCCGTGCTGATCGAGATACTCGATATGGTCGGCGGACAGTGCGCCGAGCTCCGCCGCCATGGCCGTACCGCCGAGGTTCGACAATTGTTCGGCATGGGCCTTGATCGGCAGGCCGTGCTTGATGGCGGCATGGAAGACGCGTTCGCACTGCGCCACTGAAAAGGCAATCTTCTCGCAGAATACGTCCACCGCATCGGCCAACCCCTCGGCGGCGGCACGCGGAATCATCTCGTCACATACCAGGTCGATGTAGCCATCGCTGTCATCGCGGTATTCCGGCGGTAAGGCATGAGCGCCGAGCAACGTCGTTACGACCCGCACCGGGAGATCGGCGCCGAGGCGACGTGCCACACGCAGCATCTTGAGTTCATTATCGACATCGAGACCATAGCCGGACTTGATCTCGACACAGGTCACGCCATCGGCCATCAAGGCTTCGAGGCGAGGCCGTGCCGCGGCGTAGAGCTCGTCTTCACGGGCCTCGCGAGTGGCGTTGACGGTACTGAGAATGCCGCCACCACGGCGGGCGATCTCTTCATAGCTGACGCCTTCCAGTCGTGCCTCGTACTCATCGGCACGGCTGCCACCGAACACCAGGTGGGTATGGCAGTCGACCAGGCCTGGCGTCATCACTCCGCCACTGCCCATATCGTGATACTGATCGAGGTCCGAAGTATCGAAACGGGACATGGGCGTCAGTTGACGGATGTGTCCGTCGCTGACTACGACTGCCATGGACTCTGGCAGTGTCTCGAGGCCGTCGAAGACGGTCATGTCACGCCATACCAACGATGTGGAAGGTGTTGTGGTCTCGGAAGACATCAGTCTGTGCTCCGGGGATCGAGAGTGAAACCTAAATGTATATACAAATAAGCTAGCGCAGGATGGACGCGTTGTCATCCCCGGAGGAACATTTGGCATACTAGAGAATTTCAGCGGATAGAATTTGTTATCCAATTGAAATTAAAGTATTTGTTCATTGTTTTCGAAAGAATATCAAGTTGAGAAAACGCTGGTTATAGACCAAAGTTGTAGCGGTTTTCCCTTCGTGATGAGTATGGATGTGGCATATTTATGTATATACAAATACTGTGGCCAGGCAGCATCAATGGGCCATGACAATCACAACTGCCATCCCATGGGAGGCAATTCATGCACTCTTCCTCCGAAACCTCGGCGTCTCCTTCCGTCGCGACTATTCTCAAACTTCTGATTCCCAGTGTGCTGGGCATCCTGATCTTCTTCGTCCCCATCACCCTCGGTGGCAAGACCACCATTCCACTGGATCACATGGTCGGCGCGGTGCGTGGTCTGTTGGGAGAGGCCAGCGGCTTCTATGCGCTGGCCTTGATCGTGGCTGGCGCGCTCTATCCGTTGATCAGCGGACGTTGGCGTGACAGCACCACTGAACGGGTCTTTCTGGTGTTCAAGGTGCTTGGGGTGGCGGCTGCGCTGATGGCGCTGACGGGCTGGGGGCCTGCTGCTCTGCATGAGCCGGATATGCTGCCGTTCCTGTTCGGCAAACTGGTGATTCCGGTGGGGCTGATCGTGCCCATCGGTGCGATCTTTCTGGCATTGCTGATCAGCTTTGGTTTACTGGAATTGATCGGCGTGCTGGTGCAACCGGTGATGCGACCCATCTGGCGTACTCCGGGACGTAGCGCGATCGATGCAGTGGCATCCTTCGTCGGCAGTTACTCGATTGGTCTGTTGATCACCAACCGAGTCTATGTGGCGGGACAGTATTCGGCGCGAGAGGCCGCGGTGATTGCCACCGGGTTCTCGACGGTTTCGGCGACGTTCATGATCATCGTCGCACGCACGCTGGATCTGATGCCGGTATGGAACCTGTATTTCTGGCTGACGCTATTGATCACCTTCCTGGTCACCGCGATTACCGTGCGCTTGCCGCCGATCTCGAGGATCGATGACAGCGCCACTGATCAGGAGCCCGTAGCGGATTCCGGCAAGCGCCTGCAGACGGCCTGGCGAGTGGGGGTCAAGGCAGCGGAAGAGGCGCCCAGCCTCGTCGCTAGTGTATGGCTGAATTTCCGCGAAGGTCTGGTGATGGCGATCAGTATTCTGCCAACCATCATGTCGGTGGGCCTGATCGGGCTACTCATCGCCAAATACACACCGTTGTTCGACTGGCTTGGCTGGTTGTTCTATCCCTTCGTCGCCATCTGGGGCCTGGATGATCCCGCCAGTCTGGCGCAGGCGGCGGCATCGGGTCTTGCCGAGATGTTCCTGCCGGCGTTGTTGATGGCCGATGCCGAGTTTGTGGCGCGCTTTGCCGCCGGAGTGGTGTCGGTCTCGGCGATATTGTTCTTCTCCGCCTCGATCCCCTGCATCATGGCGACGCGGATTCCCTTGTCGATCGGGCGCATCCTGGTCATCTGGTTCCTGCGTGTTGCCTTGTCACTATTGCTGGCAGTGCCGGCCGGGTATCTGGTGCAGGCGCTGATGTAGCCGTCTGACTCTTCAACGCTGTTTTTCTCTGGACTATCTGCGCACCGGTGCAGGTAGTTCAGGCATTTGCCTGGCGAGGCGCGGTGTAAATCGACGAACGTGCTCAAACGTAAGATGCTCGGAGCGCAGACTCGAAGTGGAGAGAACATCCTTCAGGATGGCCGCCGGGTAGCTACCATGGTGGCGATAAACGTAGCGATTCAGCCGTAGAGGCATTCAAGCAGTGCTTGCCTGGCTTTAGCGTTCAGTATGTAGTGATGAACGCAGCTTGTAGCGATCTCCGGGATGCACGAGGCGTGCATAACTGATCAACCTGTCGCCGGACCAGGTGCGGCGTATCAGGCGCAGGCAGGGTTGGCCACTGCGGATGTCGAGATGGTCGGCAATGAAATCATCGGCGGCAACGGCCTCGACGACATGTTCGACATCGCTGATCGGGCAGGCCGCGACCAGTACTTCGTTGGGAGTCTGGACAGCGAAGTCGGTATCCAGGTAGTGAGGCACCTGACGAGGATCGACATAACGATCTTCCAGTTGGATCGGCACTCCGTTCTCGCGGTGGACGATCAGCGTATGGAAGACGCTGGTGCCGAGACGTACGCCCATGCGCATCGACACCTCATCATCGGCCTTGCGGGCCTCGGCGATCAGCACCTCACTGGTGTAATCGTGGCCGCGCGCCTTCACTTCCTCGGCAATATTGTGGACTTCTACCAGTGACGACTCCGCCTTGCTATCTGTGACAAAGGTGCCAACACCCGGGTGGCGAGACAGGTAGCCTTGCTGAACCAGGTCGCGAATCGCCTTGTTGGCGGTCATGCGGCTGACGCCAAACTCTTCCGCCAGGCGTTCCTCGGGGGGAATCTGATATCCCGGCGCCCAGTCGCCATTGTGGATCTTTTCCAGCAGGTGCTGCTGAATCTGTAGATAGCGGGGAAGGGTGCTGCCCATGAGTGTCGAGGTATCCGTTCCAATGGAGATTGATAGTCTACGCGTTGCATCAGCTGCCGACATCCCAACCATCAGCAGCAACTCAAGACATCAGCCCTGTCGGTGCTGTCGAAACTGCTCCAACTTCAGAGGATGACTGCGGCCCAGCCAGATCACTCCCTGAGTATGGTCGAAAAGGTCATCATCGGTGCCGAGGTGGACGAAGATATCCAGATCACCACGATGAATCGCTAGCCAGGGCACAATGTCGCCGAAACTCTGTGGCGCAAAGGACAGTTGGCAACTCCAGCATGGATGCGGCCCTACCGGTTGCCGATGGAAGCGACCGACGCGAACCTCGAAGCGTTCTGCACACTCTGCGGCCAGCCGATGGGCCTGCTCGAGACTCTGTTCGTCGTGGTAATAGAGATGGGCGTGGTAATAGCGAATGGTGCGGACGTTGGACATGGCTCGACTCATGCGCGGGAGGTTGCGTTCCAGTATGCACATCTCGTTGGTTCGACGATATATCGTTCCGGCGGAGAAGAGCCTGGGTTTGCCTGGAGTGCCCGACATGACAACGGCGGCCCCAGGGCCGCCGTTGGTTTTCATGGTCTGATAAAGACCTTGTCGTTTACATCGTGGCGCTTTCCGGCGGCTCACCGATGCTGCCAGGCATGGCCGGAGCCGGAGTGCCATCCGCGCGAGTAAGGGCGAGGAACTGCAGATGACGCTCGTACTCGCCGAGCACATCATCAATCACCTGACCGCGGCTATAGCCATTGAGGTTCTGCCCCAGACTACCTTCTGCCAGATGCACATCGAGGCGTAGGTAGTAGTCATCATCCACCGGCAGGAAGCTCGGAGTACGCATGCGGTGCGGGCGCACCTGGTAGACGAAGCTCTGCACTTCCTCGAAGTCCACCTGTAGCGTCAGACGTGGCAGCGGTTCGTCGTCGATCTGCTCCTCGCTCAGAGAAGCGGTCTGTCCACGTTGTCTCAGCTCTTCAGCGAACTGTTGCAGGGCTGGACGCAGGGCATGTTCGATGGTGGCTGAGGCGCCCGCTCGATTGGAGGTGTCCAATGCATGGTCGAGACGCTCCTTCCAGTTTCCGGCATCCCCGGTTGCTGCGACCAGACGGCGCGCGTCGGCCTTGTCTTTCTCGGTGCGCAGGGCTCGTGTCAGGCCGAACATGATCGCGAACATCACCAGTGAGAATGGCAGGGCGGTGATGACGACGGCACTCTGCAGTGCGCTCAGTCCGCCAGCCATCAGGAGCGCAATGGTGGTAAGACCGATCACCGCAGACCACAGGATGCGCAGCGGAATGGGTGCATCGTGGTTTACGTCGCTCAGGATCGAGGTGAAGTTGGCCAGTACCAGTGCACCGGAGTCTGCCGAAGTGACGAAGAACACTACGCCCAGCAGGGTCACCACCGAAGCGGTGATACCGATGTAGGGATATTGTTCGAGGAAGGTATAGATCGTGGTCTGCGGCGTATTCAGAGCCTGTTCGCCCAGCTCGGTCAGGCCACTGGTTACCATGTCGATACCGGAATTACCGAAGATCGACATCCACGCCATCATGAAGGCGAGCGGAATCAGCAGTGCGCCCATGGCGAACTGACGAATCGTGCGCCCACGAGAGATACGTGCGAGGAACAGGCCGACAAAGGGCGTCCAGGCAATCCACCAACCCCAGAAGAAAATGGTCCACCAGCCTTTCCACTGCTGGGCCTCATCCCCGGCGAAGGCATAGGTGTCAAAGCTCTTGAACAGAAAGCCGGACAGGTAGTCGCCGATATTCAGGACCAGGCCGTTGAGCAGTGTCAGGGTATGGCCCTGGAAGAGCACAAACACCAGCAGGCAGGCGGCAAGCAGCATGTTGAACTCGGACAGACGGCGAATGCCTTTCTCCACGCCGGTGACGACCGAGATGGTGGCCAGAATCACTACCAGCACGATCAGGATCACCTGAGTCGAGATGCTCTCCGAAATGCCGAACATGAAGTTCAGCCCGTAATTGAGCTGAATAACGCCGATACCGAGGCTGGTGGCGATACCGAACACCGTTGAGATTACCGCGGTGATATCCACCGCATTCCCGATCGGTCCGTAGATACGACGTCCCAGCAGCGGGTAGAGCGCGCTGCGAATCGCCAGCGGCAGGCGATGACGGTAGCTGAAGTAGGCCAGCGCCATGCCCATCAGTACATACATCCCCCAGCCGGTCAGTCCCCAGTGCAGGAACGTCTGTGGCACTGCCTGGCGTAGGGCCGCATGGCTTTCTGGAGCCAGATCCGGCGGTGCCAGGTAGTGCGAAAGAGGCTCGGCAACACAGAAGAACAGCAGGTCGATACCGATACCGGCAGCGAACAGCATGGATGCCCAGGATAGGGTAGAGAACTCAGGGCGAGAATCATCCGGGCCGAGACGTATGTTGCCGACCCGGGACAGACTGATCACCACGACAAACACCAGGTAGGCCACTGCCGCAAGCATGTAGTACCAACCAAAGGTCTCGTTGACCCAGGACAGGCCAGCACTGAAGAACGCTCCGGCCTGTTCGGTAAACGTCATGGTGTAAATGAGAAAGACCACGATACCGATCATTGAACCGTGGAACACGATCGGATGCAGGCGATCGCGGGGTGTTGCAGCATCATCGAGATGGGGCATGCACGAACTCCCTTGAATGAGTGAAGTGAGTACGCGAGTCGCCAGGCAGTGATCCGTGCTGTGCCGCAGTGACCATTGCCATCAATCCAGCCGTGCTGGCGCTGTGGTTGCTGATACTTACCTGTCCACTACCAGATGATGATCCGGCGGGTGAGTGCTGTCCCTGTCATTGCGCACTGCACAGCGATTGGGCGTTTCTCGTCGTGACTCGGCTCGACCCTTGCGACGGGTCTCGTGCTGTTTCGTCGGGGGACTCAACAGCGTTTTTTGTTAATTGGACGTTCAATAAAATACAGAGTCGTTCGAGAGGTTGCAAGGTGAGTCACAAACGCAGCTTCAACCACAGGCTGCGAAATGAGGTGGAGGGAGTGAACTGAATGGGGCGCCAGAGGAGCGGGGAGCGTTGACTGGTGAGAGTTGAGAGGAAATGAAAATGCCCGGCAAAGCCGGGCATGTATTACCACTGACGGGAAAGGAAGGGTCAGGAGGAAGGATCTGCCTCATTCATGTCATGATCGCCGCCGAAGCGTGGACCACGTGGCATCAAGGCGTGGGTAAGTTCCTGAATCTGCTCTTCGCTCAATACCTCGGCCAGGGAGTCATGGGTATTGGTGTGTAGCTCTTTCCAGGCTTGGTGACGGTCTTCATCGCTATCGAATTGCTGGTCGGCCAATGACTTCATGTTACTGCGGAAGTCTTCGCGGGTCTGCTGAAGGCTGGCGCGGTCCTCGTCGGAGAGCTGCCACTCGTCCATCAGGGTGGTGATACGCTCTTCGCGGATATCGTGGATGGCCTGCTTGAGGGCCGCGATACCGTCCTCGCCGAGAATGTCCTGGCGCTGTTGCGCATAGTCGGCGCTGAGTTCTTCCAACGCTTGCTGGTATTCGGTACGGGCCTGGTCGAGTTGCTCGCGCTGATCGACATCGATATCGGCACGATCAAACAGTTCGGTACGCTTTTCCTGCCAGGAACCGTGGTGCTGCGGGTGGTCGCCGGCCACTGCGCTCAGAGACATCGGCAGCAGCATGGCGCTCACAACAGCAGGGATCAGTGCTTTACGGGTAAAGGGAAATTTCATTGGCTATCTCCTTCAGCAATCGCGACTGAGAGCCGCGCGGGGCTGACTTGCCCCTGATGCCATCCAGTATCCGTCTCAGCTGTGCAAACCCCATGCAGCGAATGTGCAGAAAGACAACAAGTTGGCTGCGATGGGGTATGGAAGGTCATGTTCCAGAAGGACAGATGATCCGGGGCAAGCCGAATCAGGCGCGATGCGAATGGTGGCCATGGTGACCACCGTCGCGGCCCGGCATCATGGTATGACGCAGTTCCTTGATCTGCTCTTCACTCAGCACTTCGACCAATGCGGCATGAGTACTGGTGCGCAATTCGTCCCATGCCTGGCGGCGAGCTTCACGGCTCTCGAAATCGCGGGCACGCAGCGCCTGTACGCTGTCGTGGAAACCCTCGCGTGTTTGCTGGAGTTTAGCTCGGTCATCGTCAGACAGCTGCCACTCGTCCATCAGCGCGGTTACCCGCTCTTCTCGCAGTTCGTCTCCGGCCTGCTTGAGTGCCGCCATGCCGTCTTCGCCGAGGATCTGCTGGCGTTGCTCGCGGTAATCGGTATTGACCTGCTTGATGGCATCGTGATGGCTGATTTCGGCCTGGTGCAGTGCTTCACGAGTGGCGTCGTCGATGCCTGCGCGATCGAACAACTCATCGCGTTGTTCATGGTGTGGGCCAGCGTGGTTGGATGCGTGATCTTCCATTGCGGCCTTCTCGCCAGCCAGCGCGCCCATTGATACCGGCAGCAGAACAGCGGTCAGGATGGTGGGGATCAGTGCCTTGCGGGTGAATGATGTCGTCATTCATGTCTCCTTCGTTATTGGTGCACCAGTGAGTGGTGCTTTCATTTGACGCATTCCACTATCGGCTGGTGTCGTGCAAACCCTATGCAGCGAATGTGCAGAGACCTCGCAAGTCACGGCGATCCATGCGACTGAAATTCTGTTCAATAAACCAACTGCGTGGTGCCTCACACTCCTGATTCCCTGATGAATGGAGTGACCCCATGTCTGCGAGTGTGCTGCTGTCGATGTCGTCCTTTGCCCTGGTTGCGTCGATCTCTCCCGGGCCGGTCAACCTGTTGGTGTTGTCCACTGGCGTTCGCTTTGGTTGGCGGAGTGCCATGCCGTTGGTGGTTGGGGCCAGCAGTGGATTTACCCTGTTGCTGTGGTTGATCGGCATGGGCTTGAGTGAGGTCTGGCAGGTATTGCCCTGGCTGCGCACTCTGGTCCGAATGGCAGGGGTGGTCTTTCTGCTGTGGTTGGCCGTGCGGTTGCTGACGGCGTCGGCAGAGTTGGAGATAGATAGTAGCGTGCGACCCTCCGGTGCGCTGACCGGAGCCTTGATGCAGTGGTTGAATCCCAAAGCCTGGTTGGCATCGGCAGCAGGCATGGGCATGTTCGTGGATGCCGGTAGCACGTTTGGTGTCACGGGCTATGCGCTGCTGTGGGGGATGATCTGCCTGGCGTCGATCAGCGTCTGGGCGCTGGTCGGCGGGCATATGAGTCGCTGGCTGAGATCGGCACCACAGCAGCTGTGGATGAATCGCGTTCTGGCGATATTGCTGATGATGAGTGCGGTGTTGCTGGGTCTGGCATAGCAGGCAGTTTCAGGGGCGCAAGCGACGTCCCTGGTAGTGTGCGGGTGTGGTGGCAAGCAGCCGTTTGAAGGTGCGTTGCAAGTGGGCCTGATCAGCAAAACCGCAGTCCTGGGCGACATCGGCAATTGCCAGTCCGCGACGCAGGCGTTGGCGAGCCTGGCGCACGCGTAGATCAACCAGCGCGGCATGAGGCGTCAGGCCGTAGTGATGGCGAAAGGCGGCGATCAAACTGGTGGGACCGCAGTCGGCGACGTGACACAGCTCCTGAAGGCTCAGATCGCGTTGCCACTCACTGGCCATGAACTCCATGACTCTCTCGAGGCGCTCGGGAGGTACGTCGGGTAATGGGAGAGGGTGGAGACTATCGTGCAACAGACCGCAGAGGGTCTCGGCGTGACTCTCGCATTCGAGTCGAGTGACGGACGGAGAATCCAGCGCATCGGCCAGCTTCACCAGTGCGCTGTGCAGGCGAGGATCGGCACTGGTTCCAGCGCTGAACATTGGTATATCGATGTTGGCAGCACCTGTGGCGGCGGAACAGCGCTCCGCCAGCCAATGGCTGTCGAGATAGATCATATCGTATGACCAGGCGGCATCCGACCGGCTGTTGCAGGCGTGGCGATCCTCGACATTGATGATGACGGTGTCACCACGTCCAACGTCGGTACTGTGTGTGCCGTTGCGATACTCGGAATGTCCCGAGAGGATGGCACCAAAGGAATGGCAGTCGTGGCTATGCATGCCATGACTGAAGGCATTGCCAGCCCTCACGCGACGAATTTCAAGCCAGGGCAGGCGTGGATCGCGCAGAAACCTCGATGCAGGGTGGTGGGGCTGGCTATGGGCCATGCGGGCCTCGCGGGGCTATCTTGTGAGCCTATTCTTCCGGCTGGTACTTGTAGCCTACACCATAGACCGAGCGGATGATTTCGCGCTCTGGCCAGATATCCGCGATCTTCTTGCGCAGCTTCTTGATATGGCTATCGACGGTACGCTCCGAGACGATACGATGGTCACGATACATATGATCCATGAGTTGCTCGCGGGCAAAGATGCGTCCCGGTGACTGCATCATCACCTTGAGCAGTTGAAACTCCACTGCGGTAAGGCCCAGATCCTGGCCATCGGCGAGGGCGCGCCAACCATTTTCATCGAGTAGCAGATCATGCCCCGGAATGCTGTTGTCCTGAGCCTGGCTGCGACGCAGTACGGCCTTGGCTCTGGCCACGACCTCTCGGGGGCTGAATGGCTTGCAGATATAGTCGTCGGCACCCAGTTCCAGACCCAACAGGCGGTCGACTTCCTCGACCCGGGCGGTCAGCATGATGATCGCAATACGTGGCCAGCGCTGACGAATCTCGCGGCACAGCGTCAGGCCGTCGGTGCCGGGCAGCATCAGATCAAGCAGCACCAGCTGTGGCCGCTGTTCGGTTTCGCTCAACCAGGTAATGACCTGGTCACCATTGTCGATATGGTGTGTCGGGTAGCCGCTGCCATTCAGGTAGTCGGCAACCAGCCGAGCAATCTTGGGCTCGTCTTCGACGATCAGAATCTGGTCGCTGGCGTTGGGCACATCGGTCATTGCTCTTCCTCAAGCTGCAGGTGCGCGGGTAGCGCAGGGAAACGCAGCGTCCAGCATATCCCACCCAGTGCCGATTGGGTGGGCTGCATGTCGGCATCGTGAGCGCGAGCCAGGGCGGTGGCAATCGACAGCCCCAGGCCACTACCACCGCTGGCGCGGCTGCGTGAACCTTCGACACGATACAGGCGTTCGGTAAGGCGCGGCAATTCGGAGACCGGCACGCCTGGGGCGCTGTCCTCCAGGCGTAGAACCCAGTCTGTGGCACTGCGAGTCAAACTGACTTTGACCTTGCCCGGTGCCTGGGTATAAGCGCAGGTGTTGTCGAGCAGGTTATTCCATAACTGGCGCAGGCGTTGCATATCACCGCGTATCCAGGCTGGGCCCTGCAGATCGTATTCAAGTTGTAGACCATGGTCATCCAACCAGCCACGGGCTTCCTCGAGTCGTGTCGCCAGACTGTCGCTCAGGTCCAGCGGCGCGAGTTGTACCTCGAGGGCCCCGGCGTCGCTCTGCGACAGCAGGCGCAAGTCGCCCACCAGACGCTCCAGTTGGCCTACCTCCTGAGCCAGGGAGTGCAGGTTGTCCTGATTCAGAGAGCGAATACCATCCTGCATGGCCTCGATCTCACCACGAAGCACCGCCAGGGGTGTACGCAGCTCATGGGCAATATCCGATACCCAACGTGTACGAGCTTCGCGACTGGTCTCCAGGGTTTCGGCCAGTACATTGAAGTCATGTGACAAGCTGGACAGTTCGTCGCGGCCGCGTTCGGGAAGACGCGTGCTGTAGTCGCCTTCGGTCAGGCGGCGCGTGGCCATGGCCATGCCGCGTGCACGTCGCCCCAGCCACCAGGAAAGGGCAGTCGCCAGCAATAGTGACGCCAGGGCGAGAGCGCCCACGATGATCGTCAGATTGCGTCGCTGCTGGTTCAGAAACAATCGATCCATGCGCGCCATCAGTTGTTCCGGAGGTCGATAACCGAGCTTTCCGACCTGGACGCCCTCACTCATGACGGGTAGCCAGCGCAGCTCAGCGGCCATGTCGTCATCGTTGGGAGGCAGGCCGATCACCGGCAGGCCATTGGCATCGTGAAGTACGAAGTCGCGGGGATCACCAAGATTGCCTTCGATACTGAGAGGGGGCAGGTTGTCGGTCGGCCACAGCTGACGGCGCACCAGGTGGTGCCAGGCACGTGGTGATTGGCGTAGCCATTGCCAATCCTGACGCCGAGACCAGGCTTCACCGAGGCCTTCGGCCAGCGTTTCGGCGCGCTGGGTCTGGGCGTGGTCGAGATATTCGATAAAGCCTTGATCAAGACTGCGCGAAATCGCTACAAATACCAGCCCGGCGATGGCTACGTTGACCACCAGAATAATGGCGAAGAGCTTGAGACCAAGCCGGGAAAAGGCAGGCTGCAGCAGACGTTTCGCAGACATGAAAGGGGAGACTCCACAATAGGTCGTTCAATCGACGCCGGGTAGAGCCGGCCCGCTTCGAGGTGCATTACGAGGGGAATCGCCCACTGCGTCGAATTCATGCCCTCAGAATGCCATCTCTGTGTGGTGAAAAGCGGCAGAAATGGTGAAATCTTTGTGCAGGTGTCGCAAGGGGCCGGTTCAGGGGCAGGTTTCACCAATCAACAGATTGGTCTGCAGCAGGCGGTCATGGGGCGTGTCGAGCCCCAGGACCATACGCGCTGCCATGCGTCCCTTCTCGATACTGTCCTGACGTACTGTCGTCAGGCGTGGTGCACGGTACTGCCCCTCCTCAATGCCGTCGAACCCCGTCAGTCGAAGGTCCTCGGGGACTCGAATTCCGCGCTGTTCTGCGAGAGTCAGGGCAGTCAGGGCAATGCGGTCGGACATGCACAGCAGCAGGTCGGGACGTTGCTCCGCTGGCAGGTCGAGAATCTCTTCGATGACCGGGGCGCAGACCGCATGGATGTTCTCCTCGATGTTCCACAGTGGGATGTCATCGCGACTCAGTCCGTATTCTTCCAGGGCCCGGAAATAGCCGTCGAGACGCGAACGGGTAATGGTGCTCTGGACACTGAGCCATTCATGCTCTGCAGTGAGGCGACCATTGACCGTGGTAGTGGCCAGGCGCAGGCAGATAATACCGACCCTTTTCGGCGCCTGATGCAGGGCATGACGAGTTATCGCGAAAGAGGCTGGTTCATTGTCGATATGCACGGTGGGCTGGCCGTTGATATGAAAGTCTACCGCCACCAGCGGGCGGTGAGAGGGCAATTCACCGATCAGACTGTCGCCAGGCATCAAGCCGTAGACGATGAAGCCATCCGCCATGCTGGACGATGCGGGCATTTGACGGACGGCCGGCTGGCGTCCGGCTGACAGCAGCAACAGGGTATGACCGTGGGCATCAAGCACCTCGGTGATGCCGGTCAACAGTTCGCTGGATACCGCGTCATTGAGGCTGTAGGTCAAGGTCTCGGCCAACACCACAGCAATGATCTGGGAGCGTCCGGTACGCAGCGTACGCGCACGTGCATCAGGGCCATGGTACCCCATGCGGCGGGCTTCACTGAGAATATGCTGGCGTAGCTCTCGGGAAAGCTGGTCAGGGCGATTGAACGCGTTGGAGACACTTGCCGTGGAAACGCCTAGTTCGCGAGCGAGGTCCTTGAGCGTGATACGCCGGTTGGATGGAGTCACAGCAGTAATCCGTTCGGGGATGAGGTCAGCATACGGATTGCGTGTCGGCCTGTCAGTATCCCCCCAGACCTCGATGCGAGACCGGAGGCTGGGGGCTCAAGGCCGATCACAGTGATAGCAGAAACAGGATCAGTGGTGGTGACAGCAATGACAGCAGGAAACCACTGACTACAGCAATCGGCACACAGGATACACCGCCATGCTGCTGGATGACGGGTAGGGTAAAGTCCATGGAGGTGGCACCACCGTAACCTATGGCGAGTGGAGCCATTCGCCGGATCAACAGTGGAATCAGCACGAAGGCCAACAGTTCACGTGTCAGGTCATTGAAGAAGGCGACGCCTCCCAGCAGCGGTCCGAGGTGGTCACCAATCAAGATGCCGGACAGCGAGTACCAACCGAAACCGGCGGCCATGGCCAGGCCTTCGTTCCAGTGCAGGTCCAGTAGTGGGGCTGCGATCAGGCCACCCAACAGCGAGCTCAAGGCAAGGGTGACCGCAATGAACAGCCCGTAGCGGTTGAGTAGAATCTGTTTGAGCGGCATGCCCGAGTTGCGCAGTTGGCAGCCGATCAGAGCCAGCAGCAGGTACAGCACCCATTCGGCCAGGTGTTCGGCGCTGACAAACAGGCTTTCACCGATGAAGTTTGCTGTTACCAGACCCAGAGCCAGGCCCGCGAAGACGACGCCTACCAGCGACAACGATCCCGCGAGCGCGGCAAACTTGCTGGTCGGAGCATTACGCACGATATGCGGTGTGCCGAGGTCCAGGCGTAGACGCCGTGATAGCCAACTCAATGCCGCCAGATTGCAAAGGGTAATGACCGTGAACAGCATCAGCGCCTGACCACCCATGCGTGATAACTGCGTAGCAAGGTCAGGAAGCCCCGCTAGAGACATGCCCATCAACATCAGAATGATGTAGATGGAAAGGTTGACGCCGCGATTTATCCAGCCCATGACTCGGCTGTTGTGCACTGGTACCAGATAACCGAGCACGAGCGGCAGTAGCACGATCAGAAGACCGCTGAACATGGGGGAGCATCCTTTCTCGACCACAGAAGCGACTGACCGCCCCCAGTGAGGCGGTCAGATCAGAAAGGTCATGATTGTATGCAGTTTTAGTCGTTCAGCAACAGGACCATCGTACCAGGTTGAAACCTTGTGTCTGGTCGAAACGTCGAGTCCGGTCGAAACGTCGAGTCCGACCAAGGCATGGCATCGAGCGTCAGCAAGGTTTCGTCCGGGCTGGACTGATTCAGGGGCATGAGTACCGGCGGGCTGAATGAGGGCTAGAGTTGCAACCGAGAAAGGCTCAGCTGGCTCACTTGTTCGCCGTGCTTGTAGAAATCGAGACGCAGCAACAGGCCTGGAATGTCGGGGTGGAAACTCACGACCATGTGGCGATCCGTCTTGTCTGGATTCTGTAGTTCGATAGTGGGGGCTTGCACCGTCTGGCCATCAACCTGGACACTTGTATCATCGACGCGGCGCCAGTCGAGTACTTCGTCGCGTCCCTTGTAGTCCACGAAGCGTACCGTGCAGTCGTTTTCGCAGCGACCCTCCTGTACCTGGCGGGACAGGCTGATCAGCGCAGTCTGGCGGTCGGGTTTGTGAGCCAACTGGTCGCGGTTGAGTTGATAGCTCTTGCCGACACCGAGCATGCTGTAGTTGCTGCGGTAGCTCAGCGCGCGAAGTTGGTCGCCATCTTCGATGAAACGTGCGCTCTCGTTGCCTCCAGCGATAGCGACGCTGGAGTGCATTTCGCTTAGCCAATGGCCTCCCTCGCGTGAGACACGATGTTTGATGGTCGCATCCGGCCACCCATCGACAGCCAGGTGGTAGCGAGCATCAAAGGCCTGAGGCGAGCTGGCATATGCCGTCCCCGTCAGTGCCAGTAACGACAACAGACCGAATATAGCCAATCGCGCAATACCTACTCGTGACAGCATGGACGACAGGAAGTGCCTGGTTGAGGGCATGGGCAGCAGACTCCGTCAAACAGGGTAGCGGGGAAGTCATTCAATGACACTCGGATGCCGAGCGATGGGAAAGGTTCCCCTGTAGGTGCGTAAGCAGGGGGCTATAGTGTTGCTTGCCCGGAGTAGCAAAGAACTGAGACAAGACCATGGCGAGGCCAGTAGACAACGGGTACGCTGCAACACAGCATGAGCACAGAGTCGTATGAAGCGACCGTGATGTTTCAGAGAGCCCTACGTTTTTATCCCAAACCGAGGAGTTCGACGACATGGCAAGATTACTGTTGATTGCAGGCGACTTCGTAGAAGACTACGAGGTGATGGTGCCGTTCCAGGCACTTCAGGCCATGGGCCACAGCGTAGATGCTGTTTGTCCGGACAAGCGCGAAGGCGATACGGTCAAGACGGCGATTCATGATTTCGAGGGTGATCAGACGTACTCGGAAAAGCCTGGTCACAACTTCACGCTCAATGAGACCTTTGCGGATATCACTCTGGCCGATTATGACGGCCTGGTGATCCCCGGCGGCCGTGCTCCTGAGTACCTGCGTCTTGATGAGCGAGTGCTCGAGATCGTGCGTCACTTTGTCGACGGCAAGAAGCCCGTTGCTGCCATCTGTCACGGTGCTCAGCTGTTGGCTGCCGCAGTGCGCCTTGATGGTTATCGCGTGTCAGCCTATCCCGCTTGTGCCCCCGAAGTTCATCTGGCGGGTGGGGAGTTCGTTGACCTTGAGGTGACCGATGCCGTGACCAGTGGCCACTACGTAACGGCCCCGGCGTGGCCGGCGCACCCCGAGTGGCTGAGGCAGTTCAACCAACTGCTGTAGGTTGGCGGCCTGCTACGAGCTACGAGCTACGAGCTACGAGCTACGAGCTACGAGCTACGAGCTACGAGCTACGAGCTACGAGCAGCTCGAGCTGTAAGCGGTAAGTTATAAGCTGTAAGTAACCCCGCAGCTCGATGCTCGCTGCCCCCCATGGGCAGGACGCCCATGGGGGTACATGGCGCTTGTGGTTACTAACCGACTGGTCTAGTCTATTGTCCATGACTCATACCTCTCCAACGCGTGACCTGTTGATTCAGGTCGGCAAGACCATCATCTCCGAGCAGGGCTACAACGCGACGGGCATCAATGCGGTGCTCAAGGATGCGGGGGTGCCCAAAGGCTCGTTCTATCACTACTTCGCCAGCAAGGAAGCCTTTGGCCTGGCGGTCATTGAGGCCTTTGCCGAAGAAAGTGATCAGCAGATGTCCGCCATGCTCAAGGATCCTTCACGGCCAGCTGTGGAGCGGTTGTGTGCCTGGTTGAACACATCGCGTACCGATATGCAGCGTTGTGACCATTCACGCGGTTGTCTGATCGGTAATCTGGGCCAGGAGATGTCTTCGCGCAGTGATGCGCTGCGTGATGCATTGGCTCGGATCTTCCAGCGCTGGGAGGGCTACCTGGCCGATTGTCTCAAGGACGGGCAGGCCGAAGGTAGCATTCGTCACGACCTCGACGCAGAAGCATTGGCAGCCTTTGCCATGGCTGGGTGGCAGGGCGCTCTATTGCGGGCCAAGACAGTCAAGGATTGTCGGCCTATGTACGAGTTTGAACAGACGCTGATGGCTTGTCTCAAACCCTCCTGATTTCATGGGCAAGGCTTTCTCCAGCGCGTTGGCGGTATTGCCTATCGACTCGATAGTGGTGATTGATTTGCACTTCTACTAGTAGACTGGTCTATATATAGTCTAGAGCATATAAGCATGAAGCGGTAACTTGCGGCTAGTGGAATACAGACGCTTGCCGACATCCACCCTACAGCCAGGGAATCATGAACCATGACGGAACAACTGGATCCGCTATTTACCCCTTTGAAGATCGGTGGCCTGGAACTGCCCAATCGTATCCTGATGTCACCGCTGACCCGTTCGAGGTCAGCGCAGCCAGGCGACGTTCCTCAGGCCATGAACGTCGAGTACTACCGGCAGCGTGCAGGGGCTGGACTGATCATCAGTGAGGCAACCCAGATTTCGCCTCAGGGCAAGGGATATGCTTTTACGCCGGGCATTCATAGTCCTGAGCAGATTGCCGGATGGCGTGCGGTTACCGAGGCGGTACATGAGGCCGGCGGCCGAATTCAACTGCAGATGTGGCATGTCGGTCGGATCTCCCACCCAGCCCTGCAACCGAATGGGGAACTTCCTGTAGCGCCTTCGGCCATCAAACCGGAAGGTGCCCAGACCTTTGTCAGCAAGGACTCAGGCATGCTGGAAATTCCCACTCCCAGAGCGCTGGAGAGCGACGAGATCCCCGGCATCATCGAACAGTATCGGCAGGCGGCGATCAATGCGCGTGAGGCCGGCTTCGATGGTGTTCAGATACATGCCGCCAATGGCTATCTACTGGACCAGTTCATCAAGTCCGGCAGTAATGTGCGTAGTGACGCCTACGGCGGCAGCCTCGAGAACCGTTTGCGCCTGCCATTGGAAGTCGTGCAGGCTGTCGTGGATATCTGGGGCCCAGAGCGAGTTGGTGTGCGCATCAGCCCCACCGGCAGTTTCAATGCCATGTACGATGACCATCCGCAGGAGACTTTTGCAGCCCTCGCGGCGGAACTGGATGATATCGGCATCGGCTATCTCGAAGTCGTCGAAGACTCCTTCCAGGGCAATCATGCCAATGGTCGACCGGAAGAGATTATCGACGCCATTCGAGCAGCGTTCTCGGCAGTGTATGTTGCCAACGGGCGCTATGACGCCGAGGAAGCTCGAACGCGGATTCGTGCGGGCAAGGCCGACCTGGTAAGTTTCGGTCGCCCGTTCATTGCCAATCCTGACCTACCACAGCGGTTGCGCCAGGGCGCCGCGCTCAACGAACCGCAGCCATCTACCTTCTATGGTGGCGACGAGCACGGCTACACGGATTACCCTGCTCTTGCAGAGCAGCAGTCATAACGCCATTTACAACCCTGAGGCATGGAGATCTCGATGAGCAATGACACCTATCAGCCACCTCGTGTATGGACATGGGAGGGTGCCAGTGGCGGTCAGTTTGCCAGCATCAATCGTCCAGTCGCTGGAGCGACGCATGAGCGTGAACTACCGGTAGGCCAGCATCCACTGCAACTCTACTCGCTGGGTACGCCCAATGGCGTCAAGGTGACCATCATGCTCGAGGAGCTGTTGGCGCTTGGTCACAAGGGGGCCGAGTACGATGCCTGGTTGATTCGTATCGGTGATGGCGACCAGTTCGGCAGTGGGTTTGTGGACATCAACCCCAACTCCAAGATTCCTGCGCTGTCCGATCATAGTGGCGATAAACCACTGCGGATTTTCGAGTCCGGCTCGATTCTGTTCTACCTCGCCGAGAAGTTCGGGGCCTTCCTGCCCAGGGACGTGAGTGCGCGCACAGAGGTGATGAACTGGCTGTTCTGGCAGATGGGCTCGGCGCCATTCGTTGGCGGTGGCTTTGGGCATTTCTATGCCTATGCCCCGGAGAAGTATGAGTATCCGATCAATCGTTACACGATGGAGACCAAACGGCAGTTGGATGTGCTCGACCGTCAGTTGGCCGAGCGCGAATTTATCGCGGGCGATGAGTACAGCATTGCCGATATGGCGATCTTCCCCTGGTATGGCGGTCTGGTAATCAATAACCAGTACGATGCTGCCGAGTTTCTGTCCGCGCATGAGTACACCAACGTCAGGCGTTGGGCCGAGGCCCTGGCCGCACGTCCGGCGGTGCAGCGGGGGAGGATGGTCAACCGCACCTCTGGTGAGTTGTCCGAGCAATTGCATGAACGTCATGATGCCGCTGATTTCAAGACGCGCACGCAGGACAAGCTGACTTGATCTGCTGAGCCGAATCGTCACCGGCGATTCGTCGGTTCCGACCAGGCTGTCACAGGCAATCCTGTGACAGCCTGTTGCGTTCCGGGAACGCTCTCAGGTGACTGATGCCCTCAATAACCGGCCTGGCGGTCGATGCTTTCCACCGGTTCTCCCGCTTCCAGGGCTTCGATGCTGGTGACAACCTGATCGAGCGCCTCATGGAGGGGAGTAGGGCCGGCCATATGCGGTGTAACGATGATCCGTGGATGGCTCCACAGCGGACTGGTTTCGCTGAGTGGTTCCACGGGGAAGGCATCGAGGACGGCGCCACGCAGGCGTCCGGGCTGGTTGTCATCGCCCAGTGCCTCAAGCAGGGAGGCTTCGTCGATCAGCGTTCCACGGCCGGGGTTGATCAGGCTGGCACCTTGAGGCAGTAGCGCGAGGCGCTCGGCATTCATCAACTGGTGTGTGGCAGGCGTGTCCGGAAGCAGCAGCACCAGGCTGGTGCTATGACGCAGAACAAACTCCAGGCCGTCATCACCATGATGACATTCAATGCCCGCCACCTGTTTCGGTGAACGGCTCCAGCCGTAGACCGGAAAACCTTCCTCGGCAATGTGTTGGGCCACGCTGGTGCCTATGGCCCCCAGACCCAGCACGCCAACCCCCCACTCGCTCTTGTCCACGACTTCATGAGGCTGCCAGCGACGCTGACGTTGCAACTGCGCATAACGATCAAAGTCGCGTTGGAAGTGCAGCAGCGCATAGTGGACGTAGTCGGCGATCAAGGTGGCCATGCCGGCATCGCGCAACTTGATGATCGGCACATTGGCAGGCAGGGCCGGGTTGGCCAGCAGGGCGTCCACGCCAGCGCCGAGATTGAGAATGGCCTTGAGGCCACTGCATTCACGCAACAGCGCCTCGTCCGGCTTCCAGGCCGCCAGGTAATCTACGCCGGCGCGCCATTCCGGAGAGGCTTGCTGGCTGGTCTTGATCTCGGCCTGAGGCAGACGGCGCGCCATCTCATCCCGCCAGCTCTCGGCATTACTGATATGCACCAGAATTCGCATGGTCACTCCATCTCGCATTGGGGCTGTTGTCAGTAGACAATCTGCATCATGGGCGGAGGTGAATCCTCCAACAACTCTGCCAGCCGTTGCAATCCTTCCTCGAGCCGCCGGATATCAGGCTCCGCACCGAGGCTCAGACGTATCCGTCGCGGCGGCGGCGTCTGCTCGACCATGAACGGACTGGCGGTGGTGATGGCCAACCCTTCCTGTTCCGTCAATTGCTGAAGTTCTTCGGCTCGCCAGGCATTGGGCAGCGTTAGCCAGACGTGCAGGCTGGTCGGTCGTGATTCCAGTGGATGGGCACGCAGGATTCCTGCTGCCAGCTGTTGGCGCTCTGCGAGCAGTTGGCGCTGAATGAGCGCCAGTTCATTGACGGTACCATCCTCGATCCAACGGTCGGCAATCTCGAACATCAACGGAGGTGCCATCCAGCAGGTGGCACGCAGGCGTGGCAGGGTGTGATGCAATTGTCCGCGCGGCACGGTGACGTATCCCGTGCGCAGTCCCGGGACGGTGACCTTGGTCAGGCTGGTGACATGAAAGCCCTGGTGGGGGATACGCGCGCTGATCGGCATCAGGCCCGGGGACTCGAGAAGCGCATGCACATCATCTTCTATCAGCCATACACCATGACGCTCGAGAACCGCGGCGATTTCATCACGCCGGGTAGCATCCATGGTCGCGCCAGTGGGATTGAGCTGGGTGGGGGTCAGACACACAGCGCGTGGCTTGAAGCGATGGCAGGCCGCATCCAGCGCATCGGGCATGACGCCCAGTTCATCGACCGGAACCCCACGAAGCTGGAAGCCGAGAGTTCGTGACAGGGCGATCAGGCCGTGATCGGTGAGGGCCTCGGTGAGTACCAGATCTCCATGCTGGACCACACTGGAGATAGCGAGCATCAAGCCATGCGCAGCACCGTTGCAGAGAATACGGTCATCGATGTCGCCGGGCATACATAGCTGACTGGTCAGCCAGGCGTTGGCACGTTCGCGATGGTGAACAAGTCCTGCAATGGGCCGACTGGCAGTGACAATATCCGGGTGAGAATGCTCGGCGATCTGCATTAGAGTGCGCCGAAACCGGTCGTGATGATCCGCTGGACATACAGGATGTGCAATCGACATGTCGATCAACTGGTCCGCATCACGAAGCTCGCCATTGCGCAGGTAGGCAGATTCACGTGAGTCATCCAGTACATTGATCCAGGTACCACTACCGACTCGGGAGCGCACCAGGCCCATTTTCTCTGCTTGAGCATAGGCACGTGAGACGGTCTGGACACTGACGCCGAGGAGCTCCGCCAGCGTGCGGTGTGGCGGCAGGCGAGTGCCTGGCGTCAGCTCTCCGGCACGTATCGCGCGCGATAGGGCTCGAGCGATCGCCAGGTACTTTGGTTGGCTATCGTCGAGGTAACGTGTCAGGTCAATTGTCATGACTCAATAAACCCTTTGACCGAAATCATGGTTGTGGTGCTAGTATCACCACAACGACATTGTTAAGACATTGTCATGATCAAGCGACACGATAAATCATGACATTTGCTGTCGCAATATGCCAGAAAAGAGACCAGAAGCAGATGATGTCTGCGGTGTCGAGGCAGGCCGTAGGGATATAAGAATAGTGCCGGGCTGGTGGGACCGTGAGTGAATAACCTGGACGTACCGATCAGTTGCTGGATGGCGCTGGGGCGTATGGTCCGGGGGATTTACTGGTTCCGGAACTTGCCCGGGTTTCGGTGATGTCTTTGTAGGGCGAGTGGTTTCATGATTCAGGTTTCACTGCCGTTCACTCGTGAGGAATACGCACAGCGCCTGCAGAAGGTGCGTGCCGATATGGCCGTGCGTGGCATTGACGTGATGATCATCAGCGATCCTTCCAATATGGCCTGGTTGACGGGCTATGACGGTTGGTCGTTCTACGTACACCAATGTGTATTGCTGGGGCTGGAAGGTGAGCCGGTATGGTATGGCCGGCGTCAGGACAGCAATGGTGCGCTGCGCACCTGCTGGATGAATCCCGACAATATCACCTACTACCCTGACTATTATGTCCAGAATCCGGACATGCACCCGATGGAGTATCTGGCTCAGTCGATCATGCCGGATCGAGGCTGGACCGACGGTGTGGTTGGGCTGGAAATGGACAATTACTATTTCTCGGCCAAGGCGTGGCAGAGTCTGGTCAAGGAACTGCCACATGCGCGCTTCCAGGATGCCAACTCGTTGGTAAATTGGTGTCGTGCCATCAAGTCGCCGCGTGAAATTGAATATATGCGCGTGGCGGCACGTATCGTTGAGGGCATGCACACGCGCATTCTCGAAGTGATCGAGCCGGGGCTACCCAAATCGCGGCTGGTATCGGAAATCTATCGCGTCGGCATCGAGGGCTGGACCGACGAGAAGGGCAAGGTGCACGGTGGGGATTACCCGGCCATCGTACCGCTGCTGCCGACCGGTAGTGATGCCGCGGCTCCACACCTGACCTGGGATGATGAGCCCTTCCGCCTGGGAGAAGGGACATTCTTCGAGATTGCCGGCTGCTACAAGCGTTATCACTGCCCGCTGTCGCGCACCGTATTTCTCGGTACGCCGCCGAAGGATTTCGTCCGCGGCGAGTCGGCGCTTCTTGAAGGCATCGAGAATGGCCTGGCTGTGGCGCGCCCAGGCAATCGCACTGCCGATATCGCCATGGCGCTTGGCGCGGCGATGGACAAGTACGGCTTTGACCGTGGCGGTGCGCGCTGTGGTTATCCGATCGGTATCAGCTATCCTCCGGACTGGGGCGAGCGCACCATGAGCCTGCGTCCTTCGGACGAGACCATTCTTGAGCCCGGCATGACCTTCCATTTCATGCCGGGGATGTGGATGGACGATTGGGGGCTGGAAATTACCGAGAGCATTCTGATCACCGAGAATGGTGCCGAGTCGCTGGCCAATTTCCCGCGTCAGTTGTTCGTCAAATAGCCTACACCTGTAGATACGCCAGTGACGATCTGAAGAGGTCGCCAGGCAGAGTGAAGCACCACGCGACAGCGTGATTTGCCTGCGTAGGCAGTTATTCAGACTGTTCCTGAGTGTGATTCGTGGATACGGCGCCTTGCGTAACCGGCAGGGCGCCATTTGTGCAGGAGAAATCATGAGCAAGCGCAAGAGCCCCATTTCCGCCACCGTCGATTTTGATGCCCAGGGCGTACAGCACGGTTTTCTCAAACTGCCGATCTCCAATGATGAGTCGGCCTGGGGTGCGGTGATGATTCCGGTCACGGTAGTCGCCAATGGCGAGGGGCCTACAGCACTGATCACCGGCGGCAATCATGGTGATGAATACGAGGGAATTACCGCGCTGCAGAAACTCTCCTGCTCGCTCAAGGCTGAGGATGTGCATGGTCGAGTGATCATCGTACCGATGATGAATACTCCTGCGGCTCAGGTTGGGCGCCGCACTTCGCCGATGGACGGCGGCAACCTCAATCGCAGCTTCCCCGGTGACCCGGATGGCAGCGTGACAGAGAAGATCGCTGACTACTTCACCCGTGAGTTGGTGCCGATGGTTGATGTGGTACTCGACCTGCACTCCGGGGGACGCACGCTGGATATTATCCCGTTTGGAGCATCACACGTTCTGGATAATGCCGATCAACAACGTGCTGCACTGGAAGGCGCCAAGGCCTTCGGTGCACCCTATGCCATGGTGATGTTTGAACTCGATGCGGCGGCGCTGTTCGATACTGCGGTGGAGAGTCAGGGCAAGATATTCGTCGCCACCGAGCTGGGTGGCGGTGGCACCTCGACACCGCAGAGTCTGGCGATCACCGAGCGCGGTATCGACAACTTCTTGATCCATTATGGACTCAAGGATGGTGAAGTCGAGATGCCGGCCGAGCAGATCTATCTCGATATGCCGGATGCCAGCTGCTATGTGCAGAGCGAGCACACTGGCCTGCTGGAACTCACTCTCTCGCTGGGAGATGAGGTCCGCGAGGGGGACATCATTGCACGGGTCTATGACATGACTCGCAGTGGTGCAGAGCCCATCGAATATCGTGCTCAGCGTGATGGCATCCTTGCCGCGCGTCGCTTCCCGGCACAGGTCAACATGGGCGATACCATTGCCGTGATTGCAGAGGTTGTCGACGCCCTGTCCTGAGTTTGTTGCCTAAGCTGAAGGTAGCAACACCGCTGAAGGTAGCAACACCGCTGAAGGTAGCAACATCATCGAAACGGAGGAGGCCTGCACTACCCGCGCCCGATTCGTGTCCGCCCCGTGCCACGCGCCGGGGCGGTTTGACCCGACAACTGCAAAGCTGCACATGAAACTTGACCGTTACGACCTGAAGATACTCTCGATCCTGTCGCGTGATGGGCGCATTACCAAGTCCCGTTTGGCGGAATCCATCAACCTGTCTGTCAGTCCCTGCTGGGAGCGCGTACGTCGGCTGGAAAAGGCCGGTATCATCGAGGGCTATTCGGCGCAGATCAATGCCCGAGTGCTGGTGCCGAAAACACCGGTTTGGGTCCAGATCGAGCTGAAGCAGCACAATGCCGAAAGTTTCCAGCGCTTCGAGAAATTGGTGCAGGACACCGCGGCGGTGACCGAGTGCGTTGCAGTGGGTGGGGGTGTGGACTACCTGATCAAGGTCGAGTCCGAATCGATAGATGCCTACCAACGCCTGATTGATGCCTGGTTGACGTCAGATATCGGTATTGAGCGCTATTTCACCTATATCGTGACCAAGACCGTCAAGCGTCCCAGTCCAGGCTTTGACGGTGACGCTATGGCATTCTGAGTCGCTCTCTACCACGGATTGATTTCCTTGTGCGCGTGGTTTTCCGGGGCTCTTCCGCGCGTGACGCTCCTCCGATGGCTCAAGCGCAGAAAAAACCGACATTTCTCTGC